>DASZXD010000339.1:0-24363 GCA_035546015.1 Occallatibacter sp.
TTACCGCTCGTGGCAACCCAGTAATCCCGTGCCCACAGGTGCTGGCCCCAATACCGCTTGCGCAGTTGAGCATATTCGCTTAGCAGTTTGCGTGAACTCTTCCCTTTCAGGTACTGCATTGCCCGGGACACTGAGATGTACGGCGGAATTCCGATCAGCAAATGAACATGGTCCCGGTTGATCGATCCGGCGTACATCACAATCTCCTGACTATCTGCGATCTCCCGAAGCAACTCGCAACATCGCTACCCCACATCTTCCGCAAGAACTTCATACCGGTACTTCGTCGTCTATACCAGGTGATACTTGCAGTCCCACACCGTGTGGCTGCCACGCTTGTAGTCTTCCATCCTTCCAAGCCTAGCCCTATCCGTCGCCTGAAGGCCGGGGGGTTACCGATCCCCTATCGGGGACTCTAAAATCTTCCCATAATCTCTGCCGAAATCGAGATTGGGCGATAGGCAACCGGCGTTTTAAAAATTGGAATATCAGTATTTTGTTGATATTTTCTTGAAAACGTCAGAACGAGCCCGACCAGTGAAACAGAATGGTCAATCAATCGCGATGTCAGGGCTTTCACATCAGCCCGTTCCCTTAATTCCGACATCGCGCCCGATGGTAAAGAGTGCGCAGACGAAAACGGCGGGAAGAGCATCAGGAAGAGAATACACGGGCAGAAACGTAACGTCGTATGCAGCCCTGGAACGGAATGATGATTCGCGTCACCGTACCGGGCGGGTATCCACCGTAACGATCATGAAAACCGGCGCGCCTCAGCTACCGTGCTCGCAGGCGATTCTTCGCCAGTCATCCAGCAGAACATTTCGCTCGCAAACAAGTGATTCGGATCTTCTGCAAGAACATCGCGCAACAGCCCAGCGGCCACAGCACGATCGCCGACACCGTCTTTCACCAGTGCAAGAAGCGTATGAGCTTCAATCCGATTGCGCTTCACGAGATCGTCCTTAAAGAGCAGAAGATTCGGAAGTGAAGTGGCAAAGTAATCGATCCTGGATTTTGTACTGAGCATATCTTTGGCGTATTGCTCGAGATCTTTCAAGACCTGATGTCCAGCCTCAGGCTGATGCAGCGATTGCAGCGCAAGTGCCTGGAAGTAAGAATGAGCTCCTGGACTGGGCAAAGGAGCTGCCGCCGCTTTCCAGAAACATTGAGCGGTCTCCGCGTCGCCAAGCTGCTGCGCCGCCAGACCGGAAAAATAATCGAGATCTCGTTCGAGCGTAAGCAGATGCTTGCCTTCGCCAAGGTTTTCGGGGTAGCGCCGGGCAGCCTCGAAATGATCCAGTGCTTCCTGGAATGCTCCCTCGCGCAACGCGATTCTGCCTAGTGCCCGATGTGCATAAACGTACTGTGCCGAGACCAGTCCTTCGCCTCCCTCCCACGGGGAGAATCGTCTGCGGCCAATTTCTGCAAGTGCTTCACGATGCTGCCCCGCCTGATTGAGAAGCGTGATCAACTCGACCGTCAGATCGTCGCGCTCCGCTACCAATGCCGTGTGCTGCCGCAGATTGCACAGACGTTCCTCAGGAGAAGCAAGGCCGGCCCGTTTCCTGAGCTGATCCCACTCATACAGTACCCTTGCATCTTTAGGGTTGGCGTGGAAAGCGCTTGCATACATCCGGTTTGAAGCCTCTGCATCGTGCAGCACATTGAATTCCGCGATACCAAGATTCCGCAGAGGAATTGAAAACGTGTCATCTAACTCGACAGAATGCCTCCACGAACGAATCGCATCCTCGTAGCGGCGCTTGTCGTAGTAGAGATTTCCAAGATATGCACAAGCCCTGGCCGCGGATGGATTTCTTCTCACGGCATCCTCGAGCACGAGCATCTCTTCCAGCCGCGCCGGGAAGCAATAACGGGAAGACGCCGCCTCCGCCTTTGCCAAAAACTCAGCCCCTTCTCTCTCCCGACGCAATCGCCGCGACAGCCACGACAGCGAGTACCACAGCATCGGAGCGTCCCACTGCGCTTGCTCAATGCAGCTCTGCAGCAGCACGAATGCATCTTCCTGCAAACCTTCCCATGCAAGACTGTATGCCACATCAAGAAGCGCCTGCCAGTCTTGCTGAAGAAAGTGAAGCAGCGCGAGAAGGCTTTCTCGGCTGCGTAGCAAGAGAAAGCTCTCCGCCATGGCCCGAAAATCCAGCTGATCGATCTTGAGCGTTTCTTCCACAACAGCCTGAGCCTCTGTTGACCGTCCCAGTTTTCGTAAAATCGATGCCTTCAGCCCGCGCGCGCTCAAACTCTGCGCGTTGGTCAGCAGGCTCTGTTCCACCTGCTCCAGTGCCAGGGTCAGCTCCCCTCGGTTCACGCTGATCGAAGCAAGCGCATAGTTTCCAGCGCTCTGCCACGCATAGTTCCAAATGCTCTTATGAAAAGCCTCGTACGCGTCGCTTTCCTTTCCCTGGTAAAGCCTCGCAAGCCCAAGGTTGTAGAAAGGCTCTCCATCCTGAGGATTTGGATTGCGTCTGCTTAGGCGCCGCGTTGCACGCCCAAAATGTTCTTCGGCAGCTGCAAATTCTCCTCGGCGGAAGTGTGCGAGCCCCATGGCATTGTTGAGCCGCACATCCTCGGGATCGCGCTTCAATCCTTCCAACCAATAAGCCTCAGGAGAGCGCGTAGCATGGCGATACTGTTCGAGATGCAGTCCGGTCAGAAAAAGCTCTTCGATACTCCCAATCTCCGCGGGGCTTGCCGGCTCGGTCGCTGGATTCGGCAGTTCGCGTTTGTTGTGCTCCACCGGCTGATACGAGAGAATTTCATGTCCTGCTGTATCTTCAACCCGCAGTATGTACTTCGCAGCCGGCACGCTTTTCGTCGCAACAGCCTCGAGAAACGGCTTGTCGGGAGCAATCTTAGTCACTTTATCAAGAAGCGATTTGCCATCGCATATAAGCACTACACGGATGGATCGGTTTGCGGTCGCTGCAACGCCTACGTGTGAGGCGCCGTCTTCGAATTCAAGATTCAGTGCGACTTCCCTGTTCGCATTTTTTGCCGGACCAATCTTCTGAATCGGATACCAGTATTGGCTGACCGTCTTGGTCTCGTACGGCTGCAGCCAGGAGAAATCCGGTTGATTATCGGTGAACGCGCCGGCCATCAGCTCAACATACGGCCCATCTTCATCGGTAAGATTTCGATCCCAGGCATAGCCGAACTCCGCATTGCCCCACGTCCAGAGCTTTTTTCCCGGTGCAACCCGGTGATTGGAGGTATGTACAAGCCCTGCCTGCCGTGCATGATCGTACCCACCGAAAAAATCGAACCTGGACTCGGTCACCATGTACGAAGTCGGAACCGGAATGTTCTTGTACCAGGAGATATCTGTTCCCGGCCTATAATCCACGCCATAGTAGAGATTGCGCGCAACCGGAAACGAAGTGACCGCGCGCTTGGCATGATCTGCAACGAACGTGACATCGGGCGGAAAAAACGCCTGATACTGGTCATGCACACGTACCGCGACATTGGCCCACCACAGAAATGTCTGCGCCAACGGCGTCCGGTTATAAAGCCGCACCCTGGCTTCAACCAGCGACTTGCCGGGCGAAAGGCAAATGCCCACCATGCCTTTCATCCGCAACATCGGATCATGCTCGCTCAACCAAACGGTAATGCCGCCATCGTCGTGCTTCTCGGTCCGCGCGTGAACCGGCATGTACGTCGATGGCCGGTGATGCTGCGGCCAGTTGAACTCGACACCGCCTGAGATCCATGGACCGAGCAGGCCTACGAGCGCGGGCTTAATGACGTTTTGCCGGTAAAAGAAATCGTATTGGTTTGTCTTATCCTTGCCCGCGTGAATTCTTCCGCCGATCTCGGGAAGAATCATCAGTTGAATGTATTGATTCTCGAGAAAAATCGCACGATAGGCGCGATCAGTCTTTTCGAGTGAAACCTTGTCGGTAAACGGATTGGGATAAACCTTGCCGCTGCTTCCCTGATAAACCCTCTTCTCCAGAAACATCGGATTCGGATCTGCATCGAGAGTGGGATAAGTTGGAATTACGACCTGTTCTTCCCAGCATCGAACAGTGTCCTGTTGGTTCACGTCATCCATCGGGCTCGATCCTCAATTGCTCGGCGTCGAATCAATATCAGTACGTTTATGCATACAAAAAGTGGAGCAGTGCGCGCCAAATCGTTAACGTACACGCCGCGATGTCAGGTGTCAAGAGTGCGGCGCACAGGACGAGCATTTCTCCCTCGCACTGCACTCAAATGACAGCGTGATCTGCCTAGCGCGGGTTACCTTCGCGTCAACTTCACGAGAAGAACGTCGTGTGGGCCTATCTGTCCTTTGAAACTGCTGGCAAATGTCCCAATCTCTTTTTGCCGCCACACATCACGGACCTTCTGACGTCCGTTTGTACCCGGGCATCATGTCTCTTTGGTATGGTGCAATAGAATCATGAAGCCGCCCAGCATAAAAGACATTGCCAAGGCTTTGAACATCTCCATCGGCACTGTGGATCGTGCGCTGCATGGACGTTCGGACATCAGCCCCGCCACACGCAAACGTGTTCTGCAAAAAGCGACGCAACTCGGCTACGAACCGAACTTTGCGGCACGCGCCCTCAAACTCAATCGACGCGTCCGCATCGGCGTTTATTTTCCGCGCGAAATCGCCTCCTTTTTCGATTCTCTCCGCGCGGGCGTCCGTGCCGCGGTCGCCGGATCGATGGCGGTCAATGTCGAACTTGTGTTTCGCGACTTCCCGCGGCTCGATCAGGGAGACGTCGAACTACTCTCCGCCGACTCCGAGCAGAAATTCGATGGCGTGCTGATCGCTCCAGGTAATCCAACCCGTATCGAGGCCGCGCTACGTCAATTGACGCAGCGCGGCACTGCTGTTATCTGTGTCGCAACCGACGCGCCGCGCAGTGCGCGTCTAGCCGCGGTCACTGTAGACGCACACACCAGCGGAGCCATCGCCGCAGAGCTTTTTTCGCGCACAATTCATAAGACCGGCTCGCTTGCGACCATCACGGGGGACCTGCGCACTGTGGACCATGCGGAAAAACTGCGCGGATTCGCTGCATATGTGGCCGTCCATGCGCCGCATCTGTCACTGCTTCCTGCCTTGGAGTCGCATGAGCAGCCCGATGTTGCATCCAGGCAGGCAGAGTCCCTATTGGCGAAGAAACCACATCCACTGGGTCTCTACATCAGCACGGCAAATAGCATGCCCATCCTCAAAGCGCTTGAAGAACGTGGCATGCTGAGCAAAATCCAGGTCATTACTACAGACCTATTTCCGGAATTAGTACCCTATATCGAATCGGGAAAGATACTGGCTACGCTGTATCAGCGACCGTATACGCAAGGCAAGCGGGCTCTCGAGTCACTCCTGAATTACATCCTGAGTAATGTCACGCCTCCGCCCCTCACACGCCTAGCTCCGCACATCATCCTGCGCAGCAATGTCTTCCTCTTTAGGAATTACCTCATCGATTCGCCAACCTGCTGAAAACGCGGAGACGTAGTCGCCGTGCGGCAGATCGAAGATCCCGATTCCCTTCACCAGGACAACGAACAACTACGCGAGCAGCTTGATGATGAACGCAACTCGGAGGTGTGCGTCCGACACGAACTTTAGCATCAGCGTACCGTTCTCCACGATATCCGCAAGCAAGTATCGGCTGTTTCAAAAAGCCCTCAGAATCGCTTCTCCTTAACCCCATAAATCAATGGCCGGATCTCATTGATCCGGCCGTTCCACAAACTGTTCTTCGGCAAACAGGCAAACTCTCAATTAGCAACCGGAACCTGTGAATCTTCAGAAGTACCTGCATGTGTACAAAGATGCGACGAGTGCTTCACTTGTATCACGCTTCGGCTTGCGATTGAACCATGGAAGAATAGTCAGCAGAGTCAAGTACTTCAGGTTCACCTTCTGCCGCGTATTCTTCTTCTCTTTCCTGGGCAGATTTGAGAGCGAATGCGCCGCGCATGAGAAGCGGGGTGATCAGCGTCGTCAGCAGGACCACCGTGACCATGACGGCCACCTCGGGATCTTTGAATATACCGGTGCTTGCACCCATCGCAGTTACGATCAATCCGACCTCACCTCTGGAGATCATGCCGCAGCCAACGCGGAAACTGCGTACACTGCCCATGCCCATACAGAGCGCCGCCGTGCCGCAGCCGATCAGTTTGCTGACGATGGCTACGACGAAGATCGCCGCAAGGAGCAACCAGTGTCCGCCCAGCGCACGAAAGTTGCTTGAGAGGCCGATGGATACAAAGAAGAGTGGAATCAACAGGCCGTGACCGATGGCGGCAAATGTGCGCTCGATCAACGTCTTGAGCTTCGCCCCAGCGAAAACATAGCCCAGCAGGTAAGCGCCGGTAATTCCTGCCACACTGCCGAGCCACTCCGCGCTGACGGCGTAAATCAGCACCAGCGCCAGCACGCAGCTCGTGACGGCCTCGTTCGCATCGAGCCTGCGAAAGACGCGCATCAGCGGATCGGCCCAGCGCTGTGCCGCGCCGTAAGCCACGAAAAAGAATGCTGCGACACAGATGGCGATCAGCGTCATTTGCACGGCGAGCGGATGTTGTGCTGCCGAGGGGTAGTGCTCAACAAGCCAGTCTGAGAGCATGGGCGCAACGCCAAATACATCCCCACTTTTCGCGCTGCAGGATGCGGCAAGAAAGGCGAGGACAAAAAGCCCCATAACATCATCGATCACCGCAGCGCCGAGGATCACAGATGCTTCAGGGCTGGTCATTCGTCCTGCATCCATGAGCGTGCGCGCTGAGATCGATACGCTCGTTGCGGTGAGCGCACCGCCAAGGAAACAAGATGTATTCCAGGAGAGACCGAACAGATGCGCTACACCTGCGCCGAGGAAAAAGGGCCAGATCACACCCGATAATGCAACCAGAAACGCGGTAGCGCTCGCTTCACGCATGCGCTCGATGTCGGTCTCGAGGCCGGCGATGAACATCAGCACCAGGCCACCGATCTGCGCCAGCAACATAAATGCGTCCGTGGCGGACGTGCCGCTGAAGAGGTGCATGTGGAGCATGTTCAGGCAGCCGGGACCAGCCACGACGCCCACGAGTAACTCGCCGAGAATAGCGGGGATGCCGAAGCGCGTGCTGACGGACGCGGCAATCTTACTGGCGGGCAGCAGGATGGCGATCAAAAGCGCCAGTTGCAGGGATGCAGGCATTCTCTCCTACTTGACAGGGACAGGAGCGGTCTGCCGCTGCCTGGTTTTGCGCGCAAAGGAAAATGCGCGAGACAACAAGCCTCCGTAGCCGCCGCGTTCGATGCCTTCGCGGAGCATGGTACGAATGGCGGCTGCCTGCCTACGAGCCAGATCGGCCTGCGCGGCATTCGACGCGAGCTTGGCGGCCTTCTGGGTTTCTTCAGCGGCCTGCCTGCAGACACGCAAGCGCATGAGCAGCTCACCGAACTTGAGGCGCGCAATAAAACAATCCGGCGCCTGGCGAACGGACTCACGCAGTTGTTCCAGGGCCTCCTGCGCCTGCAGATCGACGCAGAGCGCCATGCCCAGCAAAACTCTTATCTCAGACACATTGGGTTGCAACTCTACCGCGGTGCGGAGCTGAGCTACCAGTTCTTTGCGCTCTTCCTCTTCCAGCACGCGTGGGTCCCGGAACATCTGCATCAGCAATGCGGCGCCATGCTGGTTCAGCTCTCCTGGCAACGCAAGCGGTGCAGCAGTTGTAGCCAGCGCCATTTCATCGCTTTCGGTTTGGCTGTGGATGTCAAATTTCATATCACGTCTCCGGAGAAACAGGAAAAGGGGGCAGCAAGACACCAGCTTACAGTGCCTTGCTGCTTCAGGAGAATGCTCTTCGCAAAACTTGTGAGCTTAGAACTTCTTCGCTTTATCGTCGACACGCTGCATGCTGAACGAGTGACATACAGCGTGTCGCGCCGAAGAAGAATTTATGCAACGGCCGCCTTTTCAGCCGCAAGCAGAATATCCGGCTCCGGACGGAAGATAAACTCCGGATAGCCGATCTGCCCCATCTCGGGAAGATCGAGACCTTCCACTTCAGACTCGATTGAAACGCGCTGGCCAAGGATCATATCCAGCACCCAGTTCAGAACGTAGCTGAATGAGAAGACAAATCCCACCAGAGTCGCGATGCCGATAAGCTGCGCCACGAGCTGGCTTGCGTCGCCATAGAACAGCCCGGTGACCGAACCGTTTACGCCGTTCCAAGCACCGCCATAGTTGCTTGTGCCATCGGCGAAGAGACCGACAGAGAGAACGCCCCACAGGCCGCAGGCGCCGTGAACCGAGATCGCACCCACTGGATCGTCAACTTTGAGCGTGTTCTCAACGAATGAGACGCTGAGGCAGACGAGCACACCGGCGATTAATCCGATAATAGCGCTGCCGGTTGGATTGACGAAGCCGCTGGGTGCAGTGATTGCAACCAGCCCGGCCAGCAGGCCGTTACCGGCCATCGAGGCATCAGGCTTACCCTTCAAGCACCACATGTAGATGATGGAGCCGAAGGTGCCGGTGCAACCGGCCAGCATTGTGTTTACCGCTACCGAGCCAATGCGGAGACAACCAGCAGCCGAAGCGCCCAGAGTGCTGCCTGGATTGAAGCCGAACCATCCGAAAGCGAGGATGAAGCAGCCGATCAGCACGGCCGAAATATCGTGGCCGATGATCGCATTGCTTGAGCCATCGCGATTGAACTTGCCCACGCGCGGACCAACGATGAGGGCTACCGCCAGAGCGGTCACGCCACCCACCGCGTGCACCACGCCTGATCCGGCGAAGTCGCAATAGCCTTTTCCGAGGCCGGCATTCGCACCAAGCTGCGCCAGCCAGCCCCCACCCCACGCCCAATTGGCGAACAGCGGATAGGTGAAAGCGCCCATGAGCACAGATGATACGGAGAAGGTAAGGAACTTCCAGCGCTCGGCGCAGGCTCCGGTCACGATTGTCAGCGCCGTATCCATAAACACCATCTGGAAGAGGAATAGCACCATCACGCCCACGTCATAAGTGTGCCCGGCCAGAAACATGCCTTGCTGACCGAAGATGCCCCAGTTGGTGCCGAAGAGCGACAGGGCATGCTCGCCATTCAGCGAGGCCAATCCACCTAAGTTGCCGTTGCCGGCCGCACCTCCCATCTGAATGCAGAAGCCGATGAGCCAGTAGGCGAACAGACCGCACCCATACACGAAGAAGTTCATCATGTAGGTATGGTTGGCGTTCTTCACGCGACATAGTCCAGCTTCAACCATGGCGAATCCAGCCTGCATGAACATAACGAGAAAGCCGGTGATTAGAGTCCAGGTGAAGTTGATGCCGATCTTGTTCTGGCCTACCTGGTTGGCTACATCGCCGAGGGTGAGGCCTGCTTTCGAATCGGAAACAGGCACATCGTTGATCGTGCCTGTAATCGAGCCTCCGGGATCGCCGTTTGCGAGAACGGCAGTGGTTGGCGCCTTGCCGGCGGCGTCCTTCAACTCGGCTGCCGAATCGGCACGAGCCACGACTGATGCGCATGCCACCAGGACGAAGGCGACGGCGCAGATATAGGTTGCGAAGCGAGCAATTCTCATCGATTCAGCTCCATGGTGGTGTTTTGTCTTCGCTGATGAAGATGGGGGAACGCGAATATCAGGCCTTCCAGATGGCATTTTTGTTGGATGCTGCAGGCAGGAAATAAAGCACGCCAACCAGCGAAACTGCCAAACCAACAAGCGCAGTTATCAGCCTGCCAGTTACGGCAGACGACAGATGAATGCCGAACAGGACAATGACCCAGCCCAGCAAAGCAGCGCCGACGCCGGCCAGCTGCATCACAAATGGCTGCACTGGAGTTCCGGTCTTGCCTTCAAGCGGTTTGATCTTGAGAAATCCGGCCAACGATAAAGCAACGACGACGAGTCCGACAACGCAGGTAATTTTGCCGAGCCCACTGGACCAGTAAGCAATCCCTGCGGCAGCTACGGTTATCCCCACGATGAAAGTTGTGAATGACTTGCCTTGCGAGGTTGTTGCAGCCATAAGTTCCCCCTCCTTAGCTCACTTTTTGAATTTCGAATCGGTATTGCGCGTTTCGAAAACAGTTAATGTGTCCCGGCGCCGGACTTCAGACCAACTATTCCGCCCCGGCATAAAATCCAATTCGTTGCAATTACCAGGCTGATACAGGAACGAGACTTTTGAGCATTCCATCCGCCAGCGTGAATTGAAAGCCGCACAGCTTGGCCCGCATGGTAACGGAAGGAATGCGATGCAATACTTCATTCGTGCGGCAGATCGTTCCAGTCATGAGCAATTCGAGCCGATGGTCTGCGTTTTCCTGAAACATGCGAAGGTTCGCGTACATGACGGACGGAAAACTCTTGAAGATCGCTTCACGCAGATCCAAGGCGTCGCGTAGAGCCTGCATAGTCTGGTTTTCCCTTGCCACCTGATCGGGCACGTATCTGTCCCATGGATCGCTCGGGCGCATTAACCAGTCGCAGGCCACGGTATTGCCCTTCCACTCAATGCGCAGCAGCGAAAGGGGCTCACGGGAGAATGTGCCAAAGCGCAGCTTTTTACGCGCGGCTGAAAGAAAGTCACAGGCCTCGAATAACTGCGTCATGCGTGAAGCCCCCCAGGCATTTCTTTGGCAGCGGGCAGCGCAAGAAAGATGATGAACTCAACTGCAACTGTGAGCTCCGCTATGAGCGGCGCACCTGCCTGCATGCGCATGAGAACCAGCAAAAGCACCATGCAGAACCACTGCCATCGCGAACGGCGTAGCCGCTCAAGCCTGCTGCTCAATGCAAACATGCCTTTCAGCGTGAGGCTTTGCATGTCTGAGGAGCCCGCACGTGCACGCAGGCAGGCTATAGCAAAAAAGCCTGAGAGAAGACACTCCGCCAGCAACGCCTGTGTGCGCATGACACCTCCTGCGAGACATCGCTTGCATCGCAAGGGATAAGTTCTCGCTGATTTTTCTGTTTCGTTACATCGCCTCCGGATGAAGTCGGAGGCAGCTACAGGAATAGCGGCATTAAAGAGCAAGCCCTTAGCGCGGGCATCGGTAAGAACATCTCAATTGCTTTACCGCTATGGCTGAAGAGTAGAGTGATGCTTGTTATGGCACAACCTATACAAAGGTATGTTTTTTCTAACGCATTCAGCTCTAAACCTTTCTATATATGATCTTTATACGATCTTTATGCCCGGCAACTCTATGCCGGCACAAACTAACTCCGAAAGCCGCGAAACGCTCCCCACATTCTCACCAGGTCGGGAACTGTCTTTACTCCCATCTTTTTCATCACCTGACCGCGATGCATCTTGACCGTAACCAGGCTAAGACAGAGCTTGTCGGCAATCTGTTTGTTCAGGAACCCTGCCGTCACGAGTTCCAGCACTTCGCGTTCACGCTCCGTGAGCGTCTCAAACCGCGACTTGATCGAATTCACAACGTCATCTCTCTGCCGACGTTCACGGTCCAGTGCGAACGCCTGCTCCACTGCCAGCAATAGTTCGGCATCCTGAAAAGGCTTTACTAGAAATTCCACAGCGCCCCTCTTTAGCGCATTGCGCACGGTCGCAATATCGGCATAGGCACTCATGATGATGACCGGAATCTTCATTTGAGACTCTGCCAGCTTTACTTGCAGATCCAGGCCGCTCATCCTTGGTAATCTCAGGTCAAGCACAAGACAACCCGCCATCCCATCGTGCCAATTCTCGAAAAACTCCTCTGCCGTAGAGTAGCTCTGAGCGCACAGGCCTGCCGACTCAACGAGATTGCTCAGACCTTCGCACACAGATGGGTCATCGTCGACAATGAACACGGTCTCCTGCACTTCGAGGTCGCTGATTGTCATCCCTTCATACCTTGAGAGTGAATTCAAACACAGTTCCATGCTCCGATCGCACAGCCCGGATTCGCCCCGCATGCGCCCCGGCAATGCTGCGACGGATCGCGAGCCCCATGCCTGCTCCCTTCGGCTTGGTCGTGAAGAATGGCTCAAATACCTTCTCCTCTACGCCCTCTTCAAAGCCAAGCCCCTTGTCACAGACTAAGAAGACGATTGTCGCCTCATTTAGCATCGCAGAGCAAATCTCCAGAATGCGTGGCCCCTGCACGTCCTTCATTGCATCCATGCCGTTCCTGGCCAGATTCAGCAGCACCTGTTGAATCTGTACTGCATCGATCCTGGGCGAGGCAGCCCCTCCGCCAGCTGCAGCTTGACTGAAACTCCGCGCCGAATCGAGTCATGACGCAACAACCGTACGCAGTCTGCTACCAGCTCGTTTACATCCGTTGGTTGGCGAACAAAATCTGCTTTGCCGATCAGCGACCGCACGCGGTTGATGACCGCGCCGGCACGTGTGCTGTCTCGCACCATGCGGTCTGCAGCGGCAGTGGCACGCGCCACATTTATGGGCTTAGCGCGAAGCCAGCGCCTGCACGCAGACGCGTGAGTCACCAAGGCTGTGAGCGGCTGATTGAGTTCATGGGCAATCAGTGCGGCCATCTCTGCCATGCTCATGGTCCGTGGAAAGCGCGACTCTTCTTCGTGCGCCTGCAGCATGCGCTGTTGCGCTCGCTGTTGCTCTTCGATATCGATGTGCACGCCGTACCACTGCGCAATTGCGCCGGTGGCATCTTCCTGCGGAATGCTGCGCACCAGAAACCATCGATAGGTTCCTGCCGCGCTGCGGATGCGCACCTGCGCCTCAAGCATCTCTCCCGAACTGCGTGCTGCATCCCAGCTCTGGCGAAAGAGCCCGACGTCTTCGGGGTGAAAAATGTCAAAGAACTCTTCTCCGCTCAACTCCTCAGCACTTCTGCCCGCATACTGGATGAGATCGCGATTGCAATGCTCGATGCAACCCGTCTCGTCTGCCGACCATATCTGTTGCGGGATAGCCTCTGTCAGACGCCGCAAATTGCGCTCGCGTTCAAGAATCTCCCGATTGGAGCGCTGCAGTTCGGCTGTGCGCTCATGCACGCGCACCTCCAGTTGATCCCGCGCAACGCGGATCGCATTCTCGGTTTTCCTGCGCGCCACGCTGACCACGGTGATCGCAATGGCGCATACGATATAGGCAGCGACATAGGTTCGTGACTCTTTACCAACAGCGATTGAGTACCAGGAGCAAAAACAAAGAATGCGAGCAGGACATAGGACATTGCAATTGCCTACAAACCTGAAGAAAACCACAAAACCAGGCGCTGCAGACAATTGCTCCGAAGAAGAGAAATACGAATGGATAAGCAATCAGAGGCTGCAAAGGAAATGTCCACAGTAGCGCAAGCAGCACGAAATAGACCGCAATCACAGCGGGCTTAATGCCGTACCTGACGATCGACCGTGCAATCTGCCGCGATGACAACGCATTCATGGAGGCATCATAACGCTTTGGGATGGGTACGCTATGCATGCCGAAGCATTGGCGAGGTATGGAAATCCCATTCCAAGGTGATGTGAGCAAGGCAATTTCTTCGGCAGCCATCTCAAATTTGCATACTGCAACGGTCACGCTGCGTCCGGTCACTCGGAAGGGTCTCGAACATCAGCGTGTAGTGCAACGTGCAGACAATTAAAGTCGAGTGCTCTGCCCCGCCACGGCGACAGCTTGTGAATGAAGGAGAGCCCAATAGTCAAATAGGCCAAGGCGAATCCACACGCCCATTTTCGAGATTCGGGACGCGGTCGAAGCGTTCATGCGGATATGATCTTGCGCGCTTCTCCGTCTGGGTCGTTGACCATGTGGCACTCGTTATCCCAGATCATCGTCCTGTTGGTCTCAGGGTCGGTGGGCTCCCAAGCCAGGCCCGGTATGCTCGGGTTTCCAGTTGCCGCAAATGCAGCCCATGACGCAGCCATCTTCTTCGCCAAGGCTTGCGCCTCGGGTGTGTTGCCCGTTCCTTGCTCGCAGCGCTTTGTGTTGTCGAAGCAGAATTGGAGATCAGCAGTGTGCCACGCGCCAGGGAGGCCGTCGAGGATCGGGGTCTGCCAAGTGAAGTAGTACGTATACGCTGGCGCAGCCCTGAGTTGGTGCTTCAATCCGGCCATCTTCACAACGTTGTTGCGCATGGCAAGACCATTCAATCCGGGATTGCCGCTACACATGTACGACA
Organism: Occallatibacter sp.; assembly: GCA_035546015.1. Taxonomy (GTDB): domain Bacteria; phylum Acidobacteriota; class Terriglobia; order Terriglobales; family Acidobacteriaceae; genus Telmatobacter. The sequence goes on from DASZXD010000339.1 coordinate 14,137, forward strand.
AGGTCTGGGCTTTCTTTTGCGGATATCCCTTCTTCAAAGTCGCGATAATGGCGGTTGCCTTTTCATCACCGTAAGCCTTGGCCAGGTTGGCGTGCCACTCTTCTTCGGTAGGCCGCGAGGACATGTGGTTACCTTCCTCCGTCACCGAGCCGATCAGCATCGGCACATTTTTCGAGATCTCCGGAGCGGTATCAAAAAACGAGCGCATGTTAATGACCTTATCGTCGATGCATGGGCTCCAGCCAACGCGCGGATTGCCAGGTGCTCCCGGTCCCATCATGGGTGGGCCTGGCGGATTGATCTTGGCGACAGCCGCGTTGCCGGCCGCAGCCAGCTTGCTCCATTCCATCATCTGCAGAGATGCGATATCGTTCGGTGCGAGCCCAAGCTCTTTCATCACGAGCCGGGCAACTTCCCTTTGCTGCTCCTTGCTGGGTATGTTTCCACCACCACCCGATTGTGCAGCAGCGCGATGGAAGAGTCCTGCCGCCGAGGGCATGCCCATCAGTGTGGTCACCTTCGATCCGCCACCGGACTGCCCATAAATCATCACTCGATCCGGATCACCGCCGAAACTCTCAATATTGTTGTGAACCCACTGCATCGCCGCCACAAGATCGGTCATACCAACGTTAACGGAGTCTTCGTAGGCGGAGCCACCAATCACCGAGGCATCGAAGAAGCCGAGAATGTTGAGACGATGATTGACCGAAACCTGTACGACATCGTGGTGGCGCGCCATCTGCGCACCCTCATGCGAGGGCAGTTCGTAAGAAGATCCGAAGCTGTATCCTCCGCCGTGAATGTAAAACATCACCGGGCACCTGCCACTCAAGCTGGGCGTCCAGATATTCAACTTGAGCATGTCCTCGCTCTGCCAGCCGTCATCCCAATCCTGGATGAAAGTCTGTTCAGGGCTTGTCCATGTATGCAGGTTTTGCGGGCAGTTCGCCCCATAAACCAGCGCTGGATATTCGTCGATCCATGGCTCCGGCGGCTTGGCCGGCAGCCAGCGATTCTCCCTTGCCGTGGTGTGACCGTAGGGAATTCCTTTGAATGTCAGGACATCTCCATCGACAAATCCTCGCACCTTGCCATACTGCGTCCTGGCAATCGCCGAGCGCGGCGTCGAGCAGTTGCCAGGTTCCTGGTGTGCTGCGGTCTTGATGCTATCGGAAGCGAATGCAGGGCTGCCAGCAGCAATGCCTATTCCGGCCGTCGCCGAAAGAATGAGCGCCTCTCGACGAGTGAGAGCAATGTGGTTCACTGATTTCGACATTGATTGCATCTCCTTTCCCGAGCGCGGTCGTGGAGGCGCTCGGTGAATCGCTAATCGTTTTGTCTCGTTCGACTCACCCTTGCGCATTATTCAGGCAATGCATATTGGCCGTCGACGTGGAACTGACCGGTGACGCCAGGCGCTCCGGTGTCAGGCTGGCCTCCACCGATGCTGACGGTGTAGTCCCCTTGAGCGATGATCGGATTGCCATCCTCGGTCACCATGCCCAGATCGCGTGCCTTCAACTCGAAATGGACATTCTGGCTTGCGCCGGGATCGAGATGAATGCGTTGAAATCCCCTCAGGGCGATGAGCGGTGCTCCCTTGACCGGAGGGAACTTGAGGTAGAGTTGAACAACCTCATCTCCTGCAAGCTGGCCGGCGTTGGTCACCGTCACATCGACACCCACGGGCTGCCCTGCAGCGACAGCAAGCTCGGGCACATGAAGGTTGCTATAGCTGAATTTCGTGTAGCTCAGCCCATAACCAAATGGATATAGCGGCTTGCCGGTGAAGTAGCGGTAGGTCCTGTTTGCCATCCCGTAGTCTTCGAAGTTGGGCAACTGGGCGACACCGGTGTAGAACGTAACGGGCAACCGGCCGGCAGGATTGTTTTTTCCACTAAGGGTTTCAGCCACTGCGGCACCGCCCTCTTCGCCGGGGTACCAGGCCTCAAGAATGGCGTTGGCGTGCTCATTGATCCAGTTGACAGCCAGAGCGCTGCCATTCATGAGAACGACGGCGAGAGGCTTACCCGTCGCGGCTACAGCTTCTACCAAATCCTCTTCTGGCTGAGGCAGGTCGATGCTGGTGCGATCTCCGCCGAGAAAACCGGGTTCGTTCACCGGCATCTCTTCCCCCTCAAGTTGGCTGGTGATTCCGACGACTGCGATGACGACATCCGCATTCTTCGCCGCGGCAATCGCTTCAGGCGATGGCCCGTTGTTCGCCTTCGCCCAGATCAGTTCCGCATGCGGCTTACTATTCCGGGTTCCATAGGCAATTTCGAGCGCAACCTTCTGTCCCTTTTGCAAGTGAACGCGTCCCACACCGGACGAGAGTCCGCGCGTGCCACCACCGAAGGCCGTTGCTACCTGCTTGCCATCAACGGTAACTCTCCCGAACCCTTCGCAGCGAATGCCCAGGAGAAAGTCTCCGGTCTCCGTTGGCGTGAGAAATCCGGACCATTGCACACCGAAGGTTTTCCTTCCGGCAATCTCCGCCGGCAGATTGCTGTCGATGAGGTTGACGTTGGACTCTGTGCGACTGACGATCGGCTTAGTATTCGCTCCTGTGGCTACCTGTCCTCTCTGCATGCCTTCGTTGTAGTCGGCTTTGAGGCCAGGCTTGCCGTCGGGTGTCGTCAGCAGAGCGTCCGGTACTGCGGTTCCATCCGCGCGAAGAAACTGCGTTCCAGGCACAAAATTGATGGTTGCGTCTGGGAATTCGGCATGAAGACCGTCGAGGATAGACACGATATGAGTTGGCTGCCCGGCATAGTTTCCGATCAGCGGCCTAGTCTGGTCGGCAAGTGGACCTACGACGGCGATCTTCCGAATTGCCGGTTTCAGGGGAAGCAGTCCGTCATTCTTCAGCAATACCATGGACTCGTTTGCCAGCTTGCGTGCCTCTGCACGATGTTCCGCGCTATCAAGCTCCTTCTCATCGATCTTTGCGTATGGCACCATCTCAGGAGGATCGAACATGCCAAGCTTGATCCGCGCGGTGAAGAGACGAATGAGCGCATTGTCGAGAGCACTTTCCGGCAGATAGCCCTGCTGGACTGCATCGATGTAGGCTTTATCGACAGGATCGCCAAACCGTGAAGTGAATGTGACACACTCGTTGTCCATGCCGCGAAGCACAGAGATTGCCGCCCCCTGCGCCTGCGATGGCCTATAGCGATGGTTGGCGGCAACGTCCCGTACTGCGTCACAGTCGGATACGACGTATCCCTGGAAACCCCATTTGCCGCGCAACTGGTCCTGCAGAAGGTACTGGTTGGCGCATGCTGGCTGGCCATTGATTGCGTTGTAGGCGCACATGATCGATCCGGCTTTGCCCTCTACAATGGCAGCGCGAAATGCCGGTTCGTAGGTATCCACTTCGTCGTGCTTGCTCACATCCACGTCGGCAAAGTGGCGCGTTGGTTCCGGGCCGCTGTGCACAGCAAAGTGCTTGGGCGTTGCGATGGCGAGGTAATATTTCGGATCGTTGCCCTGCAGTCCGGTTACGTAGGCAACGCCCATGCGACCTGTGAGGAACGGATCCTCGCCGTAGGTCTCTTGCCCGCGGCCCCAGCGTGGGTCGCGGAAGATATTCAGATTGGGCGACCAGAAATCAAGACCTCCCATGATGCCGGTGTGTCCCTCGCGCTGGTTTTGCACGTGCTTGATGCGTCCCTCGATACCAATCTGTCCCGCCATGGTGTGAATTCCTGGCGCGTCGAATGTTGCGGCAAGCCCGATAGGCTCTGGATATTCGGTTACTCCCTCGTTGATCACTCCGTGGAGTGCTTCGCTCCACCACTGGTATGCGGGGATATTGAGCCTTGGCACCGCGGCGGAGTTGTTCTGCATTTCGGAAGCCTTCTCGGCAAGCGTCATGCGGCGCACAAGGTCCGTGGCGCGCTGTTCGGGTGAAAGCCGCGTGTTCAGATAAGGAAGATTCTCCGCGGTCTGCGCGCTTGCATTTTGCAGCGTTGCAACAATGAGCAGAGCTCCCATACACACGACGACGCATTCGACAATTCGCTTCACACTGCTTTTCATACAAAGTTCTCCAGGTTGACGATCATGATCACGAGTTTTTGCGAGGAGTTAGTTGTATCACTGGCATCGGAAATTCGGGGCGTCCTGCGTGTCACCCGTTCCAGAGTATTGCGCATGTTTTGGATAGGCACAGAGCGGTCGGCTGCGGCCCGGGAACGCGCGGCCGGTCGCGACGACGGAATCGGGCGCCTTACCCTTCTCCACCCAGTCAACAACGGCACTGAGCATATCGAAATGGTCGAGAGACGGACCACCGCCGCAGTGAGTCATCCCAGGAACAAGAAAGATGCGGCTCCATTCGGAGACCTTCTCTGCGCCTCCGTTGGCTTCAGCAAGCGCTTTGTAGTAGCCAAGTGTGTCTAACGGAGAAAACCAGGGATCGCTGTCGCCGTGGAAGAAGATGATCTTGCCGCCGTTGAGCGAAAAGGTGGAGAGATTGGTGGATGCGGGCTCGACAAGTGGATCGGATGCGTGCAGCGCTGCCTTGTCGACGTCGAGTTCCGTTGCGGCGGTGTAAGGACCGAAAAGGCCGTTCTTGCCCAGTGCAAGCAAACCGGGTACCGGGCTTTTCATCGCAATTCCAGCATCATAGAGGAATCCGGGATAGACCTGCGTGCCATAAGCATTCTTCGGTCCGGCAAAGGCCTTCTTGATGGCAGCGATCTTTTCGGGGGCGATACAGTTGTCGGCCTGGCCGGACTTGCACGCAAGAACCGCAGGATCAAAGTCGCAGCCGAGAGGATCAAAGATCATGCCATCGGCCACGCCATCTTTCGCGTCGCATTGCTCCATGAGCCCGTCCATGAAAAGTTTGCGGTCGCTGTCGGTGAGGAATTGGTCGATCTGCGGCTTGCCGGAGGCATCTTTTGGAGCAGCCTGGTTGTAAGCCACTGGTATCCATTGGGCGATAGCAAGATTCGACAGGCCGGTGCGCATAGCCGGATCCCCTGAGACAATGCCATTGAAGACGGCAGGATAGCGCTGTGAAAGAATCATCCCTTCCCGTCCGCCCGTCGAACATCCGACGAAGTAGGAGTACGCTGGCGGCTTGGCATAATAGGACGAGATGATCTGCTTGGCCACTCCAGCCACCTCAGCATTCGCGAGGAAAGCGAAATCGAGATAGGCCTGCTGATCGCGCATGAATGAGAAGTCGAACGAGCCGGTCTTGGCCTTGTGTCCCGTATCGGTGCTGGCCACGGCAAATCCACGAGAAAGTGCGGGCGCATCGCCCGCGTAGTTTGCGCCGGCTGGATACGCGACAATGCCGTTGCCGCCTCCGCCGCCTTGCATCATAAAATCGCCGGTCCAGGCCTCGGGCTGCGGCAAGGCCAAAGCAAAGCCAATCCCGAACTCCTGTCCATCAACGCCTTTACGACGATTGATTACGCCGTCAACGCGGCAGTGCGCCGGCAATGGGCCTATGGAGGGAGCACCTGGATAAGGCGGAGATACAGTAGTACCAGCTGGAACAAGCAAGGCCTGCGTAATCTCAACTCCATGGAGCTTGAGATGAGCGAGATCGGCGCAGGTGCTGGCTTGCGGGGCTTCCGCAGCCGCAACTGTGCAGTATAAAGCCGAGCCGATTACCAGGAGCTTGCAGTAACGCATTTCTCGCACCTACTTCCCCAGACAGTGTCGATGTTTCTTTTCTCCGTATCTTCAAGGTTCCGCTTACTGTGCCGGGTAGGAATAGATGTTGACACTGAAGGGGCGCACCATGACGACCGCGGGCAGCGCGCCGAGTGATTGCTCTTCGACCTGAACTTCGGGCTTCTTGTCTACCTGAACGGTTGCATCGATCGAGCCCGGCGCCATACGCCATAGCGTTCCCGAGCTTGCGAGCTTAGTGCCCTTAATGGCAATTCTGATGCTTTGCTCTGAGTCAGATGGATTGAGTACGGCAATGGCGAGGGTCTTGCGGTCCTCACTCAGAGCAGCGCTCAAATCTAGCGGGTATGTATCGCTGCCGGGGTTTATCGCTGGCTGGTCGCCGCCGGCCGGGAATACGGGTTTGGGTTGCGGTGAGTCACCGGTGACCTCAACTGGAATGGTACCGAAATGATCGCGGTACATCTTGAACAGCATTCCGGTTGGATTAAGAACGGCTTCGGTCCTGTTCTCGCTCATCATCGCAGTGGCGAAAGTGAAAGCTCCCATCTGGAAAACGTCGGAGTGACGGAACATCTCGTGGAAAGCCCAGGCGTACGCAGGAACAACCTTGTACGAATCACGGTTGGCACCCATGTAAGCCCACTCGTCAATCGCAATCGGAACAGGTTTGGCGCGAAATGCGGGAATACGCTTCAGATACTCCTCGTAGTGCTCATATTTGGCGCGAACCTGTACAGCCGGTGCACGTTCCCACTCGATCAGCGATAGCGGAGGATCGATGGGAACTTTCTTTTGCAGCTTGATGTCAGTATGCTGCGTACCGGAAGCGTAGTAGTGCTCGCTGACCATGTCAATGTTATCGAGGCAGTTGAGGAGCATCTGGCCGGTCCAGTCGGCTGCGGATAAATAGTCGGGAACATATTGGCCATTGATACGGCGTGCCTGATCGGCGCCTTCCATCACATCGGGCATGGCTCCACCCGCGATGAGCTTGATAGAGGGGTCTACTTTGCGCATCTCTCTGGCGAAGAGATTGTGCTTCAACTCGAATTGCGGAAGGGACATCGCGCCCATCTGGTAGTCGCCCCATGGCTCGTTGCCAATGCCCCAGAACTTCACATGATACGGTTCGGGATGGCCATTTTGTGCGCGCCATTTGCCCATGGGCGTTGTGGCCGCGCCGTTGGCATATTCCACTAGTTCGCGAGCAGACCATGCGTCGCCGAAGCCGGCATTGACAGTGATGTAAGGATCGACACCGAGCAGACGGCACAGTGTGAGGAACTCGTCCGTTCCAACGTCGTTAGATTGAACGGCATGCCAAACAGGATCGAAGATCGGCGGACGTCTATCAATATCGCCCACGCCGTATCGCCACTCGTATGCAGATACGAAGTTGCCGCCCGGAAAGCGCAGAACGCCAAAATGCAGTTGCTTGAGCGCAGCGATCACTTCAGGCCGAAAGCCGTCAATATTGTCGGCTGGCATGAGCGAGACAGCGCCAACATGAAATGAGCCCTTTCCCGTGCCCGTGATTTCGAGGGTTGCATCGTCTGTGTCGGTCGTGGCGGTATAGCGCAGCGGATACTTGCGATATGCTGTGCCAAATATATGGAGAGTTACTGTCTGACGGTCGGCCGCTTCCCTGCCCCAGACGAGTGCGACCTTCACGATGGTTCCCGGATCTCCTGCGAGAACGATGCGGCCAGTGTATGCTTTGCCTTTGCGAACTGCGATTCCCGATTGACTGATGCCATGCGGATCACTCAGATCGAGTTTGACCAACGGAGAATGATCGCCGGCGTACGGAGATTTCGTGTCCATTGTGACCACGTCTGCGCCACCGACCGGAGCCCACCAGCGCGTCGGTGTGCGGCGGAAGCGCGGATTCCCTCCAGCGTTGCCCATCACTGGAGGAGGGGTGGGCGCCGCAGTGTCAACGGCGTAGAAGAATTTCCGATCCACGAGCATCTCCGACCAGACGCCCGTGTTCACAATATCTCCGCCGTGCTCTAGAAATTGTCCGTAGATGTACCTGGAGATCGGAGTACCGGCCTTAGAGACATCGATTGAGGCGTTGATTGGGTGCGATTGGGAAAAAGCGGCACAGGGTAGAAGTACTATCAGCAGTAGAACCAACGCGAAGCCCGAACCAGCCTTCTTGACTATAGAGACTCCTGTAAGCGGCACTGCCGCCAAGGGGGCTACTGAATTGCCGCTCAACGCCTTTAAAGCGGCGAGAATCCAACAAGACATACATCTCCCAGCATGTGAGCAAGCGTTTACCCGTATTTGCGCGCCATCCAGTCTCGACTTCAAATTAAGCACAATCCTTTACCTTCCGAATCGGAACGCTCGAACTATACAAGGAATATCATGCAAAAAACAACACAATAAATCGCTTTATTCTAAAAGTGCGCTGGTGTACCATACGCTGGTTCTTCGCTTGCAGAGAAGAACTATACGAAAAACGTTCTCACCAAACTGACTTTTTCGGAGATTTGAAGATGCGGCGGATTGCAACGCTGATGATGCTAGATGCGAGTTGCTGCTTTGCGCAGAACACGAGTGATTTCAAAGCGGCCACGTCCAGATGTATTGGACGCGCAGTATCCGAAAGTTGACAGCAACTCGCGCATTCAGATTCGATTCAAGGCACCAGCTGCAAACAAGGTAAAGGTCAACTTCTGGAGCGGACCCAAGGCAGACATGGAGAAGCAGCCAGACGGCTCTGGACAATCACCACTCCACCCACGGCTCCCGGCCTTCACTACTACACAATCATTGTAGATGGCGCCGAAGTGAGCGATCCCGGCAGCACTGCGTATTTTGGTGGAAGCAAATGGGCCAGTGCAGTCGAGGTACCTGAAGCCGGAGCCAATTATTACCTGCCCCAGGATGTCCCACACGGACAGGTACGTGAGATTGGTATCACTCCAGCGTGACCGGCACGTGGCGGCACGCACTCGTTTATCTGCCTCCGGATTATGACACGCAGATGAAAATTCGTTATCCGGTTTTATATCTGCAGCACGGCGGTGCGGGCGAAGATCACCAAGCACATTGGCTGGCACACCTTCCGGCGTATCTTTTCGACTTTCCTGAAGGCGAATGGGGAAGACGTGAAGGTGGTACAGGAGATCCTGCGGCACGCGACGGTGAAGATGATGCTTGAGGTCTACGCGCAAGCCGTCACTCCAGTGAAGCGGAAGGCTGAGTCTAAAGTAGTCGGGCTGTTGAGAGGGGGGCGAAATGCGATGAGCTGCATCCCTCCGTTTAGTCCAGCCGAAGCGAGAGTTCTCCGATAAATTGGGTCCATCGGGCCCGGAGTGGAGAACATCGGATGCGCAAGAGCCGGTACACGGAAGAGCAGATCGTAGGGATTCTGAAGGAGTCCGAGGCGGGTATGGCGACGGCGGAGCTATGCCGCAAGCACGGTATCAGTGAACAGACGTTCTATCGCTGGAAGGCCAAGTACGGCGGCCTGGAGGTCAGCGATGCGCAGCGGCTGCGGCAGTTGGAAGAGGAGAACCGCAAGCTGAAGCAGTTGGTGGCCGAGCAGGCCCTTGATATCGCCGGCTTCAAGGCGGTGCTTGCAAAAAAATGGTAGGCCCGCAGGCACGGCGCGAAGCTGTGCCGGTGTTTCGCGCCGCTGCGCAGTGCTCGGAGCGGCATGCCTGTGGGCAGTTGGAAGTGTGCCGGGCGATGGTGCGGTATAGCCCCCGAGCAACGCGTTTTGCTTCGGCCAACGAGCAGTTGCGCGTCCGTCTGCGCGAGCTGGCTGACCAACGGAGCCGCTGGGGTTACCGGCGGCTGCATGTTCTGCTTCGCCGTGAGGGATGGGTTGTGAACACCAAGCGCGTGTACCGGATCTACGTTGAGGAACGGCTGGTGGTACGCCGGCGCAAGCGCAGGCGGCGCATCTGCGCTCAGGCACGTGTCCTGCTGGCTGCGCCCATCCGGCTGAACGAGACCTGGACGATGGACTTCCTGCAGGATTCGCTGGCAAATGGGCGCAAGTTCCGCACCTTGTCTATCGAAGATGCCTTCAGCCGCGAGATGCTGGCCATCGAGGTCGATACGTCGCTACCGGCGTTGCGGGTCGTGCGCGTTCTGGAGAAGCTGCGGATAGAGCGCGGCCTTCCAGAACGGATCGTCATCGACCATGGCACCGAGTTCACATCCAAAGCGCTCGACCAGTGGGCCTACGACAACAAGGTCAAACTGCACTTCATCACGCCGGGAAGGCCGATGGAGAACGGCTACATTGAAAGCTTCCATGGAAAGTTCCGCGAGGAATGTCTCAACCAGCACTGGTTCCTGACGCTGGACGATGCGCGAGAAACCATCGAAGACTGGCGAATCGATTACAACCAGGTGCGCCCACACAGCGCACTCGCTTATCGAACGCCGGAAGAGTTCGCAATGGGCTATGCAAATGTGGAAAGCAAACTGCGCTTACCATATTTGCACAGCCCCGACGGCGGCTGCGGGATGGACCTGCAGCTAAACTCAAACCCGAGTGCTCTCACTTACGCGGACTAACTGAAGGGGGCAGCTCAC
>DASZXD010000340.1:0-63090 GCA_035546015.1 Occallatibacter sp.
AAGAGCCGCAACTTTTGCCTGATCCCAGTTTTCCGAACAGAACCGAGTTCGAAATTGTCTCTAAGTGCTTCTATGCGGAAAGGCGAAGAAAAGTTCTAAAATCGTCTGCCAGGGCCGACCATTTAAAATCATATGCTTACAGCCGTATTAAGATGAACACCTGATTGTGCACGAGAGCGTCAGTCCCGAAACTTCAATGTCAGCCATTTGAAATCAGCCTCTTGCGCAATTCAAGAATCATTTGAAGTGGACTAATGTAAATCCACAGCTTGGAACAAGGAAAAGCTAACTACTCAAGAGAGATACGGCAAACTGTAGCGGATCTGCGAACGCGAGGATTCACAAAGTTAGGCATGGACCTGTCCGAAATGACAGGCGTTGTGCAGTTGTGCATCGGACCGAAGGTCATCGGAGACCTGCGCGTTGCAGCACCCGCTGCGGTGCGACTAAGCGGCACCCTCGAATATCGTTCAATGTCAGTTTTGACCATAGGCGTGTACCCGCTCGCATATCAGTCGAAGAATCGATTCGAGGTCTCCCGATGCGGTTTTAAAGGAGTCGGCATCGATAGCCAAAGGGGCGCCAAGTACAACAAGCGGTGCGCCATACTCGGGAGTGCGAATGGCCTGCTCGACGGATAGGCCGCCGACCGCCTGAACAGGAACTCGCACAGCACTCACGATGTCTCGAAGCTGATCGAGGGGGCTGGGACATGGAATACCTGAAGCGGCGAGACCGCGGCGCTCGTCGTACCCGATATGGTGGATCACAAAATCGCAACCTAGATCTTCAATACGCTTCGCCGCAGCTACTTTATCGGCGGCACCGAGGTTATCACCCATCACCTTGACGCCCAGGTCTTGCCCGGCTTTGACAACCATCTTGATGGTTTCTGGATGGGCGCGCTCCATCACGACAACATGAGTTGCTCCAGCACGGGCCATCAATTCGGCCTCGAGCCAGCCACCGTCCATCGTCTTCAAGTCGGCCACGATGGGCACCGATGGAAATTCGGCTCGGAGCGCACGCACCCCGTTCATACCCTCTGCGATGATCAAAGGTGTGCCCGCTTCAAGCCAGTCCACGCCTGCGCGCACAGCGAGATGCGCCGTTTCAAGCGCCTCGGGAATTGTCGTTACGTCGAGTGAAATCTGAACAATGGTTTGCATCGCGACTCGCATCATGCTGCAAAGTGCTGGTCAATTTTGGCTCTGAGAAATCGGGTCGACTCGCGGAGTTCGTCCATGCCGTTTACTCCGTCTTCGATTGAAATCCACGAGTCGAAACCAACTGATTGAAGAATCGTAAAAATCCTGTCGTAATCGTTGAGGCCTTTTCCGATAACGCCGTGAGAAAGGCGGCTTGCGTAGCCCACTGAAGACTCTTCGCGACGAAGGTCTTCAAGCGTGCCAGTCGTCAAATATCGATCACTTGCATGCATGGTTACAACCCTATGTTTGACTCGCTCGAGCAATGCGAGGGGGTCTTCTCCAGCAAGAATCGCATTGGAGGGATCGAAGTTGACCCCGAACCACGGTGAGCATACCTGGTCAACAATCTCGACAAACACGTCCATCTTTTGAGCAAATTCCGGATACTGCCAATAGTTGTCTTTGTAGTGATTCTCGAGGGTGAGTATGATTCCGTGCTTTTCAGCAAAAGGAAGCAATTGCCTGAAGATGCGCACAACTTGCGCGATCCCTTCTTCACGATCGAGACCCGGTCTTCGTTGCCCGCTCAGTACGCGGCAATATTTACCACCAAAGAACGCTGTCAGCTCGATCATCTGCTTTTCGCGTTCAATCTCATCCTGGAGAAGAACAGGATCGGGCTGCGTGAAATCGGGCGAGCAGCACAGCATGGGCATTTGCAGGTTATATTGCTCGAGCGCGTTCCTGGTCTCGGCAAGAAACCGGTTGTCGCTGTTGAGAAAACCTGAATAGAATTCAAGGCCGTCGACGCCGAGCGTTGCTGCCAGCTCGATCCATTCCAAAAGTGTCATCGTCTTATCGACACAGAGCTGATCCATGAAGCACTTCGGAAAGGCCGCCAGTCTGGGTTTCACGATGCGACTTCCTTCGGCGGGTTGCGGCCAATGAGCGGATACTGCTCAAGATCCAGGATGGCTCCATTGATGAGCTTTGATTCGTCAGAGAGAAAATAGACCGCGGCCCAGGCGATCTCCTCAGGTGAAAGCAGACGGCCCGATGGCGCATAAGTCCTGGGCAAACGAGAAGGCCAATCCTCCGGCAGCCCTTCCTTTGCTTTCAACGCCCGCTCATTGGGTGTAAGTGTCCAGCCGACGTTGAGCTGATTGACGCGAATCCCTTCCGCAGCGTACGCATCTGCCAGGTTTCGCGTCAGCGTCATCAGGCCGCCCTTGCACACTGAATAGACGCAAAGAACTTTCTCGCCGCAATACGCATTGACTGAACCTATGTTCAGAACACAACCTCCACCCTGTTGCCGAAAGTGCGGAATGGCGGATTTGATGAGAAGAAACGGAGCCTTAAGATTGACAGCAACGATGTGGTCGAATGTTGCAGCATCTGTATCCTCCACGCCTCCGCGTTTCGTGGTTGCAGCATTGTTCACAAGCGCATCAATTCTTCCAAAGTGAGCGACTGTGGCATTCACGAGCGTTTCAGGAATATTGGAATCCTCAAGCTCTCCGGTGACGATTGCCGCGTTGTCGCCGAGTTCAGTAGCGAGAGACTGTGCCTGTTCCCGTCGTCTTCCGTGAATCATGACGCGGGCACCTTCACGAATAAACGCGCGCGCCATGCCCTCGCCGATTCCGGTCGTCGATCCAGTAACCAGAACGACTTTGTCTTTCAGGCGAGACCCCGATGTTGTTATGGATGGAGTCATGGCTTTAGAACACCTTTTACGATCGCTCCACTTTCCATTTCCTCAAAGGAGGCGTGCCAGTCACTCAGCGGAGCGACCCGGTTGAGTATCTTGCCGAGATCGATCTTGCCGGTCGCGAGAAGGAAAATCACTTTTTCCCAGATCGGCCAGTTGTGAGAGAAGCTGCCCTGCAGAGTGACGGCTTTCTGTACAAGTGGATCAAGTGAAAAGCCGAGAGGCTGCGGCCCCCAGCCGACTTTCGTAATCTGTCCCGCAGGCCGAACGATTTCGAGAGCGAGTTTGAGCGAGGCAGAGACTCCAGCCGCATCAATGACCAGATCGATTCCGTATCCGTCGCTGAAATCCTTGACCCAGGCAGCCACATCTTCACCATTGGCGCCGAGAACCGTGTCTGCACCGAGTTGTGTTGCAACTGCGAGTCGTTTTGCATCGACAGCGGTTCCAATCACCAGCAGATGGCCCGCGCCAGAAAGCTTTGCCATCATGGCACAGAGCAGGCCGATTGGCCCGGGGCCAATGATTGCCACCGAGTCGCCGGGATGGACACGAGAGTTTACATTGACGGCGTTATAGGCTACGCAGCATGGCTCGGTAAGCGCGGCCTTTTCGAGGCTCAACTCCGCGGGAAGATGGTGCAGGCAGCGGCCTGGAACTTTTACGTAAGTCGCCATTGCGCCATCGACGCCATATCCGAATCCAAGCCTGCCTGGGTCGAGGTTGTAGAGGCCGCGGCGAATAAGGGGGGAATCGTGTGGCAGGGCCGCGGCCGTTTCGCTGGTAACGCGGTCTCCTTCTTTGAAGCCGTGAACACCAGGTCCGCACCTGGCGATAATACCGGCAAATTCGTGTCCGAGGACGACGGGATAGTTCACGCGCCAGCTATGCTTGCCGCGGTATTGATGCAGGTCGCTTCCGCAGATTCCCACTGAGTCTACATGCAGCAAAACATCATTGCTGCCGATTTCAGGAACGGGGAGTTCTCGCAGTTCTACCGAGTCTGGATCTTTTGCGAAGTTGACCAATCCGGTCATTGAGCTCATCGATGAATGACTCCAGTTCAACCCGAAGGCGATGCTGATCTCAACGGGCGACTGTAAATCACGCCGGCAGGATTCGACCAGCAAAATCTTCGTTTGATTTGTTGTATGCGTCTGGCAGTAAATGCCTGAACAACAACACCATCACATCACGTTCATTGAAAGATGGCGCGACCGAAAGGCCTTTAATGCAGTGCGGCCAAAGCTGGTCGACCAGTTTGAGGTGAAGCTCTAAAATGACACTCTGCCGTAGAAAGCGAGTGGACCCGAACTCTCTGACTTCGTTGTTCCAAACTCCCGATTGCATGTCCCCTCACGGCGAGGGCCCGGCCCTGTCGAGGTGACGCAGTGGGCTTACTTTGCCTCCGGGTATTCAATTGGAAGGGACTGGAGTCAGGAAGAGGAACGCCCCCAAAGGAATCTTGCTCGCTGGGAACCCGGCGAGTGTATGCTGTTGTGGTATTAAAAGCCATCTCAATTTTTGGGCGCTATGAAGACTCCTGAGACCTCCTTGCCTTCGCCTATTGATCGCCGCACATTCATCAGAACGAGTTCTCTAGCCGCTGGCGCGGCTGCGTTTGGCGTGCCAGCACTCTTACGCGGACAGAATCTCAACAGCAAGTTGAACATTGCCTGCGTCGGAATCGGTGGTAAGGGCCGCAGCGATACCGATGCCTGCGCAGGGGAGAATATCGTTGCGTTATGCGACGTGGACTCCGGCTCAGAGGCATACGAGACGCAGACCAGGAAATATCCAGCGGCAAAGTTCTATAGGGATTTCCGCCAGATGCTGGACCAGATGGGAAATCAAATTGATGCCGTAACGGTTTCCACTCCGGACCATATGCACGCGATTGTGGCTTCCGCAGCCATGCAGCGCAACAAGGCAGTCTTTTGCCAGAAGCCGCTGACGCAGACCATCTATGAGGCGCGCTACCTGCGCAAGATGGCTCACGAGAGGAAGCTCGTTACCCAGATGGGCAACCAAGGCAGCGCAGCTGACGGATTGCGGCGTGGGGTCGAGTCGATTCAGGACGGACTCATTGGACAAGTGCATGAAGTGCACGTCTGGACCAACCGCCCGGTCTGGCCGCAGGCAATGGACCGTCCTCTGGGAGAGGACCCGGTACCCTCTACGCTCGATTGGGACATCTGGATTGGACCGGCTCCGATGCGGCCGTATGTGGGCAGTCACGATGCAGATAAGAAAGACGGAATCTACGAGCCTTTCAACTGGCGCGGCTGGCAGGATTTCGGCTGCGGCGCGCTGGGCGACATGGCGTGCCATACAGTGAATATGGCATTTCGCGCCCTCGATCTCGGCGACCCGACGGAAGTTGAAGCGATACCTTTCGGCCATATGAACAAGGAATCCTATCCCGTCGGTTCGAAAATCCGCTTCGCCTTTCCCAAGCGTCAGGGACACGTTCCCCTTGAACATCCGCACCTGTTTCATAGATCGAGAAAGGTCGAGCACGATCCGATGACGCTGTGGTGGTATGACGGCGGGCAGCCCGAGCCCTCAGCCCGCGGAGGCCATGATCTGAGCAACAAGCCGCCAGTCGAAATGACGGCCGATATCGTCGCGCTACTCGGCGAGGTTCCCGACAGCGGTTGTCTGTTCATTGGCGAAGGAGGCACCGTCTTTTCTCCGGACGACTACGGAACGAGTTTCTTCGTGAAACTCAAAGGCGAGCCGAAGTTCGTCCACTACACCAAGCATCCGGCGATGGCGCAGTATCCCGAGCGGATTCCGCGTAACCACTATGCCAAAAATGGCGCCGGCAACGGCAATGTTTTTGCCCATGCGCAGGAATGGCTCGTGGCGATCAAGGAAAACAAGCCGGAGATGTGCTACTCGCGTTTCGACATCGCCGCGCGCCTCACAGAGATCATGCTTTTGGGCTGTGTTTCGTTACGTACCGGTCAGAAGATCGAATGGAACGGACCGAAGATGGAAGCGAAGAATTGTCCTCAGGCTGCGCAGTTTATCCGGCGCCCAGACCGTTCCGGATGGGCTCTTTCCTGATTGATGTTTGGCTGGGGGACGATTTTAAGGCGGGCCTCAGAGTCTATGTTTACGCGGTAGGAATCGAAGATTTCAATGGCCCATAGAGCGGGCCCAACCTGCGGTGGACTAAAAATGATGTCAATCATTTTTTCTTCACCGAATGAATGGGATAGTTGATGCCTCAACAAGTTGGCTCCCTTCTTCGTGCTTTCAATCGTCGGCGCTTTCTAAAGACTGCGGGATCTGCAGCTTTTCTTCCTGCAGTTTTTCGCGGCGCCTCAGCACAAACCTCGACAACCTCGCCCAATAACCGTATCAACCTGGGCGTGATCGGGATGGGATGGCAGGGACCAGGCAATACCGAAGCCTTTCTGACACTCTCCGACTGCCAGGTTGTCGCTGCGTGCGATATCGATGCCAATCACCTGCAGGCAGCCGTCAAGAAAATCAATGACGCTTACGGGAACGAGGACTGCAAGGGCTATCACGATTATCGTGAGCTGCTGGCCCGCGACGATATCGATGCCGTGATGATCGCCGTGCCGGACCACTGGCATGAGATTGTCGCCACAGAAGCTGCGCGGCGCAAAAAGGATATTTACGGCGAAAAACCCCTGGCGCACACGATCGCGGAACAACAATCCATTGTGCGCGCAGTCCAGCAGAACCAGATCATATGGCAGATGGGATCATGGCAGCGTTCTGTTCCCATGTTTCACAAGGCTGCGGAGATCGTTCGGAACGGGCTGATTGGAGAGGTGACCCATGTTGAAGTAGGCCTGCCCGGCGGCAACTCTGACTTCGACGGCGTGGAAAAGGATGCATTGGCGAAGCTGGCCTCCAGCGGACAAAATGTAGCCAGCCTGGAGCAGGTCGTGCCCGGCACGCCGGCGTGGAATCTGCTCGCCACAGATCCTCCAAAGGAATTGGACTACGAGATGTGGATCGGCCCATCGAAGATGGAGCCATATATCAGAGCGCGTTCCCACAAATCGTGGCGCTGGAATTACAACAGCGGTGGCGGTCAGCTTCTCGATTGGATCGGCCATCATTGCGATATCGCTCACTGGGGTCTCGGCTTCGATCAGACCGGTCCATTGGAGATCGAAGGCAGCGGCGAACTTCCACCCGCGAATGCTGTGTGGAATACCGCACCCAAGTACCGGTTCGAACTTAAGTATCCGCGCGGCGTCACCATGACCATTGCCGGCGGTTACCCCGATATCCGATCGGGAGTGAAATGGATCGGATCAGAAGGATGGGTCTGGGTGGATCGCGGCGGGTTCGATGCTTCGAACCCCGCATGGAAGCAGGGTAAATACTTGCCTCGGGAGCTGCGCAAGGTGAAGTTGTATACTTCATCCGATCACCAGCAGAACTTTCTGGATTGCATCAAAACGCGGCAAGCCACGGTCACGCCAGTGGAAGTGGGACATAACTCTGCAATTCCCGGGCACCTTTGCCTGATCTCGATGCTCACGGGAAGAAAGATACGCTGGGATGCAAAGGAAGAGAAGATCATCGGCGATCCGGAAGCGAGCAAACGGATGACACGTGAATACCGTGCGCCCTGGAAAATGAGCTAAGGAGTTGCTGAGGGTGGATGCGGGCTGCATGAAGAACCCGACGGTCTAACGCATTCACCGCTGAGGATACATGGCTACTACAACTGAAGTAAAAATACTCCCTGTCAAGAAAATCGCGTGGGATTTTACCTTTGCGTTTTTGGCGTTGCGCCTCTGGCTTGGCGTTCGTGCCTTGTTCGTAGGCATTCAAAAATACGCAGCCTACAAATCGGTTGCTGTGCCACTCATCGATCCTTCAACAGGGCAGCCGGATGCAAGCGGCGTGTTGGTCAACGTAAGTGTAAAGTCCTACGCGCTGGCAAACTACATGGGCATACCTGCGGGACTCAGAGACAAGTTCGCTCATGATCCCCTGTTTCCGAAATTTGCATTGACTCTGTTCGATCGTATGCTTGGACCGGCATTCATCCTCACCGGAATCATGCTTATCATCGGTTTGGGCACACGCTTGTCGTTGCTTATTCAGGGGCTGCTCTTTATTGCGCTTACGGTGGGCCTGGTGCTGATTGACGCCAACGACGGCGTAGCATATCTCGGCATTCACATCGGCCTGGTGGCTGCCGCATTCTTACTCGTCCAGCACAACAGGTTTGTGGTCCTGAAGAGATGGTAGATAAGTTGAATCGTCGTGACTTCATCGGCGCTACGGCAGTGGCAGGGGCAGCCATGCTGTTGGAATCGTGCAAGTCCAACACCAGCGCACAGACGGTCGGTCTCAAAAAGTCATCGCTGAACACCATCAATGTCGCGCTGATTGGATACGGTGAGGAAGGCAAGGTCCTGCTCGAATCACTGCTCAACATCGAGGATGTGAGGCTGGTGGCCTTGTGCGACATCTGGGACTACCATCGCGGCGAGGGGCAACGCTACCTGCATAAGCTCGGCAACGAAGTCCGCTCGTACGAGAATTACGAAGATTTGCTCGCGAAGGAAAAGGATTTGCAGGCGGTGGTTATTGCGACGCCGGATTTCTGGCACGCGCCCATGACCAACACCTGCCTCAAAGCCGGCCTGCACGTGTACTGCGAAAAGATGATGAGCAATACCATTGACGGTGCGCGCTCAATGGTGCAGACCATGCGCGAAACCGGAAAGCTTCTGCAGATCGGCCATCAACGTCGCAGTAACCCGCGGTATGTGTTCACGCTAAATCGGCTCCTTCATGAAGCCAAATTCTGCGGCCGCCTTACAGCTGTACAGGGACAATGGAATCGCGCAGTTAAAGAAGACTTTGGCTGGCCGAAGAAATTCGAGATGCCCGCTCCCATGCTGGCCAAGTACGGCTATAAGGACATGCACGAGTTCCGCAACTGGCGCTGGTACAAAGGCCTGGGCGGTGGCCCTTTATCTGACCTGGGAGCGCACCAGATCGATATCTTCAACTGGTGGCTGGGTATGACGCCCAGCTCGGTGGTTGCCAGCGGCGGCCTCGACTATTTCAAGAACCACGACTGGTACGACAACGCAATGGTCATTTACGAATACTCACTCCCTCAGGGCGTTGCGCGCGCGTTCTATCAGGTACAGACCACTACCAGCGCCGGCGGCGGCTATTTTGAAATGTTCATGGGCGACGACGGCACCATCAAGATGTCTGAAGATCCCTCCATCTGCGCCATCTATCGCGAGGCTCGCGCCGATGCAGTCTCATGGGACGACCTTGAACAGAAAGGCTATGTACGCGCCATTCAGACATCCGCAGAAGCCACAAAAGTTGATGTGCGGGAAACGGCGCAATTGGCACAGTACGAAATTCCCGTGTTCTTTAACAAGCCCCCGCACCAACCGCACCTGGAAAACTTCTTCAATGCAATACGCGGCACGACAAAGTTAAACTGTCCCGCCGACGAGGCTTTCGCGAGCGAATATGTCATTCATAAAGCCAACGAGGCGGTAGCCAGCGAGAAGAAAATCCTGATCACGAACGAAGAAGTAAAGGCCTGAGATTATGAAAAAGCTCCTTTTCTGCAATTCCTCGCTTGTCGTCGCCATGCTTGTAGCCACAACCGCTCTTGCGCAGGACAAAGTCCCGCTGAAGACCCAACTACCTCGTCCGCTCTTTGTCGGCACGCCTGTGCCACTTAACCTACCCAACCTTGAGCCCCCGATGAAGGGCAAGCGTCCTGACTTTATGGTTCCAGCGGGCACCATCAACCTGGCCAAGGGCAAGAAGGTTACGGCGAGTGACGACAGCCCGGTGGTGGGAACTTTGGACCTGGTAACTGATGGCGACAAGGCCGGCGACGAGGGCTCGTGGGTCGAACTCGGACCGGGCAAGCAATGGGTGCAGATCGACCTGGCGAGAGACGCGAATATCTATGCTGTCCTCATTTGGCATTTCCATGCCCAGGCGCGGGCCTATCGCGACGTTGTGGCCCAGGTGTCCGATGATCCCACGTTCAAATCAGGCGTAACGACAATCTTCAACAATGACTTCAAAGGCGAGCTTGGCCTCGGTACGGGCAAGGATTTGAATTACATTGAAACCTACCAGGGCAAGCTGATCGACGCTAAGGGTGTGAAGGGTCGCTACGTACGTTTTTACAGCAACGGAAACACGACAAACAAGCTGAATGACTACATTGAGGTTGAAGTCTGGGGCAAGCCCGCCTGAGTTCACTCGCTCCGCCAGTCCCCAAAGCGAGATGGCGGCTCCTCGTTTGTCCTGGACTCGATGGCCGGCTTTCATTATCGTTGCGCTCGTCGGATTGGTTGTTCGCCTTCCACAACTGGGCGCCCGGCCCATGCACACGGACGAAGCTATCAATGGCTATATTGTCGGACGGCTACTTGCCGGAGAGCCGTTCAACTATGATCCGCAAGACCGCCATGGTCCTGCCTTGGCGGCCCTTGCTCTGCCCTTGGCCAGAATGCAGGGGGCAAGGTCCTTCTCCGATCTGACAGAGCCGGAGTTGCGCGTCACGTCAGTCATAGCGGGAACAATTACTATTCTCCTTTTTGGAGCCGCAGCCGAGATGTTCGGGGGCACTCCTTGCCTGCTCGCAGCTCTGCTGTTTTCTGTCGCTCCGTTGCCCGTCTACTACGACAGGTACTTTATCCACGAATCACTCTTCTGCGCAACGACGTTTGGGCTAATCCTGTCGGGTTGGCGTGCCTTCAAAAAACGCTCAATCGGATACGCCGCTGTCGCAGGCGCATGCGCCGCGTTGATGGTAGCCTGCAAGGAAACCGCGATCATTCACCTGTTCGCGCTAACCGTAGCGGCACTTGTGTTCAAGGTGCGGGACCTGCCGGGCAACCGCTTCATCCAATCATTGCGCCTCAGACCGCTGCTGGCTGCGATTGCAGCTTTCCTGGCGGTGATCGTCCTGTTCTTCTCCTGGTTCGGACGAAACTGGAAGCCACTCTTTGCGCTACTGCACGTGGCCCCGAATGTGCTGGCGCGCGCGGCTGGTCAGGGTCACGCACAACCCTTCTGGTATTTCGGCAGGCTACTTATCGGCGGCTGGTCTGGTGGACTGCTGGTTTGCCTTGCCTGTCTGGGTCTCTTCATTATCTTCAAAAGGCGTGATGCTTCGCCCTATCAGTTTCTCGCGTACTATGGAATACTTCTCGCTGCAATCTACAGCCTGATCCCCTATAAAACGCCGTGGCTGGCACTGAATCTTTGTCTCCCGCTCGCACTACTCGCTGCGCTGGCTGTAGAGTCACTCTGGGGCAGGACCGCAAGGCAACTCGGCCGGGGCTTAGCCATTCCTGTTTTTTACGTCCTCGCGGCGCTTTCAGGTGTGTTGATCGTCCACGACACGCGCCAGCGCGTGTTTCTTCATCCGGCAGACGAAAGCAATCCCTACGCTTATGCTCACACCTCGGACGATATCCTGGGACTGCCCGCTGAAATTGCCGACATGGCTCGCCGGGACGGCATAAGAACGCCACGTATCGCGGTGATCGCTTCCGATCCGTGGCCGTTGCCCTGGTACCTTCGCCACTTTCAACAAGTAGGCTTCTGGCAGCCCGGCCAGCAAGTCGCGGGTGCAGATTTCTACGTCACCTCCACCGAGGCCGCGGATCAGTATGCTGATAGATTGCGCGGCTTACGGCCGGACTTTTTCGGGAACCGCCCGGGCGTGCTCATCCTGTTATGGCTGCCAGCGCCGAAATGAGTCTCTATGGCTGAGATCAATCAATTCAACCACGCCGCCATGGCGACCCACTTTCAGGCGCGCGTCGCCTGCGACGAAAAAGCATATGCCGCACAGGCTGCACAGGCTGCCTTCGACCTTCTTGATTCACTCGAATCGCGTCTGAGCCGATTCCGCATCGACAGCGACATCGCCCGGATTGCCGATCTGGAACCCGGCGAGAGGATGCGCTTGAGCGAGCCAGCCTTTGCCTGCCTCGAAATTGCGAAGCGGATGGAACAGGCTACGCACAGCGCGTTTTGTGCTACGCCGGCCGTACTGAAAACCCAGGCGTCTCTGCCGCAATGGGATTTACAACGTGACGACCACTCGATTCTGTGCGTGAGAGGCAGGCTTGAATTCGATCTTGGTGCTATCGGGAAGGGATTTGCACTCGATCGCATGGCCGAACTATTTGATCACTGGGACTGCCCCTCATTTTTGCTGGTTGCGGGCGGCAGCAGCATTCTTGCGGGGGACCCGCCACCAAACGCTCCCGGCTGGTCGTGTGGCTTGGGTGAAGACAACTCACCGCAGCGATTCTTCCTGACCCGGGCTTCGTTGAGCGGTTCAGGCCTGGCTGTTAAAGGTACTCATATTCTTGATCCTCGTACCGGTCAAATCGCGCTACGGCAAAGCCGTGCCTGGGTTCTTGCCAACACCGCTTCAGAATCGGATGCGCTCTCGACAGCGTGCATGGTTTTAAGCGAGCCGGAGTTGGAGGAAGTGCTTGCCCAGAACGATTCCTGGCTGGCTTTTCTCGACAACCGCGAGTGCATCCGGCCGATCGGAAGCCGAGCGCTCCCGTTGCAAGCGTGATGGCAAGAGAGGAGTGTTTGAGTATCTCGGTGGATGCGGACATGGTTCAGGCAGCCGCTCAAACGCTGCATGAATCACCTCTTTGAACCAGTGGGATTACACCATCCGTCCCGGCAAAAACTGCCCAAGAAAACGCCGTGCCAGGATGAATCCGTCTTTGCGCTGCTGCGGGAAGTCCGGAAGATTGCCGGCATGCGGCGCATCCCAGAATTTGTCCTCGTGCTCCACCGCGATGCCGCCGTTGAATTGGATCTGCAGCAGCACCGTGAGGAACTCCGGCCAGTTCACGATGCCCTGTCCGGGGATGCGATAACGCCACCACCCATGCCCGGCAATGCCCACCTGCTGCAGCACCGGCTGGATGATCTCGGTATCCTTGGCATGCACGGCGAGGATGCGGTCTTTGAATTGCCACGCCACGCTGATCGGATCAATGTACTGCCGCACAAAATGCGAAGGATCGAATTCCAACCCTAGCCGCTTGCTCGGCACGAGGTCGAAGACGGCCTGCATCGCCGCCGGAACTGTGGCAAAATTCGGGCCGGTTGGATAGTTTTCCCATCCCATCGTCACGTCGAGCTTTTCGCAAACGGGCAGGTACTTTTCGTTGAATACATCGGCGTAGGCCTTGGCCTGATCTTCAATGCTGGCGCCCGGGATGCCGCCGCTGAAGGTCCCCACAAACTTGCAGCCCAGGCGATGGCAAAACTCCAGGGCACGAACGAACTCAGCATTCGCAGCTGCGCGCTTGCGAGCATCGGGATCCGTGTGGCCGGGAGCGAAGTATTCAATGCTGACAATGCGAATGCCTGCATTGCGCGCCGTGGCCAGAATCTTATCGATAGCGCTATCGCTCAGATCGGGATTGAAGTCCGGCCCCGGCGTCACCACCACGCCTTCGTAACCGGCCTGCGCAGCAAAGGCAAGCTTCTCCGGCGAGTATGGGGTGATGATGGAAAGCTTGGGATAGGGCGTGTCTGCAGGCATGGCCGTCTGCCCTGCATGCTCCTGCGCTGTCGCCGTATCTGCTCCCGCCAAGCTTAGCGCCGCCGCAGATGTGCCACCCGCTTTCAAGAAATCGCGTCGATTCCAAAACGAGCCCTCGCGCTCCATCGCTTTCGCCTCCTGTGTTCTGCGCCAGATGTTTGATCGAGTCGCTTGCCCCGAAAATTATATAGGGCACATCGAACGAGCGAAAGAAAGCAGAAGCAGAAATCGCTGCGCGGAAGTGCACTCCATGAGTCAACTCTTTTGCGTGGCTTCTGTATTGGAAGGCCATGAGCCACTCTATCTGACAACTTGGACATTCACCGGCCATTCAGAAAGTCACCATTTCACCTATGAAGGCAGCAACAGGCCAGCATGCCGCAGGAATTTGATCGGTTTCGCGGTGGAGTTCACGCGAGTGCTCTGCGACAGAAGTTCCGAAACCTGAAGCCGCCTGTTAGGCGGTGGTCCTTTCACATATAATCCGCATTATCCCGATGTTCGACGAAACTTGGTCCAAACCCGGACCGAGTTGGACGAGGTCCTTTCGGTGCCGCTTCGATCACCTATCCGTCTGGCGTTACGGTCAGCTATACTCGCGACACGATGGGCCGGATCACGGCGATAACAGCACAGCCCAATGGCGGAGCGAGCGCATCGGTAGTGTCGAACATCAGCTATGAACCATTTGGACCGTACAACGGACTGAGGCAAAACCCAAAATCTGTAGCAGTGGAAACCAGAGTGATTTGGCACGTGAGCAGCTGAAGGATGGCTATAGCAATACTGGCCGCCCTTCAATCAATCCGCCACTGCTACCACGTATTTAGTGATTGGCTGTCTATACGGCGTCAGCGGTGAGCACGTGCTCATGGACGAACTACCGACCCATTGAAAGCGGATTACAACAAACACAACCCCCACACGCCCGATAGACGTATGGGGGTTGCTTTGTCCTTACCAGCCTAGAACCAGTACCTCAATCCTGCCTGCAAGGTGCGCGGATTGCTGGTGGTTTTTGAGGTCACCTGGCCAAAGCTGCCTGATGTTGGGTTCAGGTTGGGGCCGGCCCAGTTGGGGTGGTTGATGAAGTTATAGGCATCGACCTTGAATTCGAAGCCATTTCTCTCGTTGATTGGGAAGCTCTTCTTCATATTGAGATTCCAGTTCTGGAACCCCGGCTGATAGACGGAGTCGCGAACACCAGGCGTGTGAACAAAGGTGTTGGCCGTTGGCGCGGTAAAGATAGCTGAGCCATCCGGATTGGTTGTCGTGAACCACTTGCCGGTTTGACCTGGATATCCGGCAAATTTTTTCGTCAACTTCGGCCTTCCGTTCATCACGAAGAACTGGCCCTCACTGCCGCAGCCGAAGCTTCCCCACTCTCCAACACCTGCATAGTCCTGGTTGTTTCCGATTCCGCACGGCACGCCGCTCTGGAATTGAACGTTCCCGCTCAACTGCCAGCCGCCAAGCAGTTTGCTGACGGGTGCAGTCTGGTACTTGAAGAACGGCAAAGCGTAGAGGAAGTTGAACACGAAGGCGTTGCGCGTATCGTATTCCGAAGGGCCCCATAGACCGGTTGTGTCTTGGGAATCGGGAACGATATCGCGATAGTTGGAACTGTTGTCCATGCTTTTTGCCAGCGTGTACGCCAGCTGGACCATGAAGCCATTCGCGAACGGACGGTTCCATGAAAGCTGGAAGGAGTTGTACCGCGAGCTTCCATTGCTCTGCTCTTGCTGAATGAACGAGTACCCACGATACGGGCGCAGGTAGTTTACGGCTTTGCCCGGGTTGGCTGCCACGGCTCCGATCGCCGGCTGATTGATGTCAACCACCCGCCAGTTATACAAGCCGCGCCCGCCTACATAGGCGAGCGTCACCATCGACTTCCAGATGATCTGCTGCTGTACCGTCGCGTTCCAGTTCCAGCGCTGTGGAGATTTCAGATTCTTAGCCAGGCTAGTGGCAAGAAGGGGAGCAGCGAAGCCGCTGGTCAGGCTGGCGCCTGGGTTATCGACCATATCGTTTACGCCGGACGATGGGTTGACGGTGACGGTTGGCTGGAAGGGCGAGTTGCCTCCCGGAAAGATGTTGTCAAGCAAACCCATGCGGGTAGCAAAGTTGCCCAGACCAGCGCGAACCACCGTCTTCGGCGTTAGCTGGTAGGCGATACCGAGACGGGGCTGGTAGTTATTAGAAATGTTGACATAGCCCTTCCTCAGGTTTGGAGCAAACAGAGCCGCGCACGAAGTGCCATCGCAAGCGGTGGAGTTGGGCTCAGAACCAAGGACACCGTGCTTGGCCGCTGAACTCGGGAATTTGGAGTAACCCGGGATCACCAGGCCGTTGTAAGGATTGCCGGTCCCGAGGATCACGTTTCCTGTCGCAGGATCTTGCGTAACAACATTGTTTGCGCTGTACGAAGCAGGATCGAAGTAGTCGGCATTTCCCCACGCCGGAGTATACGGACTCAGAATGGAGATACGGATGCCGTAGTCGATGTGCAATTTGCTGTTGATCTTCCACGAATCCTGCACAAAGAACTCATTCACCAGGCCGCGCCAATAGGTCTGGGCCCTCTGTCCGATCTCGGTATAGCTGTCGGCGATGCCCATGGCCAGATTGGCAATTGCCGTGCCGGTCGTAGCGCCCAGTCCGTTGTGGTTATCCGAAAAGAAGAACGTGCCGTTCTGGTTGCTCGCGCCTCCGGGAACGGTAGATACGTTGATCTGGTCGTTGTCATTCTCCCCTTGAAAATTGAGGTAGTAGCCACCCTTGAATGTGTGGCTTCCCCATACCTTGGTCAAGCTATCCGATGCCGTGAAAATGGGGCCATCCGAGTGCGAAGGGTAAGGGCCTCCCGACAGCCCGTAGAAGGTATCAACACCCGAAACGGTAGGTATCTTCGCCGGCTGGGCCTTTTGTGAGGCCGGGAAGATATAAGGAAAGTTGATTCCCAAGCTTGAACGGTTGAATCCGGCAAGGGCCGTATTCACTGGAATATAGACGTTGTCGAGGCTGAGCGTCGCACGAGCCTCATTAATCATGGTCGGCGAAATTGTCCAGGTCCACGCCAAAACGTTGGTCTGGTTCGGACGAATGAAGTACTTTCCGGTCAGACCTGAACCCTGATCGAACGGCTGATACTCGTTGTACGTAGCGTTTTGGCGGCGGAATTCCAGCTTGTGGCTGTCGTTGATGATCCAATCGACATTAATCTCCTGCTTCCGCTGATTTTGGGGATGGGCAGCGGTTGCGATCCAGTTCTGGGTCCCCGAAAGATATCCAGCGGTCGGCGCGGGATACGCATTCAAAATTGCCATGCCGTTCGAACTGAGCCGGCCCTGGGGAATGACATTGCCCGTGAACGGCTGACAGTTTACATCGCCCACCTTCGTGCACGTCGCCGGATCGTAAAGCTGGGTGACACTCTTAAACCATGGATCGACGTTTACGTGATCGGTGCTCAGGAGTTCACTGAAGTCTCCTGTACGCATTTTCACAGTCGGAACGGCCTGCGTCTGCGTATCTGCATGGCGATAACGAATCCAGTCTTCGTTTACGAAGAAAAAGAACTTGTTCCGGAACCGGTCCATACCCATCCTGGGAATCCAGACTGGTCCTCCGAAGGTGAATCCGAAGTTGTTGTAAACGTATGGCGCAGTAATGTGCCGCGTTGTAGCCGCATGATTGCGAACCCAGTCATTGGCATTCATAGCCGAGTTGCGCAGATATTCATACGCCGAACCGTGAAAGTCCTTGGTCCCACTTTTCGTGACGATGCGAATCTGGCCGCCCGCGGCGTCGCCATACTCCGCCTGATAATTCGTGTTGATGACCTGCATCTCTTCGGTCGCATCCACGCTCGCAACGCCGATGATCGCGCCGCTGCCACGGGTACGGACGGCCGGAGCTCCGTCAAAGGTCACCAGAGTATCCTGCGTGCGGGAACCGTTGATCTGGAATGGATTACCACCGCCAACGGCGAAGTTAAAGTCGCCCAGCGTGGAGCCGCTGCGCAAGCCGGGAACCAGCGAACCCATATAGATGGGATTGCGCCCATTCAGTTCCTGATCCATGACCTGCTTGCCGGTAATCTCAGCCTGCACAGCAGCTGATTCCGTCTGCAAGACCTGCGCGGTTGCCGATACTGTCACTTCATCCGTCGCCGCGCCGACAGTCAGGGGGACATCAAGAGCCAGCGTAGTGTTCGCGCCCAGTGTATTGTGGGTGCTGACGTACTTCTTGAATCCTTTCACTTCCATGGACAAGGTGTAGTTGCCCGCAGTTAAGTTGGTAACGGTGTAATGTCCTTGCGAATCTGTGGTTGCCTGATAGGTCTCGCCGGTCGCCTCATTGGTCAGCCGGACATTCGCTCCGGCCACGACAGCCCCCGATGCGTCTCGAACAAAGCCACCGATCGCTCCCTTATCGGACTGTGCAAAAGCCCCTACCGAGAACAAAGCGATAATCCATACTGCACACAAAAGACCGGGCATCAGTCTTCGCATCTGTCGAAGTTTCAACATATAGCCTCCCATTTGCCAGTGTGGTTGATCGTACTGATTGCAAACGTGTTCACTTTGATTGAACCTGCTTCATATGATTGCGCTATCATATCGGTGGCCCAACCTTAACGGGCGGAGAATACTGACTTTCGTATTCTTCCGTCAAGTCAATTCTGCGTTACTGTGGAAATGTCTATTCGAGGATAAGATTTTGACACTTAACCGCCGGGGCCCAAATAGCCGCAATTCGAAGCGTCTGAGACGGGCAACTCTCGCAGATGTTGCGCGACTGTCTGGAGTGGGACCAATGACGGTTTCGCGCACTATTAACGGTCATCCCTACGTATCGGAAGAGACCGCAAAAAAGGTGCGCGCTGCCATTCAGAAGCTGAACTACAAGCCAAACCACGCAGCCCGCGTGCTAACTGGCCAGCTTTCCCGATCTATTGGCCTTATCGTTCCCGATATCTCGGACAGTTTCTTCTCCATCATCAGCCAGGCGGTTCAGGAAACTGCACACGCTCACGGCTATCTGCTTTGGCTCGCTGCCTCGGCAGAAGACCCGGCCATTGAAGCTTCTCACGTTGAGATGATGACAACCTATGGAGTAGATGGAATACTACTGGTTCCATCCCATAGCCGGAAAGCTTACCTTAGAACTCTGGCTTCCGGTAGCACACCTGTTGTCACCATCGACCGTCCAATCGAAATCGCAAAGACAGACTCCGTTGAAGTGGAAAACAGAGCGGGAGCCCGTCTTGCGGTTGATCACCTCATACAACATGGCTACAAACGCATTGCCTGCATGGTGACTAATCCTCACTTACTTCCGATCCGGGAACGCATCGCCGGCTACCAACGGGCAATGAAAGATGCCAAGCTGCCGGCTGCGAAAGAGATACATCTTTCGAGTGAGGAGTCTGCGAAAGTTGAGCTCTCTAGACTGTTCGCCTCCCGCAATCCTCCCCAGGCGCTATTTACTGCGAATAACCTTACTACAATTTGGATAATTGAGGCGCTCAAGGAGTTGAAGGTCAAACTTGGTAAGGATGTAGCTCTCGTAGGTTTTGATGATGTCGATTACTTCAATCAACTCACTCCTGCCGTAACCGCAGTCCGTCAGCCAGCCTTTGAAATTGGCAAGCTGGCAGCTCAAATGCTCCTGAAAAACATCCGGGATGAAATGGCATCCAGCGTCATGAAAAAAGTTCTTCCGTTAACGCTGATTGTCCGCGAATCTTGCGGGTGCAGGATAACAGATACTTAGCGGTTCGACTCTGCTATAGATTTTTAAAATTATGCAATGACACTCGGAATGACCGGCAGACCGGAACATTCAGCGTCTTAAATAGATTTCCTGATTAGTGCACTCAGGGGCGTGATGATCTTGTCGGCGGCAAATCGACTGAAGTCGCTGTTTGCCGAAGCCGTGGGCGCGAATCTGAACAGCATCATAGTGCTTCTCGGGATGCTCACTCAGGGCTAAGGCTCAAACGAAGGAGGTGCATCCTCCGTAGCGGTTCCCCAGCTCTTGTTCGGCGACGCGCTCAGCTCAAAATCGATCGTGCCACCGTGTTCGACAAAGCTCTCGGGAAGCCAGGTCTTCGCCCAGGCCCGTCCATTCACTTTCACGCTTTGGACATAGGGAGAATTTGTAGCGGCACCGTTTGCTTTCACGACAATATCGCCACCGGTGCGGTGAATCGTGATCTTCGAAAAGAGCGGGCTGCCAAACACCAGTTCCGCTCTGCCGGGAATCTCGGGATACATTCCGATTGCCGACCATACATACCATGAAGACATCTCCCCGAGGTCATCATTGCCCGGCATCCCTCGAGGCGAGTTGGTCCAGATTGTATTGAGGACTTTCCGTACTGCTTCCTGCGTCTTCCACGGCTGACCAAGGAAATCAAAGAGCCACGGCGTCTCAATCGAAGGCTCGTTGTCCAGTTCAGCATGCAGCCCGCCTGACTTGGTCACGGCGAGACTGCCGTCGGGAGTGTAGAAAAATGCATTCAGACGCTCGCTCGCCTTCTCCATCCCGCCCAGCATAGTGAACAGTCCCTTCTCATTGAATGGCACCATCCACAGGTATTGAGCTCCGCTACCCTCGACGAATCCCTCGTCCGATTCCGGATCGAACTTCGGCCACGAGCCATCGGCGTTACGGTTTTGAATGAACCCGCCTTCCGGCGTAGCTTGCGGATTGAAGATGTTCTTCCAGTATTGCGCCCGCGCCAGAAACTGGCTGCGCGTTGCATCGTCGCCTCTGCGTCGCGCCAACTCGGATATGGCGAAGTCCGCTGTAGCATCTTCCAGCGTGTCGGCCGCCGGGCCCCAGGCATTTGCACCAACGGGAATGTAGTGAAGCGACAACCATTTGTCTAAGGATGGCCTTTGACCGATACATTCCACTTCGCAGCCGTCTTTACTCAGATCATGCGCAGTGGGGACGGTTGCCGCCCTGAGCAGCGATCGATACGCAGCTTCGACATCGAAATTCCTGCCTCCAAACGCCAGGATATCGGCAATCGCCGGTGCAGCAGGATCGCCGTTCATCACATGGGTTATTCCTGAATTGTGCGTCCATCGATCCCATTCGCCGCCGTTCTGGTTGGCTTGATTCAGAAGCGACTGCGCCACGTCACCTGCGGTATCTGGAGTCAGTAGAGTGAGCAGCTGTAACTGCGACCGGTAGACGTCCCACCCTGAGAACGTGCTGTATTGCGCCTTCTGTGGAGAGGCGACTTTATGAACCTGACTGTCCATTCCCAGATAACGGCCGTCGACATCACTGTATAGGTTCTCTCCCATCAGGGTGTGATACAAAGCGGTGTAGAAAACGACCTGCTCATCGTGTGTGCCGCCTTCTATTTGTACGCGATTGAGCACTTCGTTCCAGGCCGCATGTGCCTTCTCGCGTATTGTCTCGAAGGATGTTCCTGAAGGAATTTCCGAACGAAGATTGGCTTCAGCGTTCTGTGCACTCACGTACGAAATCCCTACTCGAACGCCGACTGTAGTCGCCTTCGCAGTGTCGAGAACGATCCAGGCGCCCGAGCCTTTGCCGGGCGGCACAAATCCCTTTGGCCCGTAGGTCGTGCCACCGCTCGCCTCCAGCGTGCGTGGCCGAACGGTCGAATCCTGCCAGGTTCCCATGCTCAGAAATGGAACATCGAAATGCGCCACGAAGTACAGCGTGTAATAACTGTGGCGATCGGCTGTACCGATGTAGCCGCAGAAATTGCCGCTGGTCACCGATCCGGAGATCGTCCGCGTTTTGGGGTCAATATATATGCGGGCATCGGAGCTGCCAGTTTCGGAATACGCACTGCGGACCACCATTACCGCGGGCTTACCCTGAGGATAAGTAAATCGCCCCAATCCTGCGCGAAGCGTCGCTGTCAACTCGGCAGTAACGCCATCGTCAAGGGTGACTTTGTAATAGCCGGCCTGCGCGGTCTCGTGATCGTGTGAGAAAGTACTGCCAAATTTTTCTGCGCCGGCGTCGTCCGCGGGAGAAGAATCAATCTCTCCGACGTATGGCATGAGCGGAATATCACCGCTGGCTCCGGCGCAGCCCGTTCCCATCAGGTGAGTCAGTGAAAAACCGCTGATGCGATTCGACGAGTACTCATATCCGCCCGGCGCAGCAGGCCGCCCAGGATCATCCCGCATCGATCCTGGCACGCCTTGCACCTGCTGCCGTGGATGATTCCGCGGCTCCTCCGGGCTCCACGCCAGCATGCCCAACGGCAATGTTGCACCCGGATAGTCATTTCCACCATTCGTTGTCCCGATCAGAGGATTCACCAGCGCAGCCGGATCCTCTTTCCCTGAATCGCCGTTCTGCGCAATCACTGACACATCGCTCGACACTGTGCAGAACAACAATCCCGCGATACATGAAAACCACCAACCGCTCCGTATTGGCATGCGCAGCATCGTCGCTCCTCGCAGATCTATGCAAACATCGAACGCATCTATCATCGCATTTCGTTATCAGGTCTTGGGTGCCTATGACGGCAGAGACAAGAAAAATCGCTTTTGCGGAAATACCAGGTGTCGGTAAATACTTTTTATGTTTAGAGGAGCGAAGGCTCCGCTGACACCCATCATTAATTTCTCAATCTGCCGCGCAGTATTTGTGATTTCGTATCTTCGTAGAATGGACTGTGCTGAGTAACTGCAACCAAAGCAGTTCCGAATGATCTCTTCCGATCATCTGCCTGACCGCTCTCAATGAGCGCCAGGCGTTGGAGTGCGGTCCATGCTTTAAAGTTTTGTCGAGCCGCACTCCTGGGAGATGAGCCTAATTCAAGCGAAGCTGAATCCGCTTCTCTTCAGGGGCAGAGTTCGTATGCGCTTTCCGGTCGCGGCAAAGATAGCATTGCCGACTGCAGGCAGTATTGGTGGTACTGCCGGTTCGCCCAGCCCCGTAGGCGGGAAATCGCTCTGGCGCCAATAGACATCGATGACCGGAGTCTGGCGCATGCGCAGCATTGGATGCTGATGATAGTTGGTCTGGTCCACACGGCCGTTGGTCAGCGTGATCTCCTGCTGCATGTGGCTAAGCCCCTCGATGATGCCCCCATAGCACAGGCTTTCGGCAGCCGCGGGATTGATGATGTGGCTTCCGATGTCTCCTGCGGCCCAGACGTGATGGACAGTCACCTGGTTCTGGCCATCTACACTGACTTCCGCAATCATGGCAAAGTAGCCGAGATGGCAGAAGTGGGAACCGAGCCCCATGCCGCGGCCGGGGGATTTCCCGCGATTACGCCAGCCTGATTTTGCAGCGACGAGCTCAAGCACGCCCTTCATGCGTTCCGGATTCAGCAGATTGGGATTCTTCGGATCGACCTTCTCGCCGGGCTCTGGTGTGGCGTTCAGGATTTCGAGTTGAAAGTCGAGAGGATCGTGGCCGGCGGCGACGGCCAACTCATCGAGAAAAGACTGGTGGACGAAGGCGTATGCATTGTCGCCAGGTGCGCGCAGGGCTCCGCATCGCAGCCACAACGGTGTAGTGCTCATGCCCAGCGAAAAATTCTGCACGCGGCCGGCAGGGAACTGATCGCTGCCGATATCTCCACCTTGCACAGTGTTCTTTCCTTCGCCAAATGTGATGAGGTGCTGGCTCCAGGCAACGAGTTTGCCTTGCGCATCGAGACCGGCTTTGAGACCAATGACGCCACCGGGGCGATACGCATCGTGTGCGATATCGTCTTCACGCGACCAGAGGAGTTTGACTGGCTTGCCCATCTGCCTGGCCAGCCATGCAACTTCGACCATGTAATCGTTCATCAAGCGCCGGCCAAAGCCGCCGCCTGCACGGCAAAGATGAACCTCGATATTGCCGGGGTCGATGCCAACTGCGTGCGCCACCAGGGCGCGGCCTTCAGCGGGCATCTGGCTGTTGGTCCAGATTTCAAGTTTGCCGTCGTTGTATGCGGCAGCCGTGCCCTGCGGTTCGAGAGTTCCGTGGGCTAAGAATGGGTATGAATAGACAGCTTCGAGAACCTTGGCTGCCGACTTGAGTGTCCCGTTGGCGTCGCCATAGCTGCGGATAGGGTTGGCGGGCGGAGATTCCAGTAATTCCGCGGCTCGCTTCGTAAAATCATCAGTGTTCTGGCTGGCGCCACGTCCGTAGTCCCAGTCAATCTTCAGGCTCTTGCGGGCGCTTTGTGCCTGCCACCACGTGTCGGCAAGAATAGCCACTCCGGGCTCCATGCCCGGTTCCCATGGCGCAACCGCGTCGGTGGAGAGAGTGCCCTCGATGATCAGCACTTTCCGCACACCGGGCAGCTTGCCCACCTCGTCGATGTTGGCGGTTTTCACTTTGCCGCCGAAGACAGGGCATCTCTGGATAACAGCATGAAGCATTCCGGGCAGCGTGATATCGACCGCGAAGATCGGTTTGCCAGCCACGATTGCGCGGTTGTCTACGCCGGGGTGTGACTTGCCAATGATGCGGTAGTTCTTCGGGTCTTTGAGCGCCACGGAACGCAGGTCTGGCGGGGGCACTGCTGCGACTTTCGCGGCCAGCTGGCCGTAGGGGGCCAACCGCTTCGAACTCGGGTGTATGACTTTGCCGTGATCGGTGGTGCACTCCAAATCAGGAACGCCCCACGTTTGCGCAGCCGCGGCGATCAGCATCTGCCGGTAGGCGGCGCCCACGCGGCGCAACGGGTCCCAGTTGATGGGAGTAGCTGTGCTGCCGCCTGCAAACTGCGGCCCGAATACCTCCGGCGCGAGGCCTGCCTGCTCGATGCGAACATCGTTCCAATCGACGTCCAGTTCTTCGGCGATAAGCATGGGCAGCATGGTCTTTACACCCTGGCCGAGTTCTGGATTCTTGGCCATGAGCGTAACAACTCCGCTGGGGTCGATATGAATGAATGCAACAGGCACAAAGGCAGGCTGCTGGGCGGACCCCTGTGCAGCGGTCCGCGATGGTGTATAGAGACCCAGCGCGAAAGCTCCGCCGGCGAGGGCGGTCATCTTGAGAAAGGATCGGCGATCAAGATCATAGTCGTCGCTCATGGTGTTCACCCTCCTTCAACTCTTCAGGGTTGGCGCGTGAGCCGCATCAGCTGCGCGATGAATAGCCTCCCGGATGCGCGGATAAGTTCCGCAGCGGCAGAGATTGCCATTCATGGCCTTGTCGATTTCGGCGTCGGTGGGATGTGGAGTGTGGGCCAACAGCGCTGCAGCCGCCAGGATCTGGCCGGGCTGGCAGTAGCCGCACTGAGGCACGTCCTCCGCCTCCCAGGCTTGCTGCACGGGGTGTATGGCGTTTACCGAAAGCCCTTCGATCGTAGTGATTTCCTGGCCGGTCACGCTGCCGACATGGGTCATACAGGAGCGTACCGGCTTGCCGTCAACCAGCACCGTGCAAGCCCCACAGGTTCCAATACCGCAGCCGTACTTGGTTCCCTTCAGGTCCAACACATCACGGAGAGCCCAGAGAAGGGGTGTATCAGGAAGTATGTCGACTGTCCTGACTTCGTGATTCACATTCAGTTTCAGCGGCATTGGGCACCTCTTTGCGAACGCCGGCGAACTGTGCCGGTGGAAGGATTTCAGAGCGGGAAAAATATACCTGCTGGCTTGGAGTGGGCGAAGTGACCGCTGTCACTTGAAATCAGGACGGCTATCCCTGGCCCGGAGAACCTGATTGGTGGAAGGATGATTGCTCACGGTGCGCCACGTGGGCATACTAGCCCGGTCGCACGCGCGCGGGAGCAATCGTACTGCGTGCGATTGTCTCCCTCTGCAATGCGGAGATGACCGGTGCTCTCGCTGCGCTAATCTGCCAATTAATTCTGATTGCGGTGGGCTTGCGGCAGGCTGAAATGAACTAAACAGCGAGGGTTCCCGCTGTCATCCCCTTCAGGACCATCATTGCTCGTCATTGCTGGGATGCCTGCGAATTGCTTCCGCTTTCTCTTGCAGGCTGCGTCGATGGGAGTTTATGAACTGTGACCAGCGAAACGCCAACAACGTCGTAGCCGTTCTCGAGTCGAACCTTCAGCAAAGCCTGAAAAACAGGAAATGGCTGCTTATCTCCGGTGTTTTTCGGGAGTTGGATCGCCCTGGTCAATTCATCGATTCCAGACCTTGAGGTGGCATAGAAGATAGCGCCTTCTGAGCCGGTGGTATCAAGGCCACCAAAATCTGCGATGTAGCGTCCGGGCGCGATTCCCGGCTGAATCGTAATCAGGCTGTAATCCGCCGTCAAGACTTTGGTGTTCGGATCGCGCTCTGTACGGTAGGTCGACGCTTCGTTGGGGCGGGGATGAGCATTTACGATGACGCCTCTCCATTGCTCAAGACGCGTATCGAAGTCCTTGAAGCTGAAGTCTCCCAGACTGCTAAAGTGAGCGACCGCGACGTTTTGCGAGGATGAGCCAAGCATGATCACGTTATGCTGCGTCAGATCGTCGACGGTAAGCTCACGGCTCGGCTTGATGATCGCCTTATACCCCATCTGGCCAAAAAGATTCGAGAGCATGCCGACTGCCTTGAGTTCGCCAAAGCCAAGGTATGAATTCTCGTAATAAAGCTGGCCGGCCCGTGCAACCAGAGCCGGATTCGAGGCGAACTGCTGGGCCAGGTGTGAATCGACAGGAGCGCCGCGGTAATCGGTTGCGCCTCGCTTGAAGCGAAACAGATCATTGTAATTATCGAGAAGAAATACAGCATCAGGGTAAGCAATGACCGGAGTAGGGTCGTTGCCAAGGTACTTTGCCCAAAAGGCAATCACCGGATCGGAAGACTTTGCAGGATCGGATTTCGTGCTGGCTGTGCCTGCCTTGCTAACGCCCAGTGGAAGCCATCTGTTCCCGACCCATAAGCCGCCGGTGAAGGCTGTGATTACCAGTACTGCTGCGATCAGCGCGGCACGTGAGATTGGCTTACCCGGGCGGCGAACTTTGGGGTCGTCCGAATTCCGGAGGTCATCAACGGGCTGGGCATTCGGTAAAACAGCATCTCCCGGCAAAACAGCGTCGCCCTCGGAGGGGGGCTTCCCGTTGGCAAGAGCTTCGACACTCCCCACATATTGAAAAATGGGCAAGTGGCGGCCCTTCGGAATCTCAATCACAATGGCATCGCGAAGTCCCTCCGAGTCGTAGTACTCCTTCAGCTTTTGCCGAAGACGATGAACCTGGACGCGGACAATAGGGTCCACCTTCGGATCGAAATCCAGGGGCCGGCCCAACGCCTCTACGCCTATCGTGTATTCCTTCAGTGCCTCGTCACCGCGATCAAATGTCGTCTGTACGAGGTAACGCAGCAGTTGCTGCAGCATTGAGGCGTTATGAAAACTGGCAGATTGCAGTACTCTCTGGACCTGCTTTTGGCATTCATTTCGGGGAGGAGGTCCCGCCGGGATGTCAGCGCGTGCGTTCACCAGCTAGCGCCTCCAAGTGGCGCAATACTTCATACCTGATCGTGTTTGTGTCGGCGCCAACTCCAGCGCCTTCCAGTTATCGTTGAATTAAGAGCGACTGTGACGCGGGTTGGTTTATCGCGAGAATTTTACGACAGATACACGTCACAAGCGAATTCCCACAGTCACCTTGTCAACTGCGACCCTAAGTAGTTGTCCCTGCAAGGGCAAGCGTTCATGCGTTGCGGGCAGATGTGCGTCGATAGAATGCTCCTGTGGCTATGGCTCTGCTTTCGCGTGAACCTGCCATCGCACATAGCCAGCCTTGTCTGCGAGACGGCTGTCTGCGGGCGGAGTGAGCTCAATCGTCTTGTAATTTCCGCGATCTTCGATGGACCGGATACCTCCAATTGCCGTCAGCTTCAGGGGAGTGTAGGCGCGAACTTCGTAGATCTGGCCCGGACGCCCTTCGACCATCATGTCGATCTGCCCTCCCGCGTAGCTCGCATGGAGGATTCTCAGATTCCGGCTGCCATCTCCTTCCAACAACGGCAACATCTCTGCCTCCAACGCAACCCCCGGCTTGTATTGGACCTCAATCTGCGTTGCGGCAGAAAAACTGATGTTGACCACTGCATGAACCTCGCTTGCGTGATCTTCCACCCGATAATGCACCGGCTTGCCATCCTGCTTTACTGAGAGCACCGTGGAACCCATGGGCAGAGCAGGCGAAAACTGCAAGCTGACGGTTTGCGTACCAGTGGGCCGGATGCTCGCTGTCAGCAAACCGGAACTCTGATGCAACTCGAAATCCATCTTCTCTCGCCCGTAGGGAAATCCTTGTAAGGTAGCACCTGGCCAGCTTGGAGGGAGGCTCGGGATCCACTTCAACGCATGGTTGGGCACATCGAGATCGAGGCCGAGAATGCCGTCGACCAGGCCGGGAACAGCCGTCATTTCTGAAAACATCTGGTGCGGAACCGCATTATCGAGCAGCCGGTAATAATTTCCGGTCAGAACCTCCGGCATGTCGCCCGCTGCGCTGAGATCCCTCAGCGCAAGCATTGCCCGCCAGGTGAGAAATGCCTGCGCGGTATCACCATACTTGAACTGCGCCAGCATTGGACCGGCGGTCGCAAACGGCCAAGCCGAGCCAATGTGGTAGGAACCCTCCGTGTAGCGTGGGTCGTCGAGAGACATGTTCCGCTGGCCCCAATCTGCCAGGAACGACGCGGTCGAAAGCCTCTCCAGAACCATTTGTGTATGGTCAAGAGGCAGGCTCCCGAGCCAGGCGCTCCATCCGATCGCGGGATTCAGATACGTGACAGACTCACCTGATGTCAAGAGGCCGTAGTTGTAATACTGCAGTTGCGGGTTCCAGAACTCGTGCTCGAGGGATGCAGCCGCCTTCTCTTCTCTTTGTTCGCACTCTTCTGAAAGCTTCGAATCGCCTGCCATTTTTGCAAGATCGCGCATGGCGCGAAGCGCCGCAATCCATTCGCCTCCCATTGCGGCGTCCTTGCTAAACCCTGTGAGTTCCATGGAACCCCACGCATCCTTGGGTATCACCAGCAAACCGTCAGCCGGATCCATGATGGACAAACAATACCGATAGGCTCCAAGAATGTGAGGCCAACTCTGCCTCACAAACTCTTCGTCGTCTGTGAAATGGTAAAAGTGCCCCATTGCAATCAGGTACCAGAGACTGGAATCCGGATGGATATATGGATAAGGATATTTTTCGAACCAGTCCACCAGCGTGGCGCTTTGCGAAATCTCGTGAGGGATTGCGCCGTCCTTCCGCTGGTATTTTTCGAGAAAACGAAAAGCTTCTTTCAGACTTGCTTCGCGGCCGGCATCCAGAAATGCCCACGATGTAATTGTTGGCTCGTCGAAATACCACGCATACATGGGGCGCGTCCCGGTTCCTGACGACCCGTAGCCTGAAACAGAACTGCACCCCACGTAGGGATTGCAGACTCTCAACTGATCCAGCGCCACGCGGGACCAGCGAAGCGACTCGTCAACCTTCGGGTCGGAGGTAGAAAATTGCGGTCCCTGGTTTTCCAGCTCTTCGTAATGCTGCAGGCTCTGCTCATAGAGCAGGGGCAGCTGATTCAGAAGCTCGGAATACGTGCTCTGGGCATCGTAGATTCCCTGTATTCCCGCCGCCACGAGAATCGGAATGTAGTTCAGCTTTGCCTCTTCGGGCGTGATATTCAGTTGCAGCTCTTCGAAGGGGTTCTCATTGCTCAAATACGCGTGATAGCCGACGGCCGTTGAATCCTGAGCGAACGGCGACCCAATGAGGGCAGAGAATCGGTTGGTGGGCTCTGCCAGTTCGATCCACCTGTTCTTTTCGTCCCATGTGTAAGTCTGACCGCCCAGCCCCCCGGGCCACATCAGGTTCAGATCGGGCTTGAAGCGCGCATAGATGTGCAGGGTGCGCGGCGCATTGATGTCCAGCAGGATCACGAGCCCCGGCCTGTCCCGTGGTGCAAACAGAATCTCGTTTACTGTGAACATTTCGGCGGAATATTGCAGTTGCACCATTTGCGGAAAGATACGCGCACTAACGAGAATCTCCTGGCCGGAATAGATTCTCGGAAATCCTTCCAACTGAAAATCCAACTGGAGATCGTGAAAGATCTTAAGCGGATACACCCATCCTTCCAGGCGCCCGTCTTCAAATCCCCACAACCCGCTCTGTTCGCCTACTGCGTTGACGAATCTGCGCGGGCTCGCTCTCTCGCTGATTAGCAGGGGGCCTGGAGTGAGCGCGAATTTAGGGATACCTGCCGGCGGCGACGCGGCGACAGCCGTTTTTAAAACAGAGAGAATTACGACAACGCTTAGAAGGCAGCATCCGGATCTTCTTACCGCACCTGTCATGGCAAGCCTCAATTGAGCCATTGAAACCATGGTGATTCAGGCGTTCTGAAGGAACCACGCCTAATACTAACCTCTTTCGGCTTGATGGTTTGAGGTTAGCCCTTGCGCATAGCGAAGTCGTTTTTTGCTGACGAAATTCCCAGGTGTGTACTATTGCGTCCCACATGGGACGCTCGGCAACAGAGGCCAGCACAACAGTGCGGTCGACGCAGAGAGCATTCCGACCCAGGGAATCATTGAATCTTACAGCAACCTGCTCAAGCTTGACGCGAATTGTATTCTCGTAATCAAGGTAAAGTTATCATTCTGATCAACAGGAGCGCAGCAGACGCGATGACCGAAGAGTGATCCGGCGTGTGCCTGTCTTCATTATCAGAATCCGGAAATATAACCTTCTTCAGTTGAATGAGATCGCAAAACGCCGCTACATATTCCACAGGGCCTTCAAATTCAGCCAATTAACGGCCCGATTCGACGTTACAAGCCTCTTAACATTGAAGTAACGTTCTGCTCTAGTCGAGTCCAAACTTCAAGAAACAGTGATATCTACGCCTTTTCCCCACGTTGCAGAGTTTCGGTAACCCCGCCGTTACTAGGCAATGTCAGCTAAACGGCAACAGTATGGTTGGCGTTGTCGCAAGAGGATTCTGCCCGGAAATCTCTGCCAGTTTAGCGAGCAAGAGGGCTCAGCCAACGACATTTTTCTGAAAACGCTACCACTGGCAGTTCCGATTCCGGCGCGGATAGATCACCCTCGAAGCGGTTTGGAGGCGATATGCAAAAACGAATCTTCGTTCAGGCTGCAGTTGCAGGCTGTATCTTGCTATTACTGCTTGTGGCGAGAAGTACGTCTGCGCAAGCTGTGACAGGAACTTTGCTCGGCACGGTTCAGGACTCCTCCGGAGCTGTGATCCCGGGCGCGAATGTGACGCTCATTAATGAGGGAACGAACGTCACTAACGTAACGGAAACAGGACCGCAGGGCTATTACACATTTCCTAATCTCAATCCTGGCGACTACAGCGTTTCTATCGTGGCGTCTGGTTTCAAGAAAGTAATCTCGAAGCACAACCTTGTCCAGGTGCAACAAACCACGCGCGTCGATCTAACGCTGCAGCCGGGCGCGGTAAGCACGGAAGTTACGGTAACCGGGCAAACGCCGCTGGTTGAAACCACAACCTCGGATCTGGGCACCTCGATCGGCCGGTTGCAAATCGACAACCTGCCCGTCAACGGAAGATCCCCACAGATGCTGATGCAGCTTGCTCCCGGATCAACGCCGGCGGCATGGGGCGCCGGCAATGGCGAAGATTCGTCCACGGCGGCTACGACGGCGCCAGGTGGCGGCGGCGGCGGCGCCTACACGTCCACTAACGGCTTTCCTTTCCAGTCGAATCTCTATTTGGTAGATGGCGTGAGTGACGTGGAACTGGAAAACGGATATATGGGCCTTCAGATTCCATTCGACTTCGTTCAGGAAATGAAGCTGGAAACCGGCAATCCCTCCGCGGAATATGGTAGCTTTGGCGGGCAGGTGTCCAACCTGACAACCAAGAGCGGAACCAACCGGTTCCACGGTCAGCTCTACGAATATAACCGCAATACGGATTTTAATGCGCCCGACTACTTCAGCAAACTGAATCCGCCGTTCCACTATAACCAGTTCGGCGGCGAAGTAGATGGCCCCATCATCAAGAACAAGCTGTTCTTCGCAGCAGATTTGCAATGGCTCAAATTAGCAACCGGATCTTCCGGCATCACGAGCTTGCCCACGGCGGCGGCGCGCAGCGGCGACCTGTCGGCATTCGACTCGAATGGGCAAGGTCCGATTACGAATCCCCACGCGTGCTATTTGATCGCCGCCGCAAACGGTGCGGCTAATCCACAGGATTGCACGGCCAGCGCGGCAATCGCCGGTTCGGGCACCGCCGACACGGTCCCCAACTCCGACATTTCGCCGATTGCGGCTGCTTTCTGGAGTCCTTCGGTGTGGCCGTTGCCCAACCTCACCGGGTCAACCAACAATGCCAACTTTGTGCAACTGAACAACGCATCTATGCCGCAGGAAGACGTCCGCGTTGACTGGGCGTTCTCGCAAAACGACCGCTTCTTTGCCCGCTTCGGGTATAGCAACCGGACACTCACTCAACCGTTGAGGGTCGGCGCCGGCACGACTCCGGCCAAGTTCATGAATAATGGAAATATCAACGCAACCAATCAAACCACCAACGATGTTATTGGATGGGACCACACCTTCGGCGCCACTGGCACCATGATTAACCAGTTGCGTCTCGGCTTTAGCCGCTTCGCCACCACCGACTTCACTACCGCTTACGGCATCAGCGAGAACAATACTCTGGGTGTTCCCAATGGCAACATCGGTGCATACGCGGAAACAAGCGGCATTGCCAAAGTCTCCATCAGCGGCGGGTTCATGCAAACCGGAGATCCGGGCTGGGTGCCGGACGATCTAGGCCGCCTTTCAAATATCTACCAACTCAATGACGCCTTTTCGCTTGTGCACGGCCGCAATAACTGGAAGTTCGGCATTGTTTTCATGCCCATCCAGGCACGCGTCTTCAACGCGCAGAACGATCCTCGCGGGCAACTGAACGCCGGCGGCAATTACACCGGCGCCGGCACCCCCGGCTCCGCTCTGGCCGATTGGCTGGTAGGCGGGCTGACTGACAGCAATCGCGACCACTTCTTCGACAAGCCCAACACACGCACGTCGAACATCGGCGAGTTCGCGCAGGACGACCTGCGCCTGACCCAGAAGTTAACCTTGAATCTTGGCGTCCGCTACGACATCTACACACACCCGGTGGACACCAAAAACCTGCAAAGCAACTTCATCAAATCGGGTGTCAATGGCGGGGAAATTCAAATTGCTTCATCCAGCAACCGCGGTCCAAATGTGAACACCTTTTTTGGCAATCTCGCGCCGCGCCTGGGTGTCGCCTATTCGCCCGACAACGGTAAGACGGCATTCCGCGCCGCCCTGGGGATCAGCTACTTTAATGAGAACTTTGGAGCTAACGGCGGAACGCTGGAGCGGAACTATCCTGAACTGGAACAGGAAAACAACTCCGCGGCCCAGTCTAACTGCAAGAGTGCGTACACGGGCCCGGGAGTCTACTCCGGATCGGGAGGCGCTTTGTATTCACAGTGCGGCTCGTTGATTCTGGCCAACGGCCTACCCGGCATCACCGCCGGCGGAGTGTACTCGCCCATAGTTCAGCCCGCCGGCGCAACGCCGGGTGCGCTCGTATTTTCTCCGGCGGGATTCGGCGTCTACAGCGTGGCCAGCAACTACCGCCAGAGTCTGGACACCATGTGGAACATCAGCATCGAGAGACAGCTCGGCCCGGAAATGTCGCTCCATGCCGCATACGTGGGAACTGCCGGCAACCACCTCTACCATGACTACCAACTCAACCAGTGCAATCCGGTATCGTACAGCGTGGCCACCGCACAGCCGGTGTATCCGCAATGCCTGCCGTACTACACATTTCCCCAGAACCCCAACTGGACCACTGCAGACAACGGCTCTATCACCACCGTGGATTTCCGCAACAGCGGAGGCAAGTCGCATTACAACGCCGGTCAGTTCGTTCTCGAGCGGCGCGCCGGAGCGAACCTGACCTTCACTGCGGCCTACACCTGGTCGAAGATGATGGACAACATCAACAACCCGATTGATTCCTACACCACCCGTGAGGAATTAGACACGGTGGGCTGGCAGCGCAATAACTTCCCCCAATCTATGCAGTTCACCTACGTCTATGGCCTGCCCTTCGGCCGTGGAAAACAATTTGCCAACTCGATCTCTCCCGTCGCAGACGACATCGTCGGCGGCTGGACGGTCAGCGGCGTCACCTGGTTCCGTTCCGGTGCTCCCTTGTTGATGAAGGCGAGTTCCGGCGGTCTGTTGCCCCATAACAGCGGACAGCGCGCTAACTACGGCTGCGCGTCGCCGGTCAATCCGCGTTCGGTTTCAAAATGGTTTGACACGACCTGCTTCTCGGTGCCCAGCGGGTTTGTCTATGGCAACGCCGGTGTCGCGGCAGGAAGCATCTACGGACCGCGCTTCTTGAGCTTCGATATGTCCTTTTCAAAGGCGGTCCACTTCACTGAGCAAACACAACTACGATTCCAGGCCCAATTCTTCAACATCTTCAATCACGTCAACTACCAACAACCGGATACGAATGTATCGGATGGGCCAAATAGTTTCGGGCGGATCACCAACGACTTTCTACCGCGACAGGGAGAGCTCGGAATGACCCTCTCGTTCTGAGCACTGTGCGTTGTATCGGGTTGCAAACCTAACCGGCGGGAGCTTATCCAGATTGACGATCCGGATAAGCCCCTGCCATTTCGGTGCACCTCGCAGAGTCAGTACTCTGAAGCCTTGCCGCCGCTTCTTGCCTCAGCGCCGATTCCGTGTAGAGATCGTTTCTCTGCCAGGAGGCGCTTATATCCACGATCGTGCTCAACAGTTTCTTACTACCGGCAATTCCATCATGCAGAGCCGATAGAGATGTGAGCTCTGTGAAGCATGTCAAAAATAACGAGCCCTATCTGATCGCATTTCTCGTTCCAGTGTTTGTCGAATAGGGGCGTCATGCTGATTTTCAGGATTACTCGGGGTTTATTTGGAGGGATTTACATTGCGTCATATACGGTTGGATCAATTCTCTGTGCTCCTGAATTTGCGACAGATCCCGA
Source organism: Occallatibacter sp. (assembly GCA_035546015.1). Classification (GTDB taxonomy): domain Bacteria; phylum Acidobacteriota; class Terriglobia; order Terriglobales; family Acidobacteriaceae; genus Telmatobacter. The sequence goes on from DASZXD010000340.1 coordinate 34,487, forward strand.
GAGGTTGCCTGTTCTTGGTAGTGTCTCTGCTCTCGTGCTGTCTGTCTGCCGCACAGTCCGATGCTGCTGCGTCTCCTTTTCCGGCTTATCTAAGTAACGATTTCGACTACTCCACCTTCGCGCGCTTCGACGCATCGGCTCCGCCGAAGAGCCTGATCTATCAATCAAACGGCTTCATGGCTCTGCAAGAATCCGGCTTTGGAGAGCAGCGGGTGATCATTCCCGTTGCCGGCGCGGCCGCGCCCACCAACAGCAGCGACAGGCTATCCGCATTGATGATCGAGGCGCCTGTGATTACGGACAGCTCCGGTCATACCTGGAGGCTGTCCGACAGCCCTGCAAAACGAAACCTGACGTACTTCGCCGATCGCACGGTTTATCGGGCTGCGTTCGACGGAGGCCCTGAAGTCTCGCTCACGGTATACCCGGTCTATGGAAAGCCTGCGGCCGTGATTCGCCTGCAAATCGTTCGCACCGCAAACCCGGTTCAGGTCTCGATGGCCGCCCATGCAGACGGTCTGCAACTCATTCCAGGCAGTGATGAGCGGCGTTCCGTCTTCGGTTCGCAGCGTTGGCCGTATCGGCTCATTCTCGCCGGACAGCCTGCTGCGACAATGCATGACCGCACATTCGAGTGGAATCTGGGAACCGGCGGCGAAGCTGCTCTCACGTTGACGCTGGGCGGCACGGAACAGGAAGCTGCGGCTACTCTCGCCCAGGTGCAGGGCTCCCCCGATCTTTTCGATAAGGAAACGCATCGCCTCTGGAATGCCTATCTTGCGTCGACGCCACTCGTAGCACCGGCCGAACCGGTCAGCTTCACGTTGGGCACGACAGGCGAACGAAAGAGCATCAGCCCAGAGGATCTTGTGCGCAGCGAGTTGTGGTTCTGGCGAGGTGTCCGCAACACCACCTGCCTGGCGCCTTATCTGCCGGCAACACCGGTGCCAATCGCCGACTGGAATGTCTTTGTTGGTATGTGGAGCAACGATGGCATTGCAGAGGCGATTTCTCTGGCTGCAACAAACGAGAAAGATATCGCGCGCGCCACTATCCTGAACTGGTTTCGTTACTCGGTGAATGCGCAGGGAGATGGAACTTCAGCGTGGACGATCTTTCCTTCCGGCCACAACACGTTTCAGGCGATGGGACCCGAGCGAGACACGCAGGGTGTTCCAGTACAGGCTTCTCTCGTTGGGGAATATGTCCGGCTCACAGGTGATACCGGCATCCTGAATGAGAAACTCGGCCGGCTCGCGGGGGATCGCACGTTATGGCAATCGCTCGTGGCTTATCAGAACAACCTGTTGCGCGTGCGCGACGCCAATCACGATCATCTGATTGACTGGCTGCATACGTACGAGACGGGATGGGACGATAAGCATTCTCCGTTCATCGATCTCCATGGTGATCCGACCAGCTCCGTCAACGAGCAGGTTTTCCAGCTTTGGAGCCTTCAGGAGATGGCGTGGCTCGCGCGACTGCAGGGCGAAGATTCGTCGCCCTGGCAACGGGATTTCGATGTGACCCAACAGGCCGTGCGCGACGAGTTATGGGATCAAGCGACGCAACGGTATTGGGATCTCGACGTAAAGACCGGAAAGCTCTGGACGCAGGGAGAAAACCTCGATGCGTATTACTTCCTCTACTTCGAGAAGGATCCACAGCGCATTGCCGCGATGATGCGGCGTCTCGACGATCCCGGCAAATTCAATGGACCGCTCCTGCCAACCCTGGCGTACGATACCCCTCATTGGGGCGGATATTGGCGTGGTCCCGCATGGCCCAGAATCTTTTCTTATGTTGGAATGGCCCTTGCGCGCTCAGGCCATACACAGGAAGGCTTCGATTGGCTTGCCAGGGCGATCAACTCGAATCTAGGTCCGCTTCTTCCTGAAAATGTCGATCCGAAGGCGTATCCGCCCGGCGAGCATGCCATCGGTTCCGTGCGCATTATGGGATATGACGCATTGGATACGCTGGTATTTCCGGATGTTGCTGGATTACGAACATGGGGAGGTGAAGATTTGACCGTCGCACCGGATGCTTCCCTCGGAAAGGTGTACATCCGCGGTCAAAAGTGGCGCGGCGATCGTTACGATGCTCTCTTCTCGCCGGGGCAGCCGTCTCGAATCTGGCGCAACGGTCACGAACTGCCTCCATTGCCCGCGGAGCATATCTGGCACGCCCGGAAGAAGGGGCAAACTGTGAGTTTCTACTCGGATGACACCAGCACACAGCCGCGATGAAGAAACTTCGTCTGACTTGATCCGTTTACCTCAAAAGAGGTTTGCGATGCGCAGGATTAAATTGAGGTGTCTTCGATCTTCTCTCCTGACGCGCTGTGTTCTCATCCTGATTAGCTTATTGTTGGTCAGCGCGGCATTCTGTTCCCCAGCTCAAAAGCCGCAGTATTGGTCAATCGCCCTTGCCGATACTCTTATGAGGCGCAATACCGGTGCTCCAGGGGATTCATTGACCCCATGGTCTTATTGGAAGGGCTACACGTTAAACGGTTTCGAAATGCTGTGGCAGTCGACAGGCGATCGCAGATACTTCGACTACATCAAGCAACAGATCGACCCGTTCATCGATCGCGACGGCAATCTAACAGGCGTGAAACTGAACAGCCTGGACAATGCGATGGCAGGAAATATCGTCGTGGGCCTGTACGAGCACACGCACGATCCGCGCTATCGCCTGGCCGCTGCACAGATACGCAAAATGTTCGATAGCTACCCACGCAATGCGGACGGGGGATTTTGGCACAATCCCCGGCTCCCCGGAGAGATGTGGGTGGACGGCGTCTTCATGGGAGAGATGTTTCTGCTGCGATATGGAGACTCCATCGGCGACCGCAAGTACTGTTTTGACGAAGCAGTGAAACAGATTACGGTCTTCGCGCACCACGCTCTCAAGGGAGATAGCGGACTCTACTATCATGCCTGGGCGGCAAACCCTGAACTTGCAACCGTGGTCCCGCAACGCAAAGTACGCTGGGCCGATCCGGCAACGGGGCTTTCGCCTGAAGTGTGGAGCGAAGGACTGGGGTGGTACTCCCTGGTCGTTGTAGAAGCACTGAAGCGCCTGCCGGCCGATTATCCCGGCCGCGCGGACGTGCTCGGCATTTATAAACGGCTTGCTGTGGGGCTGAAGCACGCACAGGATCCCACGACCGGCGGATGGTTCTTCATCGTCGACAGACCAGACCGCAAGGACAACTGGATAGACACTTCAGGCAGCGCCATGTTCACGTTTACTCTCGAGCGCGGCATCGAATTGGGCTTGCTGGATCGCAGGGAATATGCATCTGTTGTTGCCGCAGGCTATCGCGCCATTACTCGCAACGCGCGGATAAACAGCGACGGCTTCGTCGACATTGAAAGCGCATGCGACGGCGTGTGCGTGCAGGCCAGTTACGCGGATTATGTGGGTTGTAAACGCGTCCTCAATGCCAAAGAGGCAGTCGCGGGATTTCTCTGGGCCACCACGATTGTCGAAAAGCCCAGCCGTGCGCAACAGGCGATCGGTACTGCTAAGCCGATTCTTGATGAGTGATCGGCCTTGTGTGCACTCTGACGAGTTGCCGGACTGAACGCATCGCAAACCGGAAGTGGTGTCCGCTGTTTCCAGATGGCCGAGTAACCTATATTGCGCTTTGTCTGGCATTCGCAAGCCGTGGAGAATCCCAATTGCAAAACCAGCTTTCGGGTTTGGCGCGAAGTACACTCAATAACACATCTGTCGCCACGCCAAAGTCACGACCGGCAGGTTACCGTTTTTAACGTTTAGATCCAACGATATTGTGGTAGCCTTGCTGCGTATCCTAAGCAATATAATTTCTGGACTCTGCATCGAGTGCGGGTAATTCAGCACCTGTAAGCTGGTGTATGTTAAATCGAAAAAAACGCTGATAGATCTCTCAGGTCACACTTTGTCAGGAGTAAATGGGCCATGGTTTCCCTTTTCTGGATATGTTTTCCGGTAGTTTTCGTCTTTGCTCTCAATCGCATTCTGTGCAAGCCACCAAAATTAGTCAAAATGATGGCCCAGTACGGCGCCATGGCCGCGCTGTTATTCGGTGTAGGGAGTGTACTCTCTGCCCAAACTGTTACTGGTAACTTCGGGCCCGTAAACATCGGAACCACGAGCTCTGTGATTCCGATGGTCTTTACTTTTCGGACAACCGCCACGCTCACATATATAACGGTTCTCACCCAGGGTGCAGTCGGCCTAGACTTCGCGGATACTGGCTCCGACACGTGTGCAGCAAACACTACCTACACCCTCGGTCAAAGTTGCACGGTAAACGTGACGTTCACACCTAAATTCACTGGATCCCGCTACGGCACCGTGGTCTTGGAACAGGCTTCAGGAATCCCGATTGCGGTCGGCTCTCTCCAAGGAACTGGAGTGGGACCGCAAATCATCTTTCAACCTGGAATCCAAACCACATTGGCTGGGAGTCTTAACACACCCACAAGTGTTGCAGTAGATGGAAGTGGTGATATCTACTTTGCCGTTGAAGGCAGTTCGCAAATATACGAAATGGTCGCAGTCAACGGGACTGTCCCAGCCTCACCGTCGATCCGTTCATTTGGTAGTGGCTTCGGTGGCGTCTCATTTCTCGCACTCGACGCAAGTGGAAATCTGTATGTTGCTGACTACCTCAACAACGCGGTCAAGGAAGTACTAGCGGTCAACGGCACCATCCCTGCTGTACCAGCGATAGTAACTCTTGGTAGCGGCTTCAACGGTCCTGCTGGAGTAGCAGTCGATGGCGAAGGCGACGTCTTTGTGACAGGATTTTCCGATAATACGGTGAAAGAAATCGTGGCGGTCAATGGCAGCATCGCCGCCTCACCCACCATCCAAGAATTGGGCAGCGGCTTCCAATACCCGATCGGCGTCGCGGTGGATGCCGACGGCAACGTCTATGTTGCAGATTCGGGTAACAATGCTGTAAAGGAATTGGTGGCAATTAATGGTAGCATTCCCACCTCGCCCACAATCAAAACCCTCAGCACCTCTTTCGATACTCCTTATGGGATAACGGTGGATGGAGTCGGCAACGTCTATGTTGCCGATTATCGAAATAATGCTGTCGAGGAAATCGAGGCGGTCAACGGAAGTATTCCGACCTCTCCTGTTGTCGAAAAGCTTGGTAGCGGCTTTGATAACCCGAGCGGTGTGGCTGTTGATGAAGCCAGGAACGTCTATGTTGCGGATTTTGCAAATAATCGCGTAGTGAAACTCGACTTTGCCGACCCGCCTAGCCTGACCTTCGCCAGCACAGCCATTGGCTCGACCAGCACGAACAGCCCACAAACCATCACCATCGAAAATGCCGGCAACGCGCCGTTGACCTTCTCGATTCCAGCCGACGGAAGCAATCCATATATCTCGGCGAACTTCGCGCTTGGCAGCGGCAGCGCATCGGATTGCCCACTGCTCAATAGCGAATCCGCCGATCCGGCAACGCTGGCGGCAGGCGCATCCTGCCAACTGCCCATCAGTTTTACTCCCACCGCGGTGGGCGCTCTTGCCGGCTCGCTTTTGCTGACGGATAACAATCTGAATGCGGCCGCTCCAAACTACGCATCGCAAAACATTGCGCTGAGTGGCACAGGGACAAGCGGCTTCACTATCACCAATTCAGCCCCCTCGTTGACCCTGAATCAGGGTGGCTCCGTCACATCGACCATCACTGTTACCGGCCCGAACGGTTTTAACGGAAGCGTGAATCTGACTGCGTCCGGGCTGCCCAGCGGTGTAACTCTAACTTTCAGTCCAGGGTCTGTCGGCTTACCGGGTAACGGTACGTCCACAATGACTTTGACTGCGGCTCAGGCCGTTGCGACTGGCAAATATTCGATTTCTGTGACCGGCACTGCTGGAAACTTGACCCAAACGACTGTTGTTCCGCTAACAGTGATTCCGCCGCCCGATTTTAGTATTTCAACCAATTACACGAATGGTCAGATCACCGAGGGCAGCTCAGGCACTTTCACGATTTATTCGAATTACGCCAATGGATTCAATGCGGCGGTCGTATTATCCGCGACCGCTCTGCCGGCTGGCGATACAATCACTCTCAGCCCGGCAACGATCCCTGCACCGGGTTATGGGACTTCAACGGCGACTGTCGTTGTGGGTTCAAACACCACGCCTGGGGTTTATCCGATTACGATAACCGGCACCGGAGGAGGGATCACGCACTCCGTGACGTACACACTCACTATACCCACGCCCAGTTTGACGCTATACGTCAGTCCTGCTTCAGCGTATCAAGGAGGAACTTCTTCTCTCTTTGTTCAAGCCGTAGGCTCCAATGGCTTCAACTCGGCGATTGCCTTTTCACTAAGCGGCTTACCTGCAGGCGTTAGTTACAGCCCTCTGTCTTTCCCCGCTCCGGGAAATGGAGAGGGATACATCAATATGTCCGTAGCTTCGACTACTGTTCCGGGCACTTATCCAATCACGATTACGGCGGTCGAAGGGAGTGTTCCATACACTACATCTACGGTGAATCTTACCGTACTCGTACCCCCTAATTTTTCCCTCGCCGCCTCGCTCACAAGCCTTACTGTTTATCAGGGTGGAAGCAGTATCTCCACGATCACAAGCACGGTCAGTGGTGGATTCAACTCTTCAATTGGCCTGAACACCACAGGTCCCGGAACATTTGGCATCAATGTCAACTTTACCCCTCAATCCCTTCCAGCTCCAGGTTCCGGTACATCGATAGTGACGATTGGCGTAGCGCCGTTTGTTCAGCCTGGTACTTATACTATCGATATCAGCGGTATCGGAGGAAATATCTACCAGCCTGCAGCTGCTTCGATTCAATTAACCGTATTGCAGGCCCCGAGCTTCGATTCGGTGGATGTTGGTTCCACAACCACCGCGATCCCTTTCGTCTTTACCTTCACCTCACCTGTCATTCTGGGCACAACGTCTGTGCTGACGCAAGGAGCAACCGGACAGGATTTTACAGACGCCGGAACGGGCTCCTGTGCTCCGAATACCCCGTATAGTCAGGGACAGGCCTGCACAATAAATGTGTCTTTCTCTCCAAAAATTACGGGCACTCGCTACGGTGCCGCGGTCCTTATGGACACGAGCGGGAATGTGATTGCGACGGATTACATCCGCGGTACAGGCATAGGTCCACAATTGAACTTCCCTACTGGAGCACAGACAACGGTTCGTACGAGTACCCTTGCAGGGCTGAGGGGTATTGCTATAGACAGCAGCGGAAACGTCTATATCGCGGATACAAGTAACAATCGCGTGTTGAAAGAGACGCCGACGGCCGATGGATATTCCGAGAGCACTGTCTCCAGCGATTTAGAAAGCCCGCAGGGAGTAGCCGTAGATGGGGCCGGAAACTTATACATTGGTGACATCACCCGTCTGCTGAAGGAAGTCCCAACTTCGACAGGCTATGTCGAAAGTGTAGTCGCAGCCGGTTTGGGTTCAGCGGCTGTTGCTGTTGACAGTGGCGGAGATATATACATTGTGAATAGCACTGTTTATGAATTACCGAATGATGGCGCATATCACGAAATTTCGACTTGGGGTAGTGGCTTCAACAACCCTTCGGGCGTCGCGGTAGACAACAGCGGAAACATCTTTGTTGCCGATACTGGCAATAATGCTGTGAAGGAAGTTCTCGCGTCTGGTTCAACCGTTACGTTGCTCAGCGGACTCTCGGGTCCGAAGGGACTGGCGCTGGATGGACAGGGAAACCTCTATGTTTCCGATGCGGGTAATAACCGTGTTCTTGAGTTATTGAAGGTGAGCGGTTACGCGACTGTAGTGACAATGCCTGGAATCTACAGCGCACCAAATGGTGTCGCGGTCAGCGGAGTCGGAAATCTGTACGTCGCGAATTCCGGAACCAACCTCGTTACAATGGAGGACTTTGTTGATCCTCCTAATCTCACCTTTGCCGGCACGGCAATTGGCTCAACCGGCAGCAACAGCCCGCAGACAGTTACCGTGGAAAACGTCGGCAACGCCGATTTGAGTTTTCCTGTACCGCCGGCCGGCGTAAATCCGAGCATCGGAACCGATTTCACGCTGGATGGCAATGCACCCAACGCCTGCCTAGTTATCAGCAGCGGCTCTTCCGCGGGAACGGTGGCTGCGGGTGCGTCCTGTGTTCTTTCGATCAGCTTCACTCCCACCGTTGTGAGCAGCTTGAACGAGTCACTCGTATTGACGGATAACAATCTGAATGCCGGATCGCCCAACTACGCATCGCAAAGCATTCGATTGACCGGGACGGGCCTGCCTGCAACGCCTTCGATCACGTGGACCTCTCCGGGGGCGATCACTTATGGCACCGCGTTGAGCGCGGCGCAGTTGAATGCGACCGCCTCTGTTCCCGGCACATTTACCTACTCTCCCGCTGCAGGGGCTGTGTTGAATGCGGGAACGCAGACCCTTACGGTGACCTTCACGCCGAATGACACCACCGACTACACGACAGCCACGGCCTCGGTGCCTCTCACGGTGGCAAAGGCTGCGTTGACCATTACCGCATCCAATGTGAACGTAACGTACAACCAGCCGATACCGGCGCTGACGGGCTACTCGGTTACGGGATTCGTGAATGGCGACACACAGAGCGTATTGAGCGGCACTCCGTCTGAGTCGACGACTGCGACCCAGGGCTCCCCTGCAGGAACATATCCGATTACGATCGTTCAGGGAACGCTGAACGCAGCCAACTATAACTTCACCTTAGCCAACGGAACGCTGACCATAACAGCGAGCGCACCTGCTATCGGCTATGCGCAGGTTGCGTCTGCCGATCCTCAGACGCCATCAGCGACAGTGAGTGTGGCGTACCCATCTGCGCAGACCGCTGGAGATATGAACGTCGTGGCGGTGGGTTGGAACGACACGACCTCGACGGTGCAGTCGGTGACCGACAGTGCGGGCAACAAATACAGTCTTGCGGTCGGCCCGACCACCGGCAGAGGACTTCGCCAATCGATCTACTATGCGCCAAACATCGTGGCGGGCGCGAACACAGTGACGGTGACGTTCAACCAGGCGGCTGCCTATCCGGACGTGCGAATCCTGGAATACAAGGGCGTGACCGCGCTGGACGCGACGGCAGTGGGGGCCGGCAGCGGAACGACGGCCAGCACCGGCAGCGCGTCCACGAGCACGGCCAACGAGCTGATCTTTGCCGCGGATATGATCTCAACGACAACCAAGGTGGCAGGAACGGGCTTCACGGCGCGGGTCGTCAGCATACCTGACAGCGACATTGCCGAAGACGAGATGGTTACCACCGCAGGCAGCTACAGCGCGACGGCGACGCTGAACTCGTCCGGCGCGTGGGTGATGCAGATGGTTACGTTCGCGGCCGTGATGGGCCCGGCGCCGACTGTGACCGGAGTCTCTCCGAACAGCGGCACGACGGCCGGCGGGACTTCTGTGACGATCACTGGTACGAACTTCGTCTCGGGCGCGACGGTGACGATTGGCGGCGCTGCGGCGACGAACGTAACGGTAGTCAACAGCACGAAAATCACGGCGACCACGCCGGCAGGTACTGCAAGCGCAGCGGCAGTGACGGTGACAGTGGGTGGCCAGAGCGGCAGCCTGCCAAGCGGCTTTACGTATTTAGCTCCTCCGACGGTAACGAGCCTGTCTCCGAGCAGTGGTCCTCTCGCGGGCGGCACATCGGTCACGATCACCGGTACGAACTTTGCATCGGGTACAACCGTGACCTTCGGCGGCGCCGCGGCTACGAATATCACGGTGGTGAACAGCACGACGATCACGGCAACCACGCCTGCCGGCAGTGCCGGTGCGGCGACGGTGACGGTAACCAACTCAAATGGCTTGAATGGGAACCTCACTAGCGGGTTCACGTATGTGTCTCCGCCGACAGTGACGGGCGTCAGCCCGAACAGTGGTTCCACCTCGGGCGGCACGTCGGTGACGATCACCGGCACGAACTTCACTTCGGGTGCAACGGTGACGTTCGGCTCTGCATCCGCAACGAACGTGGTGGTGGTCAACAGCACGACCATCACGGCGACGGCTCCTGCAGGCAGTGCTGGCGCTGTGACGGTGACGGTGACAGTGGCTGGCCAGAGCGGCAGCATTTCCAGCGGGTTCACCTATGCGTTACTTCCCACGGTGAGTAGTGTGTCTGCGAGCAGCGGTCCTGTAGCCGGCGGCACTTCAGTCACGATCACGGGCACGAACTTCGCTTCCGGCGCGACAGTGATGTTCGGCTCTGCAGCGGCAACGAACGTGGTGGTGGTCAACAGCACGACGATCACGGCAATCACACCCGCGGGCGCGGCCGGCACAGTGACGGTGTCAGTGACCGTCAATGGCCAGAGCGGCAGCCTGGCGAACGGGTTCACCTATATCGGTACGCCCACACTCACCAGCGTGTCGCCGAACAACGGTCCGGTGACCGGCGGCACGTCTGTGACGATCACCGGCACAAACTTCGCTACTGGCGCGACGGTGACCTTTGGCTCTGCAGCGGCAACGAACGTGGTGGTGGTCAACAGCACGACGATCACGGCAATCACGCCGGTGGGCAGTGTCGGTGCAGTTACGGTGACGGTGACTAATGCCGGCAATCTGAGCGGCAGCCTGGCGAGTGGGTTCACCTATAACGCGTCTGTCGCGATAGGCTTCGCGCAGGTGGCGTACTCCGATCCTCAGACCTCGAGCGCGACGGTAAGCGTGACCTATCCGTCGGCGCAGATTGCCGGTGATATGAACATCGTAGTGGTGGGCTGGAATGACACTACGTCGACTGTTCAATCTGTCACTGACAGCGCTGGCAACAACTACAGCCTTGCGATAGGTCCGACAAGCGGCTCAGCGCTTCGCCAGTCGATCTACTATGCGCCGGGTATCGCCGCAGGTTCGAACACCGTAACAGTCACCTTCAGTAAAGCTGCGGCCTATCCCGATATCCGCATCCTCGAATACAAAGGTGTGACTGCGCTCGATATGACAGCGGCAGCGAGTGGCAGCGGCACCACAGCCAGTACTGGAAGTGTGACGACCACCAGCGCAAACGAACTGATCTTTGCTGCGGATACGATCTCAACAACAACCAAGGCGGCCGGAACCGGGTTCACGGCGCGGGTCGTAAGCATACCTGACAGCGACCTTGCCGAAGACGAGGTGGCGACGTCGGCGGGCAGCTACAACGCGACCGCGACACTGAACTCATCCGGAGCGTGGGTGATCCAGATAGTGAGCTTCAAATGAATTGCAGGTTGTGACGCAACTTTGAATTAGTTGACTATGCCCAATTGAGGGAGCCTTGAATGGCGCGAGAAAGAAGCACGCGTCAGCACTACACGAACTCCTCAACTGTCATAAAGCTTCGGGCAGTCCACTGGCCGAGCATGGCTATCCGAAATCGCCGCAAGGGTAGCGCACATCAGTTAATCTTCGGAGCCGGAGGCAATGCTACCTCTGGCTCCTCATCCTCACGAGATCGCGCAGGATCATGCGTCGGCGGTTGCGGCAAGGCTCTACCGAAGGATTGAGTAAGCCATCCATCGACCGGTGCAGGACAGTGCATTGACTTAGCTAGTACTGTTCATCCGTGCAGCCTGCTACACGACTTCTTCCCTTGAACGTGGGCGGAGCCCTGCTACTGGCGTTCCCCGCCAGAATTCTCTAATTCACGGAGCCTTTGGCGATGCGGCAGGCCCTCTGGCGCACTTGCCATGGCGATCCACGTCGACAGGGTGTTACGCGAACCACCGGCGTCGCCCTGTTTGTAGTGTCAGGTCTTCTGGGAGGCTCGAAAGCAACATGAACATCGTTCGCATAGTGACGGCATTTGTAATGCTTCCATGTCTAAGTTTGTCTGCGCAACAGATCACAGGAAATATTCGCGGAACAGTCACAGACCCAAGTAGTGCTCTTATTCGAGATGCCGTGGTCACGGCACAGCAGGCGGAAACGGGCCTTTTGCGCAAAACAACTACAGATCGCAACGGCGACTACATTCTTTTGGAACTCCCGGTCGGACATTACAGCCTTCGGGTCGCAGCAAAAGGCTTTCAGGAGTACATTCAGGACGGCATCACGCTCAACGTGAACGAGACGGCTTCGGTGTCTCCACGCCTCGCGGTTGGGTCGGAAAAAGAGCAGGTGCTCGTGAGCGCTGATGCCGAGCTGATTGAACCAACCGTCACCAGTATGGGCAAGGTCGTGCAGCAGCAGGAACTGGAGGATCTCCCGCTGAACGGTCGCAACTTCGCGCAGCTTGGCCTGTTGCAGCCTGGAGTGGTTCCCTTGACGCCTGGGATCGCTGAAGCTGGTGGATCGCTGCGCAATGGGCAGGCTTATGCCGTCAACGGTCAGCGGCCTGAATCCAACAGTTTTCTCATCGACGGCGCGAATAACTTCAATGGCATCGACGGCGGATTCGTCCTCAAGCCGCCGGTGGATGCGATCAGCGAATTTCGCATCATCACGCACGGCGCGAATGCCGAGTTTGGAGGCGCACTGGGATCGACGACGAACATCATCACCAGATCGGGTACAAATCAGCTTCATGGGACATTGTGGGAGTTTCTGCGCAATGACGCAGTCGATGCCAACAATTATTTCGCGCAGACGAAGGAACCGCTGAAGCAAAACCAGTTTGGCGCCACGGCCGGTGGGCCCATCAAAAAGGATAAAACGTTCATTTTCGGTTTCTATGAGGGCTTCCGCAACCGTCAGGGCAAAACAGCGCTGACCACAGTGCCGTCGGTGAAGCAGCGTACGGGAGACTTCTCCGAGCTTTGCCCGGGAGGCTACCCGGACGGCTTTACAGACGGTTTCTGCAAGGATCCGTCGGGTCAGCTTTTCAACGTCTTCGCCAATGCACCCTACCCGAATAACCAGGTGCCGCAGGACCAGATCAACTCGGTCTCACAAAACCTGTTGAGCTTCTTCCCGCTTCCAAACGCAGGTACGAATCTGTTTTCCACTACGCAAACGCTAAGCAACAACACCGATCAGTTCGGCATCAAGGTCGACCACTATCTCAATCCGCATGACACGCTGAACTTCCGGTACATGTTCAACCAACTCTCCCAGTTCGATCCTCTATCGCCGGGCGGCGCCAGCGTGCCGGGCTTCCCGGTGGGCGAAGACCAGCGCGCGCAGAACTTTGTAGCGGAAGAAACACACACCTTTTCGCCAGCCCTCATCGCTATAGTGCGATTCTCGTTTCTGCGCAACAAGTTCCTCTTCGGCGAGCACGAGGACCATCAGCTGCCATCAAGCCTTGGATTCCAATACACGCCAAGTCTCGATATTGCCGCTGGACCGCCATTCATCCAGGTGAATGGTTATTCCACAGTCGGCGATCCGATCACCGGTCCGCGCAACACCTACGAAAATGTCTTCGATTACTCCGGATCGCTGAGCTGGGTGCGCGGCAAGCACGAACTGAAATTCGGGGGCGGATACCAGCATCAGCAGATCAATGTGCTGCAAGGGATCGCGACCAACGGCTTTTTCGTATTCGCGCCATTTCCGGTAACAGACGCGTTCGCGAGCTTCCTCACCGGGCAGCCGGTCGTCTTTCTGCAAGGCATCGGCAATTTCTCGCGCGGTATTCGCGGCAACAATGCGAACTGGTACATGCAGGATACATATAAGGTCGCGTCGCGATTCACGATCAATGCCGGACTGCGTTATGAGTTGCCCAAACCATACACTGAAATCCATAACCGGCAATCATTGTTCGAGCCGGGGAAGAAGTCTCAGGTCATAACGAATGCACCGGCGGGACTGGTGTATCCGGGCGATCCCGGTGTGCCCGCAGGCCTGATTCCCACCGATATGAAGGCATTTGCGCCGCGCGTTGGCATCGCGTGGGACCCGGACGGTCACGGCAATTTGCTGATAACTTCGGCGTACGGTATCTTCTACGAGCCTTATTACACCGGACAGGGCGGGCCTTTGCAGGCGCCGATCAGTGCGCCTCCATATCTGGGAACGCCGCAGGTAAGCCTGCCAAACTTCGCGAATCCGTTCAACGGTAATCCCCCAGCCGTGGGCACGTTCTCAACACCGCTCACCAACCTGACTCTTTCGCCGAAATTGACACTCCCTTACACACAGGATTGGGACTTGAACCTGCAGCGCTCGTTCGGGTCCGACTGGCTGTTCGAGATCGGATATGTCGGCACTAAGGGTACGCGCCTGCCGCGCTTTATTGAAGCGAACCCAGCAGTATTCGTTCCCGGAACCGTGAACGGCCAGCCGATTTCGAATTCCAGCAACGCCGATCAGCGGCGACTCTATTCCGGCTGTACGCTCGCCGATTCGCCAGGCAGTTGCCAGTTTTCATCCACTGGCGAAATTGCGGGCATCGCCAACTCATCGTACAACGCGATGGAGGTGTCGTTGCGCAAGCGTTTCAGCCACGGGCTGTCTTTCCTCACCTCCTACACGTGGTCGAAGACGATCGACGATGTCTCGTCGTTCAACATAACCGGATCGGCGGCGAAGCCGGTAGCAGGCGAAAACGATCTCGCCCAGGATCCGTTTAATCTCGGAGCAGAGCGGGGACTCTCGCTGTTCGACGCGCGCAACCGATTCGTTGGGAGCTATGAATGGGCGCTTCCATTCTGGAACCATGCGCAGAACTGGTACCAGAGAGGATTAGGCGGATGGCAGTTGAATGGCATTGCCACGCTGATGAGCGGCACGCCGTTCACCGTCTTCGATTCGAACGACGTTGCGGCGCAAGGAAGTGCGCCGGAGATCACTGGATTCTCCGCGCAGCGGCCCAACCTCGTCGGCAACCCCAACAGCGGGCAACGCGCGGTGAACGCGTGGCTCAATATCAGTGCTTTCCATCGGCTTGATCCTACGGCCAACGCAGGGCAGTTCGGCACGGAAAGACGCAACGTGAATATTGGTCCCGGCTATGCCGACTGGGACTTCGCTGCGCTCAAGAATTTTAAGGTGACTGAGTCAAAGCAGTTCCAATTCCGCGCGGAGTTGTTTGACATCCTGAATCGCACAAACTTCCGGCTGCCGGATAGCGACATCAGTTCGCCGACGTTCAACCATATCCTTGAAGCGGAGCCTCCACGCCAGGTGCAGTTTGCGTTGAAGTTCATCTATTAGCGATCCGGATCAACAGAGGGTGGGGAATGTCAGCAGAAAATGGCGCAGTGGAACAGACGATCGAGCGGCTTCGAGCCGCGCCATCATCCACAAATCTGCCTCTGGTGGATGAACGCACAGCAAATGCGGAGGTTCGCACATTGTTTGCGCGATATCGCGAGCGCTTTGCTCGAGCCGATCTTCCCGGGATTGTGCTCTGCTTTGCAACGAACCCGGCGCTGCTGAAAGGAATGTTAACTATCGCCGAGAATTTCCTATTCGGCGATAGCCTTTTAGGCAAGCGCCACAAGGAGATGATCGCCACTTATGTCTCGCGGCAGAACGCATGTCCCTACTGTGCCGACAGTCATGGTGCCGCGCTTGAAGCTCAGGGTGTTTCATCCGAATTGAGTTGCGCTCTACATGAGGGCGATCTCAATGCCCAATTGCTCACAGAAGCAGAGCTGGCTCTGCTGAGTTTCGCTGGAGAGATAAATGCAAGTTCAGCAACCGTCACCCGCGACGATGTGGAATCAGCGATGCGTGCTGGTTGGACGGAAGCGCAAATAGCCGAAGCCGTACATATCGCAGCCCTCTTTGCCGCCTTCAACCGCATCGCCAACGGCTTTGGACTGCCTTCTCCTTATCCTGACGGCTTGTGAGATCAGCTATGACCGAACCCTCCAATCCGCGCCGGCCAAAACGCGGCACATGGACTCCACAACCAGAGACCCTTGCGCTCCTGCGTACCTCCGGCAATGAGATCAACGGCGTTGGCGAAACCACGCCGCGCCGGCCGTCTCCCTTTTTCTGGCATCCGCCGGACCAGCATCCATGGGGTGACCTGCAACTGCTGGCGCGAAAGAACTCGCGCAAATGCCCGGGGTCGATGGAAGCGTTTCAGGGCGCTTACACCTATCCTGAACTGATCTCCGCCGCTGAGACGCGCAATGAATCTTCGCCTCAGGAACTCACTGATGCGGCCAGGAGCTTCGCGCTGTCTCACGAGGCAGACGACATAGGGATTGCCATCATGGATCCGCTCTATGTATTCGAGGGCTACACGATCGATCTGCCGTGGGTTATCGTCCTCGCCCTCGCTCATAACTACGAACGCCTCCGCGAGGTGCCTTCCGACGAGACTAATGGCGTCGGTGTCTGCGATGTAGGCGATCAATATGCGAGAGGCACACGCTCCTCTTATGCTTTGGCCAACTGGATTCGTTCACAGGGCTATCACGCTGATCCGTACCCTGGTCCGATGGCCGGCGCGCTGCTGCTCATTCCACCGGCAATTGCCGCAGGGCTTGGCGAATTGGGAAAACATGGCTCGCTCATCAGCCCACGCTTCGGTTCCGGCGTCCGGCTTGCAGGCGTTACGACCGACATGCCGCTTGTTCCCACCGGCCCCATACACTTCGGCGCCGATGAGTTCTGCGTAACCTGTCAGGTTTGCACGCAGGCGTGTCCACCCGGCGCAATCGCGCCGAACAAGCATATGGTGCGCGGGGTCGAGCGGTGGTATGTCGACTTCGATCGATGCATTCCCTATTTTGCTGAAGCTGCATCCTGCGGCATCTGCATCGCAGAGTGTCCCTGGACGCGCCCGCCGGTGCGGCCCAAACTGCTCACCACCATGGCTCGAAGAATTGGTAAACAATGAAAACGAATCCCAATCATCCAGGCGAAGAGAGCTCTATTCAATATCCCGGCTGGGGCGTGCTCGCCGCCGCATTTACCGGTGTGATGGTGAGCTTTGCTCCAATCGTTCCCTATACTTTCAGCTTGTTCCTTGACCCATTGCATGCCGCTTTTGGTTGGAAGCGGGAAGCGATGGGCGGTGCATTTGCGCTTGCCGCCATTACGGTCGCACTTGTCTCGCCCCTCATCGGACTTTTGCTCGACCGCTTTCCTCCGCGCCGCATCATCCTCCCGGGGATTCTGGTTTTTGCCGCCGGCCTTGCCACACTCAGCCGGTTGACGCCGCATATCGTTCAGTTCTACCTCACGTTTTTTGTAATCGGGCTGGTAGCCAATGCTACCGCGCAGTTTGCGTATACCCGCACGATTCTTACCTGGTTCACGATCCACAGAGGCGTAGCGCTCGCATTGTTGCTTACCGGAAGCGGTGTCGGATCCATTCTGATTCCGCCGCTGACGGAGTGGATGATCCAGCACCACGGATGGCGCAGCGGCTTTCTGCTATTGGGTGGCATCGCGCTGCTCGGGCTTCCTTTAACTGCAATGCTGGTGCGTAATCGCCCAGAGGCTGTTATCGTTCGCTCTGAACATCATGGCGATGCTGGCATGACGGTCCCAGCCGCATTGCGGACAGCGGCATTCTGGATCCTAGCCTTCATCACCATCCTCTCCGCATTCAGTGAAAACGGCTTGGTGACCAATCTTGCTTCCATCCTTACCCAACACGGTGTGCTTGCTGCCACTGCGGCTCTCGCTCTATCGATCCGCGGAGGAGCGGGAATCATCGGCCGCCTTGGCATCGGCTTCGCAATCGATCGAGTCTCGCCGGAACGTATTCAGAGCTTTGTTCTGGCGCTGGCAGCTGCGGGAACACTCATTCTTGCTTTTGCCGGCACCGCATGGGCGGCGTTGCTGGGAGCGGCCGTTCTTGGCGTGGGACTGGGCAGCGAGGCCGACGTGGGACCGTACCTGCTTGCGCGCTATTTCGGCCGCCGGCATTTCTCAGTGCTATACGGTCTTACCTGGACCGCGTATGCCATCGGTGGTGCGACTGGTCCGCTCTGGATTGGACACCTCTATGATCGTGCCGGCGCTTATCTACCCCGATTCATCGTCTATCTTGCGGCAGTGGCATTTGCGGCAGTGATTCTCAGCTTCTTCCTCCAATCCGGCCAGGAGAGCAATACGTCTGAGCAGGAAATAACCGCAAACGCGAGTGTCCCGCTCGAAGGCTAGCAACTGGAAGCCGATCGGCCTGATGCCCGAGTTGCGATTTCGAAAGGCACTCTGGCGAAGATGCAGCCTGATATGCACCGCGTTGGCTGATCTTTGGTAAGCATCCGGCCGGATCGATCTTTGATTAGCGCAGAGACGGCCCACCGAGTCGTGGGCAGGGAAGCGCGAACGCAGTTGTGCCGCGCCGCTCCGTTTGCTAGTTTGGCGTAGATGCTGCCGCCTGTGCCTGAACAACTCCGCAGGACCGTTGACGCTCTTTACCGGTCGGAATCCGGCCGTGTTCTGGCGACGCTCGTGCGTCTCCTCGGAGATCTGGATCTCGCCGAAGAGGCGATGCATGAGGCATTCGCCGCCGCTCTCGAGTCCTGGCCGCAGGCCGGCATTCCAGACAAGCCCCGTCCCTGGCTGATTTCAACAGCACGCTTCAAGGCCATCGACGGCATGCGCCGGCGGGCGCGCTTTGACGGAGCACAGCAAGATCTTATTGCCCACATCGAATCGCGCCTCAACGACGCTCCACTTGAGGATGAAGAGATCGAGGATGATCGCCTCCGCCTGATCTTCACCTGCTGTCATCCTGCTCTGCCTCCGGAAGGACAGGTTGCGCTCACTCTTCGCGAAATCTGCGGCCTGACCACAGAAGAGATCGCCCGGGCTTTTCTCGTTACACCGGCGACGCTCGCCCAGCGCATTGTGCGCGCCAAAGCTCTCATCCGTGATAAGGCAATTCCATACCAGGTGCCCACGCCGCAGGAATTGCCGGAGCGGCTGCACGCTGTGCTTCAGGTCATCTATCTCGTCTTTAACGAGGGTTACTCGGCTGCGGCGGGAGCGGAGGTAACGCGGGCCGAGCTAACCGGTGAGGCCATTCGACTGGGCCGGTTGCTGACCGAACTCCAGCCGGAACCGGAAGTCCCTATGTCGGAAATTCTGGGTCTGCTTGCACTGATGTTGCTGCAGGAATCCCGTCGCGCCGCCAGAACTTCTCCAACCGGTGAACTGATTTTGCTGGAGAATCAAGACCGCTCGCTCTGGAACCGAGAACAGATCGCGGAGGGAACGGCATTCGTGGAGAAAGCCCTGAAATCCCGCCGCTTCGGCTCTTACACGCTGCAGGCTGCAATTGCGGCCGTACATGCGGAGGCGGAATCAGCCGCAGCGACCGACTGGCGGCAGATTGTTGCGCTTTACAACCAGTTGGT
Source organism: Occallatibacter sp. (assembly GCA_035546015.1). Classification (GTDB taxonomy): domain Bacteria; phylum Acidobacteriota; class Terriglobia; order Terriglobales; family Acidobacteriaceae; genus Telmatobacter. The sequence goes on from DASZXD010000340.1 coordinate 53,752, forward strand.
ACGCATTCAGCCCTCGCCGGTTGTATATCTCAATCGCGCAGTGGCCATTGCCATGCGCGATAGCCCGGAGGCCGGTCTCAAGCATATCGACGCATTATTGGAACATGGCGAATTGGCAAATTATTACCTGGCGCATTCAGCCCGCGCGGAGATGTACCGCAGGCTGGGCAGGACGGCCGAGGCCCGGGCTTCGTATGAGAAAGCTCTGGCGCTGACCCAGCAGGAACCGGAGCGGCAGTTCCTGCAGGAGCGGATTCGGCAATTGAAATAAAAATTGAACTGAATGTCGATTTTCCGTCTCCCGAACGACTATAGGACAAAAGAACGATGAGCTGCGGATCCTGGGTGAACAGGAAACGAGTCATCGGAAACAAGCCGCAGGAAACAAAAAGGAGAACTCATGCCACAATATCTGGTTTGTAACTACCTCCCCGACAACTTCGACCCGTCCACCGTGACCGAAGCGATGATGGAAGAAATTCACGCGCTTAACCGCGAGATGATTGCTGCCGGTGTGAGGAAATTCGCCTGCGGCATTGCCCACGTTGCCAACGCGAAGACGCTGCGCAAGCAATCCGACGGCAAAGTGCTCATTACGGACGGACCGTACACCGAGACCAAGGAGCACATGGGTGGATTCTGGATACTGGAGTGCGCTGATATCGACGAAGCACTTGCATGGGCGAAGAAGGGCGCCATCGCGTGCGATGTGCCCGGCGAGGTGCGCGAGCTTCTTTTCTTCCCGGCTCCGGAACAATAACCCGGCGAAAACAAGTCAACAACCTGGCCTCCGCGGTCAGGGAACACGCGCCGCAGTGACAGGATGAAGCACCCGGTTCCACCAATTCGATATGAGGAGAAGAACAGTGAAATACCTGTGTTTTGGCTACTACGACAAAGCCAAGTTTGATGGCATGACTGAGAGCGAACGAGACGCCCTGTTCGACACATGCTTTGCATACGACGACCATCTGCGGGCCAACGGGCACTGGGGCGGCGGCGAAGCGCTTCAGGGTCCGGAAACGGCCCTGACCCTTTCCTGGAAGAACGGCAAGGTGGTGACGACCGATGGCCCCTATACGGAAACCAAGGAACAACTCGGTGGCATTCTCGTCCTTGAGGCGCGAGACATGAATCATGCAGTTCAACTCATGGCGCAGCATCCGGCCGTAATCTATGGCAACACTTTCGAGATTCGGCCGACGGCGGACATGAGCGAAATCGTGAAGGCGAGCGAACAGCGGCGAAAACATTAGCTGCACCGAGGAGAAATCAATTGAACACCTCAGCGCATGTGGGCCGCCGGCTCTTTTTCCAGGAATTCGAACTCTGAACGAGTCGAATCCGGCGAGATGGTAATCGGATCATCGAGGTGGATCACCATCTTCTCCTGGTCGTAACGCGGCCACTGCGGCAAGCCGTCGCCATTCGGGTTACCGGTGCGAGCAAAGTTGGTCCAGTACGTGATGACTTCATCGCTGAGTTTGCGATCCGCCGGTTGCCACGTGGCTCCGCGCCGTACGTCGAGAGTCCCAAAGACATATTCAAGTTCGGTGGAGTGAAAGGCGTATCTGCCGGTGGGGTGGAGGGGATCCGGGGGCGCCGGGCGATCGAAGCGGTAGCGATAGACGGGCGCCTGACCTGTTTTGCTCTGACCCTCTGCCCACCTCCATGCGCCCAGGGCAATCATGCCGTCGGTCGTGAAGTCATCCGCGGAGCGTACTGCCTGCTCATCGGAGTTTGCCGGGAAGGCTGAGAGGAATTCGTCGGCCTTGGCGCCATAATGCTCTTGGGCGTACGCTCTCCATTTTTCGGCTGTCATATCTTTGGAAAGCGTGCCCGCGCGCTCATCGCGGTTCCACCCGATCATCGAGGGCACGCGCGCCTGGCGCCCTGCGCCGTAGGCATCCGGCAGAGATTCGGGAAGAAAAGCTCCGTCGACCACGGCGGAGAAGCCTATGCCGCGCTGTTTCTGCACAGCTTCGAGAATCACGCCAGCCGGCATAGCGCGGAGCGCTTTAAGATCTGTTGCACCAAGCGATGTCACGAAGGCTTGATCTTGCTTGGCGCGCTCCACAGCGCCGGTCATCGGAATGGCGCTGCCAAAGAAAGCTCCGCTTTCTCCTATGACCTTCTCGAAAAGCCCTCGTGCTGAAGGCACAACAGTGAGCGCGCTGACCGCAAAGGATCCAGCGCTTTCTCCGAAAATTGTGACGTTGTTTGCATTACCCCCAAAAGCCGCGATGTTAGCTTTCACCCAGCGCAGCGCAGCGACAATATCCATGAGCCCATAGTTGCCGGCATGGCCGCCTTGTTCTTTAGCCAGGTCTTCACTGGCAAGGAAGCCAAAGATATTCAGGCGATAGTTCAGCGTCACAACCACGATGCCCTTCGCGACGAGTGCGGGATTGGTATAACGCGGCTCAGAGGCTGCTCCGGCAACAAAGCCGCCACCGTGGATCCAAACCATGACAGGGAGTTTGCTGCCCCGCTTTGCAGCTGCAGGCGCGTAGACATTCAGATAAAGGCAGTCCTCGGAAGCGCCGGCGTCCGTGAAGATGTAGTCGTCCCAGACATGCCATTGCTCGCAGCGATTGCCGAACTTTGTCGCGTCACGAGTGCCGCTCCATGCGGCTGGAGGCTCCGGAGTTCTCCAACGGAGATTGCCAACTGGAGGCGCAGCGTACGGCAATCCAAAGAAGCCCTTCTGCTGGCCGTCATGAATCCATTTGCCCGCGGCCTCGCCTTGTGCGGTTTTCACTTTCGGTGCCGGCATCTGAGCGTGTGCAATTCCGGCAGAGATGCAAACGAGCAGCAATCGACAGAGCAGGCGCTTTGGGATCATCATCTCCTCTTGTGTCGCAATTACAATAATGTCCCGATTCCAAATCGTCAATCATGCGTACGAGTCGCTTGCTTGCGGAAACGGCGGCAGCCTGCTGAGGAGAGAGATTGCCATTGCGCATGCCGGCGGCCGCAAAACCTGTTCGCAGCCATCGTCCAACGGCTCAGGTTTTCAATTGTTGCACACAGAGCGATGCACGGATTAAGCGACGATATCAGGATAGATATTGACCGGCTCTGAGATTCTTGAATCGCGATAAATGTCAGTCTCCACCCGGAACTCAACTCCGAGAGGCAGATATCATGGCAGATACTGCGCTGCATCCCTCGAAGTGCGCGTTCTCTGTTAACTGCCCGAAAAATTCCGATCTCCGTGTATGTGGCGCAGCCCGCAGTAGGATTAAGAGTGGAGGCTAGTGTCCGATGCTGATTGTCCATGTGCAAGTGCATGTCAAGCCCGAGTCTGTGGAAGTGTTCAAGCAGGCAACTGTCGAGAACGCACGGTCGAGTGTGCAGGAGCCCGGGATTGCTCGATTCGATCTTGTGCAGCAACAGGACGACCCAACACGGTTCGTACTGATTGAGGTCTATCGCTCCCCTGAGGCGCCCGCCGCGCACAGAGAGACAGCTCACTACATGAAATGGCGCGATACTGTGGAGCCGATGATGGCTGAGCCGCGCCAGAGAGCGCTTTATAACGCCGTTTTCCCTGATGCGCAGGGCTGGTAATACCATGCTTTTCGAGTTCGCGACCGCGACGCGCATTGTTTTTGGAGAAGGCAAGGCTCAGACACTTGCTGACCTTACTCGTACTTTCGGCGCTCATCCGCTGGTGGTAACAGGCGCATCGACAGAACGTGCGGCATCGCTTTTCTCATCGCTTGCTGCAGAGGTCTTTGCAGTACCAGGCGAGCCTGCAGTCGACCTCATCTGCGCGGGCGCACGGCATGTGCAGGATGCCGGCTGCGATGTTGTCATTTCGATCGGTGGAGGCAGCGCCATCGATGCAGGCAAGGCGATTGCCGCTGTTGCCACCAATGGCGGCGAGCCGCTGGAGTTTCTTGAAGTGGTGGGAAAGGGCCATGCCATTACGGTCCCTCCGCTACCGTTTATTGCCGTGCCAACCACGGCCGGTACTGGCAGCGAAGTGACGCGCAACGCCGTGCTTGCATCGACGGAACATGGCGTCAAATCGAGCTTGCGAAGCCCGCTTATGCTGCCAAGGGTTGCGCTGGTAGATCCCGAGCTTACATACGGCCTTCCGCCTGAGGTCACCGCTTACACGGGCCTTGACGCCCTGACGCAGCTTATCGAGCCGTATGTCAGCGCGCGCGCCAATCCGCTGGTGGATGCAATCTGCGTCGAAGGAATAAGACGGGCTGCCGGAGCACTGCGCCGTGCGTATCATGATGGCGCGGACCAGGACGCACGCCGTGACATGGCGCTGGCAAGCCTGTTTGGCGGCCTTGCGCTGGCGAACGCCGGGCTCGGCGTGGTGCACGGTTTCGCTGCGCCGCTCGGTGGCTCGTGGAAGGCGCCGCACGGGGCGCTGTGCGCGGCATTATTGCCGCACGGCATGGCGGCAAACATAGCTGCGCTGCGAGAGCGCACTCCGCAGCATCCCTCCCTGGAGCGCTATGCCGCCGTCGCACGCCTGCTCGCCGGCCGGAATGATGCAATCGCGGAGGATGGCATCTCTTGGGTACAGGCGTTGTGCGAGGAGCTTAACGTTCCTGCGCTGCGCGCCTGGGGAATAACCGAAACCGACTTGCCCAGCGTAGTCGAGAAGGCAGCCCGCGCCAGCAGCATGCAGGCCAATCCGCTCCAGCTCACGCACGAAGAGTTGCTGGCGTTGGTAACGGCAGCGTGGTAAGAGGGACCTGGAGTAGTGGATCACGCATTCCGCTTGGCTGCACGAGAGCGGATAAGCCATACCAGCGAAATACGATTTCCTGATCCGACTGTGAGAATTCCCGAGCATCGCCCATGCAGGCATGCAATTGGCCATCAATATCAACTGTGTTTTGGATGTTGGCAGGTGCGTAGGTGCGGAAAAAGGGCTTATCACAGCCCCAAAATGACGGTTCTGTTGTGCGAGCGGCAATCCAGAAATAATCGATACAAGTTTCGCCATTGATTTTGACGCGGCGATATTTGCAAATAAACTCCTAAAAAATTCTCTTCCCATAGCCATTCGAGTGGAGTATTCTTAGCTCCCATAGTCATTCGAGTGGAGATTCCGCTTATGACACAGCACAAACCGCCCGATGCCGGAGATATATTGCAGGGCACTCTCGACATGCTTATTCTGCGCACGCTCGTGCTGGGGCCGGCGCACGGGCATACGATTGCACAGGCAATCGAGCGCACCTCGGAGAATGCTCTCGAGGTTGAGCAGGGCTCGCTCTATCCGGCGCTTCATCGCCTGGAAGACCGCGGCTGGGTTTGCTCAGAGTGGGGTGTGAGTGAAAACAACCGCAAGGCAAAGTTCTATCGGCTCACGGCCAAAGGCAGAAAAGAACTCAATGCAGCCGCCGGGCGTTGGCGCCGGATGACGCGCGCCATCGGCCTCATTCTTGGAGAGTCGTTCGATTAACGAAGGAAGCGGGTGAACATGAACCTGGAGCGCTTTCACCATAGAGCCAGAAAGGATCAGGATCTGGCTGAGGAGATCGAATCGCATTTGGCGCACGAACGCGATGCCAATTTAGCGCGTGGGCTCGATCCTGAAGAGGCACGGCGGCGCGCGAATCTGCGTTTCGGCAATCCACGCAGCACCCGTGAGCATGTTTGGCGCTACCGGTCGCTTCCATGGCTTGAAGATATTTGGCGCGACCTGCGCTTCGGCTTCCGATCGTTGGCCAAAACTCCGGGCTTCACGATAATCGCAGTTCTCCTCGTTGCCGTGGCAATCGGTGTAAATACTGCAGTCTTCTCTGTCATCGACACAGTTCTTCTGCAGCCTCTCACCTATCCCGATCCCGCGGCCATGGTCGAGCTTAGGAACCTAAGCCCGCAAGGGTCTTTCCCCGGCGCGAATATTCCAAAATTCAATCTCTGGCATCAGCAGACCACCATCTTTCAACAGGTCGCAGCCTACGACTTCGGTGGAGCAGGGCTCAACATCACAGGTGGAGATCATCCACAGCAGGTGCAGGGAATCCACGTCTCTGCAGACTATTTCGCGCTATTCGGCGCTCCCATTGCTGCAGGACGCACCTTCACCGCGGCAGAAGACAGTCCGAACGGCGGGCATGTGACCGTCCTGAGCTACGAGCTATGGAAGAGCCGTTATGCCGCCAACCCTAACGTTGTGGGCTCTACGATTCAACTGGATGGCCAGCCGTATCTGATTGTGGGCGTGGTTGGGCGCGGCTTTGTGACCGATACTCCGGCCGATCTATGGGTGCCATTCCAGTTCGACATGAACTCGCAGGATATGGCCCACTACTTCACGGTGGCCGCACGCCTGAAGCCTGGTGTCAGCATCCAGCAGGCCAATGCGCAGCTGCAGCTTACCGCAGACCAGTACCGCCGTTTCTACGGGGCAAGCTCGCTCCCGCCTGGCGCCGGATTCGGCGTTGTTTCGCTGCAGGAATCGGAGATTGGCGATACACGCTCGCCACTTCTGGTCCTTCTGGGCGCAGTCGGCTTTGTTCTGTTGATCGCGTGCGCTAACGTGGCGAATCTTCTGCTCGCAAGAGCTGGCGCGCGGAAACGTGAGTTTGCTACGCGAGCTGCTCTCGGCGCGGGGCGTGGTCAGATCATCCGCCAACTCCTGCTTGAAAGCCTGACGCTGTCGCTCTCAGGCGGGCTGCTCGGCCTCATACTTGGTTTCGCCGGCGTGCGTATTCTGCTCCGAATCAATCCGGGAAACATTCCGCGCATCGGCGAGAACGGCTCGGCTGTCTCGCTCGATTTCAACATTCTGCTTTTCACCGTAGGGATATCTTTGCTGACGGGAATCCTTTTTGGATTGATTCCCGCCCTCAGCGCAGTTCGTTCCGATCTCACCTCTGCCTTGAACGAAAACGGTAGCCGCTCGGGAATGGGCGTTCGCAGTGGCAAGCTCCGCTCCATACTCGTTATCGGTGAAATGGCGTTAACGGTTGTGCTCGTCATTGGGGCGGGACTTCTCATCCGCACATTTCTCCGGCTTCAATCCGTCGACCCAGGCTTTACGATGCACAACGTCATCAGCATGTCCATGTCGGTCAGTGGGAGCCGTTTTCAGACAACGGCGCCGGTTGCGCAGGTGATTCGCGATGGGACAGACCGTCTCCTGGCCATTCCTGGAGTCGCGGATGTGGGCGTCACGAATTGTCTGCCCATGGCAGGCGGATTTGGAATGACCTTCAATATAGTCGGTCGTCCGAAAACAGATACTCCATTCACTGGCGGAGCTGGCTTTTACTCGACTTCGTGGAGTTATTTCAACACGCTCAAAATTCCACTACAGCGCGGCCGAACTTTTACAAAGCAGGATGACGCCGCTGCACCCAGGGTCGTCGTCATCAATGAGGCGATGGCGCGAAGGTATTGGCCAAACGCCGATCCACTCAAAGACAAAATCATTATCGGCGCTGGCGCCGGGCCGGCCTTCGCGGAGGGGCCTCGTCAGGTAATCGGCATTGTCGGCGACACGCACGACGGCGGCCCCGGCCGTGAACCATTTCCGATCATGTACATCCCTCTTGCGCAGATGCCGGACCTCGAGACCGCTCTCAACTCGCGCGTGGCTCCGCTATGGTGGATCATCCGCACCGAGCCCGATCCCCGGACTCTTGTCACTTCGATGACTTCGGCTCTTCGTGATGCCAGCGGAGGTCTGCCTGTCGCTCATATACGCACCATGGAGGAGATCGAGGCCCGCAACATCGCGCGCCAGCGATTCAACATGTTGCTTCTCACAGTGTTTGGATCCGCCGGATTGCTCATGGCTGCGCTCGGAGTCTATGGAGTCATGTCTTACTCCGTCCAACAGCGTACGCAGGAACTTGGCGTGCGCATGGCTCTCGGGGCGCAGACCTGGAATCTTCGCAACATGGTGATCGCCCAGGGCATGGTTCTTACTCTGATCGGAGTCATTATCGGCACGGGCGGGGCTCTCTGGCTTTCCCGTTTCTTAAGGAGCTTCCTTTTTGAGGTAAAAGCTCTTGACCCCATCGCCTTCTTCACAACACCTCTGCTCGTGCTAGGCATTGCCCTGATCTCAGTGTGGGGTCCTGCAATGCGCGCGACTCGCGTTGATCCGATGGCCGCACTTAGGAACGAATAAGTGTCCGTTGAGCCGGCATTCGCTATGCGCATCCACTACCGTGGATGCCATGGTCTCCGGCAGCCTGAAATCCGAGGAGCCGTCAGTTTCGATGCGAAAAATGAGCCATGCCACGCCTGTTGATGCTTTAGGTGATATTGGTTGGTAGGCTATGCGCTCACGCGCACGTATCTTCCCAGAGAATCTCGCCCTACCAGCATGTCTGACCGCTCGATTTTGCCGCACTAAAGCTCCAGCGTCTGATTGAAGGGCTTCTGGGCTGGGTGCTCATCGCATTGCATTATGCGGTGAATGGATATGCAAGTCCCATTTGCAACGTAACGAACCGCAGAACATTCATATATAAGTCCTGCCGTTGAACGTGCGGCGTTGGCTGCTCGGGCTATGGCTTGTTGGTTTCCCTTACACCATACTCGAAAGCGACAATCCGCAAGTTCAGGGAAATTACCGATGCGATATTCCGATGGAAAACAGCACGGAGTACACGGCCACAAAATCGACTGCAGTGCTGTAGCATTTAAAAAATGCGTGGCCGTAATCGGCTATATCACTTGCAATATCTAAGATTTACAATGGTCGGGGCGGAGGGATTCGAAGTCTCGTTCCCGAGTGACCACTTTGCACTTTCTTCTCTTGGACTTGAGGGCAAACCTGCTTTGATTCAAAGGTTTCCAAATATCTCAGACGTGCCCTTCTGTCTCTATTCTCCTACCGATGGACCGCATTCCGCAAGAAGTTGGTATCACTGGTATCACCTTGGCTTCTTGTCCCGATCCGGAGTTCTGTTGGCTAGCTGCTCGATCCACTCTACCACCGGACTTCTTCGGTTCGCCCATGGCATCGGAGAGAGATCGGATCTCAGACCGGAGTGCTCACAATCACCCGCGACTATTTACTTAGATTTACGATTCTGCACCATCCCCCGATGCCCTCCGAATTTGCTGGTTGTGAGCATGCTAGCACCCCACTTCCGTTCGCCGCCCTACGAGCCCAGGGAGTTTTTCGGGCACCGACTGTCGAGGGGTTGGGGCTTCCGTCTTGCTTCTGGGAAATTGTTGAATAGGCGGCAGTCTGCGACAGCCCGACTGAGGCTGATCCTCTAACCGATATCCGTGCAGAGGAGCGTATCGTAAACGGCGCACCACCATTTGATAGCCGGTGAGCGTCAAATGGCGAAGGCGTAACGAACTGTGCAAGAAGTTCGAGGTGTACAAATA
>DASZXD010000341.1:0-40254 GCA_035546015.1 Occallatibacter sp.
AGTCGGCCCTCATGGAGTCGCTCGAGGGCAAGCGCGGCGTGCCGCGCATCAAGCCGCCCTTCCCTGCTGTCGTTGGACTCTACGGCGGACCCACGATCATAAACAACGCCGAGACCATTGCGACCGTGCCGCATGTCATCAACATGGGCGCGGAGGCTTACTCGGCCGTAGGCACGCCGCGCAACGGCGGCACGCGACTCTTCGGCATCAGCGGACACGTGGAGCGGCCTGGGATCTACGAGCTGCCCATGGGCTACAACCTCAAGAAGATGATCTATGACGTAGCCGGCGGCGTACGCGGGGGCCGCAAGCTCAAAGCCGTCGTCCCCGGCGGCTCGTCAACCCCCGTGCTCTTACCCGAAGAAATCGAAACCCTCGGTATGGACTTTGACCAGGTAGGCAAGGCTGGTTCGATGCTTGGCTCGGGCGGCGTCGTCGTCATCGACGACCAGACCTGCATCGTCGAGTTTGCGCTGCGCACCATCAGCTTCTATCAGCATGAAAGCTGCGGATGGTGCATCCCCTGCCGCGAGGGAACCGACTGGCTCAAGAAGTCGCTCACGCGCTTTCATGCAGGCTTCGGCTCGTCCAGCGACATCGACAACATTCAGTATCTTGCCGAAAACATGCTGGGCCGCACCTTCTGCCCACTCGGCGACGCGGCAGCCATGCCCACGATTGCGTTTGTAAAGAAATTCCGCAGGGAGTTTGAGGATCATTTGAACGGCAAGCCGTGTCCGTTCGCAAAGCACGTGGAAATGGCGGTTGTTTAGTAATTTGGTTCAGATGCGGAATGGAATACTTGACATGGGACATTTCACGGGAAAGTTCGTGCATTAACATAACGCACTGATTGTGTAGGAGTTCGTTAACGCTTCACAAGTAATAACTCGCATCTAGCTTGCGCTACTCTTTATAGCGCTCATCGGAGTTCCGGAGGATTCAATGAGACCAGAAGATGTGGAAGCACGTTCAAGGTTGATTCGAGAAATGATCAATGATGAGAATCTTCACAAAATGTTTGATGAAGCGGAAATGGTTAACCCTTCTCTCGACGGCCAAATCAGGGTAATTCCTGAGGTATCGAGGCGACTCGGATCGAGTGCGCTGTCAACGCAATCTCACACCAGATGGTTAAAGCCATAGAAAGAATCTAAAGAGAGACTTCAACGGTGAACGCACGACAAGTCAAAATCGTTGCGATTTTCATCGTAGTAAGTGGCTTAATAGTAGGAGGCTTTCTCTGGAGTAGTAAAGCTTGGAAGAAATACCAAGCGATGGACAATAAAATGTTAAATGACCACCGAATGCGAGCCATCAAAGTAGTTCTTGATTCCCGTGTGGGATCGCAGGAAATGCGAGATCAACTTGCATCTGATTTTTTGGAAAAACTTGTTACTACGCAACCCTGTCAATGGTCAGGTCAGGCAACTTGGAATGGTAGCGAAAGAAACCCTAACTGGTTCAGTTCGACTAAAGGTTCTGATGGAATGCTTGTAACCTGTGAAACCTCCATTCGCGATGATGATGGGGATGTAGATAGGCTAACTTTCAAATGGGACGTTTTAGATCGCCGAGGAGTTGTCGGGTTCCATTGGGGATATTCCGCGCTCCAGAATTTTGAGTGAAAAATGCCTGACGTAACTTTTACAGTCGATGGAAAAACGCTCACGGCGCCTGCGGGAACGCTGCTGATCGATGCGTGCCGCAAGGCCGGCATCGAGATTCCCGCGTTCTGCTACTATCCCGGCCTGAGCCTGCAGGCAGCCTGCCGCATGTGTGTCGTGCGCCAGGAAAAGGTGCCCAAGCTGCAGACGGCCTGCACCACCACCGTCGCCGAGGGCCAGGTCTTCATCACCGAATCACCCGAGATTGCGCAGGCACGCAAGGCCACGATTCAACTGCTGCTCGGCAACCATCCGCTTGACTGCCCGGTGTGCGACGCGGGCGGCGAGTGCGAGCTGCAGGACATGACCTTCAAGTACGGCGCGGGCGAAAGCCTCTACGCCGAGGCAAAGCAGCATCGCGAAGAGCAGCAGTGGTCGCCGGCGGTCTTCTATGATCGTCCGCGCTGCATTCTCTGTTACCGCTGCATCCGCATGTGCGGCGAGGGCATGGATGTGTGGGCGCTAGGCGTGCAGAATCGCGGCGCGCACTCGGTCATCGCGCCCAACGGCGAAAATCAGCTCGATTGCGAGCAGTGCGGCATGTGCATCGACGTCTGCCCGGTGGGCGCGCTCACCAGCGGCAGCTACCGCTACAAGACTCGGCCGTGGGAGATGAACCACGTGTCCACCGTGTGCACGCACTGCGCGGATGGCTGCAAGGTGACGCTCGGTGTTCGCCAGCATGAGGACGGCGCAGCCATCGTGCGCGCCGATAACCGCGACAAGAGCGGCATCAACGGTGACTTTCTCTGCGCCAAGGGCCGCTTCGGCTTCGACTTCGTAGGCAGCGAGGAGCGGCTGACGAAACCGCTGGTGCGCAACAGCGCCGGCGCGCTGGAGCCGGCCACCTGGGATCACGCGCTGCGTTATGCCGCCAAGCGGCTCAAAGAGATTCGCGACAGCAAGGGCGGCGCATCCATCGGCGTCATCGGCTCCAACCGCACAACCAACGAAGAGAATTATCTTCTCCAGAAATTTGCACGCACTGTACTTGGCACCAACAACATCGACCACGAACGCAGCACCGACTATGCAGCCTTCGCGCGCGCACTGGCCGGGCACACCGGCAAAACGGCGAGCCTGCGCGAAATCGCATCCGCGCCCGCGATTCTGCTCATCGGCGGCAATCCAACCGAAGAGCACCCATTGCTGGCGTGGCACCTGCGCACCAACGTGCGCCTCAACCGCGCGCGGCTTTACATCGCCAATACGAAGGCCATCAAGCTCGAGCGCCAGGCCAGGCTCTCGCAGGAAATTCCTGCGGGCGGGTACAAAGACCTCGCCGCTTTTCTCGAATCCGGTCAGTCCGATTTCAGCAAGGCCATTCTTGCCGAAGAATCGCTCGTCGTCATCTTCGGCGAAGAGTTCCGCGGCGATACAGTAGAAAATCTGGTCGCCTGGGGATTGAAACGCGGGCCAAACCCCGATTCTGTCCGGTTTGCCTATCTCGGCGATCACGCGAATGCCCGCGGTGCTGCGGATATGGGCCTCTTCCCCGACCTGCTGCCTGGCTATGTGCCGCTATCTGCTCCGGGTGCATTCTCTGAGTATGCAGGGCTGCTCGCAGCTGCGGGCAAAGCGCTGCCACAGATGATCGAGTCCGCAGCTAAAGGCGAATTAGGCGCCCTGCTCGTCGTCGGCGCAAATCCCGTCTCGTGGCTAGGCATCAATCCGGGCGATCTCAAGAACACCTTTGTCGTGGTGCAGGATCTTTTTCTGACCGAGACGGCTGCGCTCGCCGATGTAGTCTTCCCTGCCGCAAGCCTCTACGAAAAATCCGGCACCGTCACCAACACCTATGGCGACGTGCAGATGGTGCGCAAGGCCGCGGACCGGCCCGGCGTGAAGTCCGACTTCGAAATCCTGGTCCGGCTCGCGGGCGGCATGGGCGTGGATGTCAGCACGCTGGTTCCCTTTGGCAAGCGCGGCATGAGCGCCGACCTTGGCCAGTCGCGTGGCGCGCAGGCGGGGGAGGCTGACCGCCACAGCGTATGGCTTGAAGCCAACGGACTCGAGCCCAGACTCAGCCCCTTCGATCCTCTTGCCGTCCTAGACGAAATCGAGCGGCTTGTGCCGGGCTATAAGCTTGACCGTCTCAATCTTTTTGCTGGAAACGACACGGCTACTGAGCCGGGCTCGTCGCCGGGATTTGTGCCCGTCGCGGCGCTGGCCGGCGCTGAGTGCATCGTTCCCGCGCACGACACACTCTTCACCTCGGCAACGCTGGGCCGTTACAGCACGGGCCTGGCCGATCTTGAAAAGCATCAGGCAACCGAACTCGCTGAAACCGCGGCGGACTGACAGACGCTGAAATAAGCGCAACGGGAAAAGGTCAATGCACGTAACATTCCTTCAATTTTTGCTGTGGAGCCTGCTCAAGGTCATTGTCGTGACCGTCGTTCTGCTCCTGGGCGTCGCCTACACGGTGCTGTTGGAGCGCAAGCTGGTAGGCCGCATCCAGAACCGCTGGGGACCCAGCCGCGTGGGCCCGTTCGGCCTGTTGCAGCCGCTGGTTGACGGCGCCAAAAACTTCCTGAAAGAAGACCTGATTCCCGCATCGGTCTACAAGCCGCTCTATCTGCTGGCGCCGCTCATCTCGCTGGCCTGCGCGCTCATCTCCATCGCCGTCATTCCCTTTGGCGAACCCAACGCGGGTCCGGGCAGCTTCGATCTCTTTGAAATCTCCAATATCAACATCGGCCTGCTGGTGATTCTGGGCATCACCTCGATTGGCGTTTACGGCATTGCCCTCGCCGGATGGTCTTCGAACAACAAGTACTCGCTGCTCGGATCGTTGCGTTCTTCAGCGCAGTTGATCAGCTACGAGCTTGCGCTGGGCCTCTCGCTGGTGGGCGTAGTGCTGCGCGCCGGCTCTCTCAACCTGCGCGTCATCGTCGAGCAGCAGGCGGAGAAAGGCATCGCCACCTGGAACATCTTCGGCGGCCTGCAGTTCATCGCCTTCTTCATCTACCTCATGGCGGCCTACGCCGAAACCAACCGCGCACCCTTCGATCTGCCCGAGGCAGAAAGCGAGCTGACCGGCGGCTATCACACCGAGTACAGCTCCATGAAGTTTGCCATGTTCTTCATGGCCGAGTACGCCAACATGATCACTGTGGGCTGCGTGGCCACGCTGCTCTTCCTCGGCGGCTGGACCAGCCCCTGGGGCAACCTGCTTGGGCCGGTTGAAAACAACTTCGTCAATGCACTGCTCTCGGTCTTCTGGTTTGTGGCCAAGGTCTTCTGCTTCCTGTTTCTCTACGTGTGGGTGCGCGGAACGCTGCCGCGCTTCCGCTATGACCAACTGATGAACTTCGGATGGCGTTACCTGATGCCGCTGGCGATTCTCAACATCATCGGAACCAGCCTGTGGCTCGCGTATCGCTAATCACAATTTTTACGTACGGCGGTCATTTACAATCGGAGAGGATTTGCCCGAACCGAATCGCATGAAATGCCAACTCGCCGGTTGTCTTGAGCCGGTTTAAGCCCATAAGCGGCGGAACGATGCACCTGATCCTGTTTCTTCTTTTTGCCGGATTCTGCCTTGCTGGAGCCATCAACCTCCTGCTGCAGACTCATCCCATCAACAGCGCTCTGTCGCTGATTGTGGTGATGACCTCACTGGCGGTGCTTTACCTGCTGCTCGGCGCGGAGTTCCTGGCAGCCGCGCAGATCATCGTCTACTCCGGCGCCATCATGGTGCTGTTCGTCTTTGTGGTCATGCTGCTCAATGCGGGGCGTGAAGAGCGCACGCTCGGCAGCCGTGCAGCCCGCGCCATCGGACTGCCCGCCGTTGTGGCGCTGCTCGCTGTGCTGACCACCATCATCCTGCACATCCAGGGCCTGGGCGGAGCGGCGATCAGCCAGGGCCTCACCACCATGGAAGAGCTGAGCGGCGTGCTGTTCCATCAATTGCTGTTGCCCTTTGAAGTCACTTCGGTGCTGATCCTCATCGCTATCCTCGGCGCGGTTGCGCTGGCTCGTCATGGCGATGGAGAAGGGACGGCCGCCAAGTGAGCTTTCTCCACCAGGAAGTTCCTCTCTCGTGGTATCTGCTGCTCAGCGCGGCGCTGTTCTCGCTCGGAGTAGTCGGCTTCATTCTCAAGCGCAATCTCATTACCGTCTTCATGTCCATTGAGCTCATGCTCAACGGCGTGAATCTCTCGTTTGTGACCTTCGCGCACCAGTGGCACGAGGTGAAAGGCCAGATCTTTGTCTTCTTCGTGATGATGGTGGCCGCGGCTGAAGCAGCCGTGGGCCTGGCCATTATTATTGCCGTCTTCCGCGCACGCGCAACGCTGGCCGTCGACCGCATCGACCTGATGAAACTATGAACGCGCCACTCCATCTCTGGCTCATTCCGCTTCTCCCCTTCGCGGGATTCCTCATCAATGGAATCCTCGGCGCGCGGCTGCCCAAGTGGCTGGTAACCACGGTGGCTCTGCTCGCGCCGCTGGGATCATTTGCCGTTGTTCTCTCCAAAACATTTGGCTACTTTGGCAGCGCGCTCATTCCGGCATTTCAGACCATCACTGAAACCTGCCCGAACCCGTGGTTCAACATCGGCTCGCTGCACGTAGACTTCACCTTCGTCCTCGATCATCTTTCCCTCGTGATGCTGCTCATCATCACCGGCGTAGGTTTCCTCATCCACATCTACTCCGTTGGCTACATGGCCCATGACAAGGGCTACTGGCGCTTCTTTGCCTACCTGAACCTCTTCCTCTTCTTCATGACCACACTGGTCCTCGCCGGCAACGTGCTGCTCATGTTCGTTGGCTGGGAGGGCGTGGGTCTCGCGTCGTACCTGCTCATCGGCTTCTGGTTTACGAAGAAGTCCGCAGCAGACGCGGGCAGAAAAGCGTTCGTCGTCAACCGCATTGGCGACTTCGGATTCCTGATCGGAATCTTTCTGCTGCTCGCCAACTTCGGCACGCTCACCTTCAGCGAAATTGCAGCAAAGCTTGCCGCCAGCCCCGCATGGACCGGCGGCGTTCTGACCGCTACGGCGCTCTGCCTGCTCGTAGGCGCGACCGGCAAGAGCGCGCAGCTTCCGCTCTACGTCTGGCTGCCCGACGCGATGGAAGGCCCCACGCCGGTCTCTGCGCTCATCCACGCGGCCACCATGGTCACCGCCGGCGTGTACATGATCGCGCGCACGCACTTTCTCTTCGACCGTTCGCCCTTCGCGCTGAGCGTGGTCGCCATCGTCGGCGCGGCCACTGCTCTCTTTGCCGCAACCATGGGTCTCGTGCAGAACGACATCAAGCGCGTGCTGGCCTACTCCACCATATCGCAGCTTGGCTACATGTTCCTCGGTTGTGGCGTTGCGGCTTATTCGGCGGCGATCTTCCACCTCATGACGCATGCCTTCTTCAAGGCGCTGCTCTTCCTCGCCGCGGGTTCGGTAATCCACGCCATGGGCGACGAGCAGGACATGCGCAAGATGGGTGGCCTGCGCAAAAAAATTCCCATCACCTTCTGGACCATGACCGCGGCTGTCTTCGCTATCGCCGGATTCCCGCCTCTGGCCGCGTTCTTCTCCAAAGACGCGATTCTCTACGCTGCATTTGTGCAAGGCACCGGCGGCGAGATTCTCTGGTTCGTCGGCCTGGTTACAGCGCTGCTTACTTCGCTCTACATGTTCCGCCTCTGGTACATGACCTTCATGGGCGAAACCCGCTCGCACGATGCGCATCCGCATGAGAGCCCGTGGTCCATGCTCGGCCCGCTGGTAATTCTCGCGCTTCTCTCCATCGGTGGCGGATGGATCGGCATTGAAAAATTCGGCGCATTTCTCGCTCCTTCAGTTGGCGCCTATTCCACCGAATCCTCCATTCCGCATCTCGAATGGATCTTGAGCGGCGCTGCTGTCCTCGTCGCACTCATTGGCTGGTATATCGCCGATGCATACTACCGCCAGAAGCCGGAGCGCCCTGCAGCTCTCGCCGCGTCCATGCCCGGCGCATACAATCTGCTGGCCAACAAATATTACGTCGACGAAATCTATGGCGCGCTGTTTGTGAAGCCGCTGCTTGCTGGTTCGCGCTGGCTGCTTGAGGGCTTCATCGACTGGGTTGTGCTGGGAGGCCTCGCTTGGCTGCTCGGCGGCATTGCCATGCTGAGCGGCGCGATTCTGCAGCGCTGGCAGTCAGGCAATCTGCGCTCCTATGCCGCGTGGCTGACCGCGGGCGCAGCAGTCATCCTGATCTTTGCACTCGTCGTGGCCAGGCAGCACGGCGTCATCTACCTCAACATTCTGCCCGGCGGTATACACGGAGTTGGGCACTGAGAACATGACCGCTATCGACCAATCAATTCTCACGCTCATCCTGCTGGTTCCGCTAGCGGGAGCGATACTGGTTGCGCTTGTGCCGGATCGCGCAAAGCTGCCCAACTGGATCGCGCTGCTCACCACGTTCTTCAGCTTCGTGCTTACGCTGCATCTGCCCGCGCACTTCATCGCCGGTGCGGATGGCTTCCAGTTCGAGATCAACCGCGAGTGGATCAGCGATCCCGCGATCTTCTATCACGTAGGCGTTGACGGCCTGAGCCTCTGGCTTGTGGTTCTCGTTGGCCTGCTTGCGCCTGTCGGCGTGCTGGCAAGCTGGAACGCGATCAGGGAGCGCCGCAAGATCTTCTACTCGCTCTTCCTCGTGCAGCAGACGGCGATGTTCGGCGTCTTCGTCTCGCTCGACCTGATGCTCTACTACGGTTTCTGGGAACTCTCGCTGGTGCCGATGGCAATTCTCATCGCCATGTACGGCCGCAAGGACGGCCCCAAAGCTGCGCTCAAGTTCTTCCTCTTCACCTTCATTCCCTCTGCGCCGCTGCTTGTGGCCATCCTGTGGCTCTACACGCGTCTGGGCAGCTTCAACTTTGTTCATCTGCAATACGCGCTCGCGCATCAAACGCTGCCTGCCGGTTCGTTGTGCTGGGTGGCGCTCGCGTTTCTCTTCGCATTTGCGGTCAAGGTGCCGGTCTTTCCGCTCCATGGCTGGATCGCCGACACATTCAGCGAAGCGCCCGTAGCGCTGGCGATGGTGGTAGCCGGCAAGCTCGGCCTCTACTCCATGCTGCGTTTCCATATCGGGCTCTTCCCTGCGCAGGCTCGCGAGTTCGCTCCACTTCTGATCGCTCTCGCCGTCATAGGCGTTCTATATGGCGCATGCCTCGCTCTTGTGCAGCGCGACTTCTGGCGATTGATGGCCTTTGCCGCTGTGAGCCATCTGAGCCTGATCGTGCTGGCCATCTATGGACTCACCTTCACTGGCTGGAGCGGCGGCGTGTATCAAATCCTGTCGCACGGCGTAGTCGATGCGGCGTTGTTCCTGTTGCTGGGCGCTCTTGAAGTCCGCTACGCAACTTCGACGATAGCCTCCTACGGCGGGCTTGCTTCCAGGCTGCCGCGTACAGCTACATTCTTCGTCATCGCCTCGCTTGCCATGGTTGGTTTGCCGTTGCTCAGCGGCTTCGTTGGCGAGTTCACCATTCTCTCGAGCACATTCACAGGCGTAAGCCGCGGATGGGCAATCGCCGCCGCCGTGGGCGTGATCCTCGGCGCTGCCTACATGCTCTGGCTCATACAGCGGCTCTTCTACGGCTCTGAGAATTCGCAGACCGCTTCCAGACCCGCAGACGATCTGCACTTTGGCGAACTGGCCATTCTAACGCCGCTCGTCGTCCTCATGCTGGTGATGGGTGTAGCGCCTTCCTTTTGGACCAACACAATCCAGACCGGCGTGCATCCCCCGCAGACCGCTGAGCAGTCGCGGCTAATTTTGATTTATCAGGCACCTTCCGCAGCTTCGACTTCGCTTCCAGTGGAGGGCCAGCGGTGAATCCAGTTCCCAACATCGACCGCATCCTTCCCGAGGTGATCCTCACGCTCACCGGCGTTGCCGTCATGATGATCGACGCCTCGCTCAAGCCCGGCTGGACGCGCCGCCCTCTGGGCATCGTCGCCGCACTCGGAACCACCCTTGCCTATGTGGCCAGCATCTGGCAGCTCTCGCTGCCGGAAGGCACGGCTTTCTTCGGTACCGTCGAGACCAGCGTCTTCACCGTTTTCTTCCATGTGCTCATCTGCGCCATCGTGCTGGTGGTGCTGTTGCTGTGCTATGACACGCTGCCCGTCGACACGCATCATCAGGGCGAGTTCTACGCTCTCGTCGTCTTTGGCGCGGTAGGCATGTGTCTGCTCACATCAGCAGTCGAACTGCTCGTAGTCTTTATCGCGCTCGAAATCTCCTCCATCTCCACCTATATTCTGGCTGGCTATCGCAAGCAGACGGGCAAAGGGCCTGAGGCCGCCATCAAGTATTTTCTGCTCGGCTCCTTCGCCACGGCCTTTCTGCTCTACGGCATTGCCATGGCCTATGGAGCGACCGGGACCACGCAGCTCTATGAGCTTGCGCAGCGCATACCCGCTGCCGGCAACCAGACGCTTGTTATCGCCGCATTGGCAATGATTCTGGTCGGCGTGCTCTTCAAGGTCTCGGCTGCGCCCTTCCATGTTTGGACGCCCGATGTCTACGAAGGCGCGCCCACGCCGGTAGTCGCGCTGCTTTCCACCGCGCCTAAAGCCGCAGCCTTCGCACTGTTGCTGCGCATAGTCTATGAGGCCTTCCCATCCATGCGCGGTTTTTCCACGCCGCTGCTCTGGGTGATTGCCGTGCTCTCCATGACCGTGGGCAACCTGGCCGCGCTGCGCCAGCAGAATGTAAAGCGCATGCTGGCATACTCGTCTATCGCGCATGCAGGCTATCTATTGGCCGCTTTCGCAAACGTCGGCACAGTCGGCATCGCTGCAGCTAGCTTCTACATAGCTGCCTATGCAGCCATGAACGTTGGCGCATTCGCCGTGGTCACACTCGTCAGCGGCTACGACGAAAAGCTTCCGCTCATCGACGACTTCCGCGGCCTCCTCTACCGCTCGCCGTTGCTGGGCAGTCTGCTCATCTTCTTCCTTGTCTCGCTCGTGGGCATTCCCTTCACCGGCGGATTCTTCGGCAAATTCTATTCCTTCACCGCGGCCGTCGATAACGGCGCCATCGCGCTGGCCATCATCGGCCTGCTCAACTCTGGCATTGCCGCGGCGTATTATCTGCGCCTCGCGCTGGTCTCGGCGCAAAAGCCCACAGCCGATCAGATCGTGCCGCCAAAAGCCGACGTTGGCGTAGCGGTTGGTGCGGCTTTACTGCTCGCCCTCGGGGCAACGCTGGTGCTCGGCATTGTCCCCGGTTCCGTCCTGCGCACCACTCAGATGGGCGCCAGCACGCTGCAGGCGCCGCTGTCGACGCCCGACAACATTCCGGCAATCGCTGTCGAGCCCGAAGGCGCGCACTAGATCCGAGTGCATTCCGGTACAATTTTCTCGATGAAGTTAGGCGAACTGGCAAGCCGGCTGGGCGCAGAGTTGCGCGGCAACGCGGAGATCGAAATCACCGGCGTCAAAGGTATTGAAGAGGCCGGCCCATCCGAGATCACCTTTGTCGCCAATCCGCGCTATGCTGGCCTAGCGCGCACCACGCGCGCCGCAGCAGTTGTAGTCGATCCCGGCTTTCAGGAAATTGAAACCGCGACGCTGCGCATCCGGAATCCTTATTACGCGTTCTCACGCGCACTCGCGCTCTTCTATCAGCCGCCTGCATACCCGCCCGGCATTCATCCTGCGGCAGTCATCGATCCCACAGCGGAGATTGGTGAAGGTGCGCACATTGGCGCCTATGCAGTCGTGAGCGCTGGCGTAAAACTTGGCCCGCACGCCACGCTTCTACCCCATGTGGTTCTCTACCCCGGCGTGCAGACAGGCAGCCACTTCTTTGCGCACGCGCACGCAGTTGTGCGCGAGAACTGCGTGCTCGGCGATCACGTCACTCTGGAGAACGGCGCAATCGTCGGCGCAGACGGCTTCGGCTTTGCGAAAAACGACGCGGGCGAGTGGGAGAAGATTCCGCAGTCGGGCCCGGTGCGCATCGGCAGTCGCGTCGACGTGCAGGCCAACGCATGCGTCGATCGCGCTACTGTCGGCGCAACCGAAATCGGCGACGGAACAAAGATCGACAACCTTGTGCAGGTGGGCCACGGATCGCGTGTTGGCCAGAACACTCTGCTATGCGCGCAGACCGGTCTCGCAGGCTCGTCGGAGGTTGGCAGCAACGCAATCCTCGCCGGCCAGGTGGGCGTGGCTGGCCACTGCACTGTAGGCGACGGTGCAATTCTCACAGCCCAGACCGGCGTCTCGCATGATATTCCGGCAGGCAAAATGATCTCCGGTTCGCCGGGCTTCGACAACCGGCTCTGGCTGCGCGCGGTTGCCATCTTTCAGCGGCTGCCGGAGCTGATGAAACGCGTGAACAAGCTGGAAGAGCGCCTCGGCGAAGCCTCTTCGCCTGCCGGTTTCGCAGCCGGCGATGTGGAGAAAAAATGATCTGCAGACGTATCTGCACGGGCCTGCTGGCCGCCGCTTCTCTGGCCGCACTCGCAGGCTGCCACTCGTATCACATCGACACAACCATCCAGAATCGCAGCGGTGGCGCGGTCAAGCTGCTCGAAGTCGACTATCCAAACGCGAGCTTCGGAACTGACGCTATCGCATCCGGCGCTGACTTCCACTATCGGTTTCAGATACAGGGCAGCGGCCCCATCAAAATCCAGTACACGCAGGCCGATGGCAAGACTGCCAGCGCTACCGGCCCTGCACTCGATCAGGGTCAGGAAGGCAGGCTGCAGATCCTTCTGCTGCCGAACGCAAAAGTCGAGTTCCAGCCCGCATTCAAGTCGAAGCCATAATCAGCCGGCGCTCAAACACCCGGACGCTCAACTCATTCAAGCCACAAAAGCAACGGGCCCGCCCCTTTAAAGGAACAGGCCCGTCGTTGTATCTCCGTTATTTGTTTAGAAGTTCAGCTTCATCGCCAACTGAACCTGGCGCGGCGGGAAGTAACCGGTGATCGAGCCGAATCCGCCATCGGAGCGGTTGGCGTCGGGCGCGGTGTAGTTTACGTTGTTGAAGGCGTTGAAGGCCTCCACGCGGAAATCGATGTTGGAGTCCTCGCTCCACAGCTGGAAGAGCTTGTGCAGACCAAGGTTGGTTGAGTAATAGGGGTTGTCGCGGAACGAGTTCCTGCCCGCATTGCCGTAGGGGTGCGTAATATCCGTGGGCAACGATACCGTAGCGGTGCTCAGGTATCCCTTTAGAGACGTGGCCGTCTTGACCCACAGTCCGCGCGGCGACTTGGGATCGCCGGAGACGTTGGGCCGGTACGACAGCAGGTCGCTTACGTCAAACTGCGACGGCTCAGACCAGGTGAGGTTGACGGGCTGGCCGCTGGTGGCCGTCTCGATGGCCGTAATCTGCCATCCGCCGGCAATAAGTTGCATTGCACGATTCGCACCAGAACCAAAGTGGCGACCGCGGCCGTAAGGCAGATCCCAGATGGCCGTCAGCGTGTTGTTGAGCGGTTGGTTATACGCCGACTGGCTACGCTCGCCTCTCAGGTTGGCCAGATTCACGCGCGAGTTGTCGCCATTCGGTGTATCCAGGTGACCCGATGCGTTGTCGATAGCCCGCGAATAGGAGAAGGCATCCAGTAGATAGAGTCCACCCGAGTAACGATGCTCCAGGCGAACCTGGCCGCCGTGGTAGATCAGCATACCGGCATTCGACGAACCTTCGATGCCGGTGAAGCCCAGCAAAGGACGCCGGTTAAGCAGCGGAATGCAGCCCGTGTTGACTGTATTGCTGCAGGTTGCAGAAGGCGTGTTGGTGGGAGCCTGGTTGATGTCGTCCAGCACCCAGATGTGCACGCCATGCTCGCCCACATAGGAAACATCGAGCAGCGTGTTCTCGCTCAGCTTGCGCTGCAAGCCGAAGTGCCACGACTGCACGTAGCCGGTAGCGATGTTCTTGGGGATGTAGCGGGTCTGCGCCAGCGCCGTGCTGAATCCCGCTGCACTGACGAAGTTGGGGTTATAACCCTGCGAGGTCGGGCTGAAGCAGGAAGTGTTCTGCACGCCGCTGGCGCAGATCGGATTGGTGATCACGTTTGTGATCGCCGAGTTCACGATGTAGGGTCCGTTATAGGCGAGCAGGTTTTCGCCGCCCTCGCGGTTGAACTGATCGAAGCTGATTCCGTAGCCACCGCGGATGACGATCTTATCGGTCGCTCCGTAGGAGAAGCCGAAGCGAGGCGCAAAGCCGAGCTTCGGCATGTTGACAAGAGCGCGGTCAGAGACGTTGCCACTTTTGGCCTGGATCAGCGTGTTCGTAGCCGGATCGTAGTTGGCCAGGTGATTGCCGTCGACCCACTGCGGTGTTACCAGCTCATAGCGCAGACCGGCATTGATCGTGAGTTTGCGGTTAAACTTGAAGTCATCCTGGATATAACCGAAGTTCATCTGCTGATGGTAGTTGACGATTCTGAAGTTGTTCAGCTGATATGCGCTGCGCGCGCCCACCAGAAAGTCCGACAGAAAAGCTGCCTCTTTGATTCCAGCGTCGCTGTTCGAGTTGTAGCTGCCGGCGGCCGCATTGGATGCGCCTGCGCTGAATCCACCGCCATAGTTGTCCTGGCCGTAGACAGGGTTAAAGTCGTCAATCTCCGTGTTGATCGCCATGAACTCATAGCCGATCTTAAGGCTGTGACGGCCCAGAAGCTTGGTGTAGTTAACCTTGGGGTCGATGACGAAGGGGTTCTGGAACTGCGGATTGCTGCCCTGTGCGCCGAACTGCGAGAACGTGCTTACACTCTGCACATTGAGCGAGCGGGAGACGAGCGGGCTGGTCGGCAGGCCAGGAATGCCGGCTTGCACCAGCAGGCTGGGCTGGCCAAGACCGTAGGGCGTCTTGCCGCCGAGTGTCCAGGTGAAGCCAACGCGTGCATCCAGAATCGAGGTCTGGCTGAAGGTGAAGGTATAACCCGCCGCAATCTGCTTGTTGTAATCGTGGATGGTGCCGTTGCCGTTACCGCCCGCAGGTCCCGTGATAGCCTCAGCGTCCACGATGTTGCCGTGGTGAATGCTCCAGCGGAAGAAAGCTGTGGTGCGTTCATTCGGGAAGAAGTCGAAGCGAGCGTCAGCCTTGTTGTCCTCAAAGTTTGCTTTGGGTACATCGACAAGGTTGTTGGAAAAGGCGCCCGAGACATTCGGAGCCGGCAAGGCCGGAATAACCAGCTTGGCCAGAGAACCCCAGTCCGACTGTGGCACTACGCCGTTCGCATAGACTGCGCCGGTCAGCGGATTGTGCAAAGAGACGGGATTGCCGTTCGTGTCGGTGAAGATGCCCTGGCGCTGATTCGCGTTGGGTACCGTCGATGCCGAGTACTGACCTTGCACCTGACGGTTGCCTTCGTAGTCGCCGAAGTAGAAGATCTTGCCCTTCCAGATCGGCATGGGGCCGCCGATGGAGGCGCCAAACTGGTTCTTGACCAGAACCGGCTTCACGGCCTTGCCTGTGAGCACGTTAGTAGGCGGTGTAAAGGGTCCAATTGCGTTGAACTTCGTATTGCGGTTGTACTCCCAGAGTTTGCCGTGCAGATGGTTAGTGCCGCTGTTGATACTCACGTTGAAGACCGCGCCGGACGCGCGGCCATACTCAGCGCTGTAGTTATCGGTCTCCACGCGGAACTCGCTGATGGCGTCGGGGGAGGGCTGAATGGACTGGTTCGAAAAGCTCTGGTTCGAAGTTGCGTAGGCGTTGTTATCCAGACCGTCGAGGAGGAAGTTGTTGAACTCGCTGCGCTGCCCATTCACGTTGTAGGAGGCATCGCGGCTGGTTACGGACTGATTCTCCAGATTGTTGGCGCGGACGCCAGGCGTCAGCATGGCGAGGTCGGCATAGGCGCGTCCGTTCAGCGGCAGATTGTTGACATCATGCTGCGAGATAATCTGGCCGCGCTCGCTGTCTTCCGTGTTCAGCAGGGCCGCAGCGCCGGTTACCGTAACCGTCGTAGTAGCTGCGCCGGGCTTCAATGTCACATCCACGCGTTGACGAGCGTTCACCTGCACAGTGAAAGACTCGGTGACGGTTTCGCTGAATCCAGCGGCAGTGCCTGAAATCCTGTAGCTGCCTACACGGACGCTGGTGAACTCATACTGGCCCTGGGCATCTGAAGTTACTGTCACTTGCTGGCTGGTGGCAATGTTAGTCAATGTGACGTTGGCTCCGGGAATTGCTGCCCCCGTGCTGTCGCGCACAAAGCCGAGCACTGAGGCGGTTTCAAACTGTCCGAAAGCCAGGTGGCCCGCAAACAGGCTTAAAACCAGAACTGCGATTGCGCCGATATGCCTCTTGAAAAAATTTGATCTGAACATCTCTCTGCGTTCCTTTCTGTGTTGCCAATGGCCTCATTTCAGCGGTCCCTGACTGCCGGAGCCGCTCCGAGGGGTGCGGAAACGGGATTCCTGCGCCAATGCACACGTGAGCATCGACGGCTACTATACTCGTGCGTCCTCGCGTTGACGCCACGTACACTTTCAGGCGACAGCACCAAAGACTTGTAATCCATCCTGCGGTTGGGGGCCTGCGCAAAGGCCTGTTGCGTGCGCGCTGAAGCATGTAAGAACGGCGAATTGTACTTAGTACATCCCGGACATCCGACCGGAGTCCGTCTTCAACCGTTCAAAGAACAGCAATCCCTTCGATCAAAGGCTGCGACGTTCATCGGGGATGGATTCGAGGACCATCCTCCAGGGGCGCAGCATATGCACATTTGCTTGCCGCAAAGCATCGGCCGGGCAAACGCTTGCGTCACAGACCCTAAAAGAACCAAAACAGGCCTGTCAAGCACATTCTGCTGGAGAGACAGCAGCGGCTCCTCCCGTGCGGTTGCCTACAAGAATCAAAATAGGTGGCAATCGTTACCATTTTGCTAAGAAAAGATGTACAGAAGATGAAAATAGATAGCCCGCGTTGAAAGTAGTGGAAATCTGAGGCTTAGGGCCCACTGGGCGCCGCTTTTCAGGGCGTCCCGCGGGCACAGATTTCTTATGGAATGGTCATCGAACCACGCTCTGGAAGAGCGGTGAATGCAGCAGGCTGCTAAACTCGCCGTCAGTGCTGGCAAAAGCGATATTCAGCTGCCCGGCGCTTGCCGAGATGGCGGTATCGTTCAGTGCAGTCTTTTCGGCGTCGGTGCTGCTCATCTTACGCACCGTAACCGCTGCGGTCATGAGCGAGGAAAGCGTAGCCGCTGTGAATGGGTCGCCGGTAGCGATGGTCAGGTCGAACTTGACGCCGTGCCCGAAGTCCATCGAGTACCACGAAGTTTGCAGCCGCTTGCTCACCTGCTCGAAGTCCGAAACCGAACCGGCCTGCCCCAGAAGCTGGCGCAGCATGGTCTGAGTTCCCTTCTCGTCGAGAATGCTCCACAGTGGGTTGGTATCCACGCTCTGCATGGCAGACATCATCGGTGAGTTGGTGAGCATGCTCGACGCAATGCCATCGCGTGCATCCAGAGCCTTGGTCACCGCCTCCTTGTCTCCAAAGATCATCGTGGAGGGATCGACAAAGCACAGCACCATGCCGGCCTTGGTCATGGGATAGATGCTGTTGCTGCGGAGAACCGTTGGCTTGACCTTGTTCTTGCGGAAATTTGCCAGCACGCCCTGTACATCGAACTGACCCTGCGCAATACCCACCGTCTCGAGCGAGTCACTGTCAGACGCAGCCCGGAAAAGCGCAAATGCCAGTTCGTCCACGTCGTGATTGTCGTTCAGGCCCGACTTCTGCAGCGCCTCGTCGAACTGCCTGAGTTCGGGTGGCATCACGCGGTTACGCAGGTCCATGGCTGAAGCCGAGTCCTGCATGGCGCGGTAGTCAATCACAACGAGCTGCTGCACATCGTGCGGAACCGCTGAGCGCGCATCTGTTGAGAGCTGCGCTGCTGACGCGAAAGTAGCTGCCCCAGCCAGTAAGGGTGCCACGGAAAACCTCAAAATTGCCTTGAACAAATTCGTCCTCCAGTGGGCGGCTGCGCCAGGCATCGGGCCATCCTCAAGCGTCCGTGCTGCACAAAAACGCCACACATCCGATCCTTTTATTGTACCCGCGTTCGAGTTCCGGGCTGCGGTCGGCTTATGCTTCACCCGGCCACTTGAGCGAAGTGCCGAGCCGACGCTCGAGTATCTTCGTCTGCGGATCAAACCTGCTTAATTGACGCATCCAGTCGCTTTCCCGCTCACATGCAGCCTCAGGAATCAGGCCAATAATTTCGCCCTCGGCAATCTGCGCCTTATACCGGACAGCCAGGCTTTGCACCTTCCGGTAGACCTTCGAGATGGGCATGGCCTCGAAGTCGGTAATGTTCATGGAAAGCTGTGCTCGCCCGTGCGCCAGAACGCCCATGGCCTTTACGCCCTTGAGACCGCCCGATGCGGCGCGGATCTCCCTCGCAATGGAGCGCACCAGCGCCACATCCGGCGAGTCGAAGTAGATGTTGTAGGCCACCAGGAACTTACGCGCACCCACTGCGCAGGCTCCCGCAGTCGGATGCAACCCAGGACCGCCCAGGTCGGGCCGGCGCGAGGGGTCGCGGCTCACTGCCTCGCGTAGTCCCTCGAACTGGCCGCGGCGCACATCTTCCAGGTTGGCGCGGTCTGGGCGTGCCGCGGCTGCCTCATAGAAAAACACCGGCACGCCAAACCGCCGCCAGATTTCGAGGCCCGCCTGCCGGGCCAGCATGACGCACTGCTCCAGCCGGACGCCCGAAACCGGAACAAACGGAATCACATCCGCAGCTCCGATCCGCGGGTGCACGCCCTGCTGCCGCGTCAGGTCGATCAGTTCAACAGCTTTGCCAACGCCGCGCACCGCCGCCTCCACCACTGCCGCCGGAGGCCCGGCAATCGTCACCACCGAGCGGTTGTGGTCGGTGTCCATCGACCAGTCAAGCAGGTGCACCTCGGGCGCTTGCATGGCGGAGACGATCGCCTCAACCTTGCGCACATCGGTTCCTTCAGAAAAGTTGGGAACACACTCGATGACTGGCCTGCTCATAACCCTGTCTCTACCTGCATACGCACCGCAGTACCGTAGGCTTCTCTACTTCCAGAACGTATATCCCACCTGAATCTGTATGCTGGCGTTGACACCAGGGTTGCGGTCGCCCAGCGACGCAGATGAGATGTGCACCGCATTCACGCCTATGTCAATCGAACGCCGTGCGCGCAGGAAATAATGGATGCCCCCTCCGCCCTGCGGAGTAAAGTTCCACACGCTGGTGCCGCCGTCGATTCCTTCTGTCTTATCGCTTAGGAAATTCGGTGGAAACTTGTGCGTGGTATAGATCAGGCCTCCGGCTGCCTGAAACCAGGGCTGAATCCTGCGCGAGTGCGTGGCAAAGTTCCAGCGGAAGATAACCGGCGTGATGCTGACGCCTCGAAATGTGCCGCCGCCTACCGGCAGCAGGCAGGTGGTTGGCTGGCCTTCGGGGGTCTGGCAGGTGTACTCCTGCTCATGCGGTGGCGGTGTGTAAGCCTGCCACATCGGCGTGATATTCCCCGCAAGCTCAAACTGGCCGCTGAACATACCGGCGCGAATCACCGGTGTCATCACCTTGCCGACTTCGAACCCGCTCCAAACGAACTTGTAATCGGAGCGGTCTCCGACACCGGTGCCCCAGTTGAAGAACGGCTCGTACGCCCAGCTCTGATTCTCACTCACCTGCTCTACGGGACTCGCAGCCGCGCCATCGGCACCAGCGGGCGTTTTCGCTGCCGCCAGCATCGATCCGGCAGCGCACAGCAATAGAACAAACCATCGGCTTCGACTCAAAACGCTTCGGTTCCCCCAATTCAAAAATCTGTGTACGGAAAAAAAGACCGCCACTTCCGGGCGGCCTTTTATGATTCTCTGCAAGGTCCGCTCAGCCCGCCGCCTCAACCTGCTCGGCATCCATGTCAAAGTTCGAGTAAACGTTCTGCACGTCGTCAAGGTCTTCGAGCGCCTCGAGCAGCCGCACCATCTGATTCGCAGCATTGCCCTCGAGCTTCGTGTAAGTGGAAGCGATCATCGTTACTTCGCTGGCCACTGTGGGAATACCCGCAGCCTTGATCGCAGTCGACACGGCCTCATACGAGCCGGGATCGGTGATGATCTCCCAGGTATCGCCCTGGTCGTTGAGGTCCTCGCCGCCGTGCTCCAGCACGATATCCATCAGCTTCTCTTCGCTCGCAGCCGGCTTCTCAACCGCGATCAGGCCCTTCTTCGAGAACATGAACCGCACCGAGCCGGATTCACCGAGGTTTCCGCCGTTCTTGGTGAAGCAGTGCCGGATTTCGCTCACCGCACGATTGCGGTTGTCCGTCAGGACTTCAATAATGATGGCCACACCGCCCGGCCCATAGCCCTCAAACGAAATCTCCTCGTAGGTCGCGCCTTCAAGCTCGCCGGTGCCGCGCTGGATGGCGCGTTTGATGTTGTCGGCCGGCATGTTTTCGGCCTTGGCAGCCAGGATCGCCGTACGCAGACGTGGATTACCGTCGGGATCGCCGCCCCCCTTGGCGGCAATGGTAATTTCCTTGATCAGGCGGGTGAAAATCTTGCCGCGCTTGGCATCCAGCGCGCCCTTCTTGTGCTTGATTGTGGCCCATTTCGAGTGGCCGGACATGAGAACCTCTGGCGATTGAAATAGAACGGTGCTTCGGACGCACCCGACATGTGAGTATACCATTCTGCGTGGAGTGGAATCGACCACGCCCGGCCTTTGTAAACAGGTCGGCACTGGGCCTTCGCCCCGCCATGGCAAGAGGATGGCAACGCCGCGACCTACGTCAAGATCTGTGCGTTTCGGAGCGGAACGCCAGCGGCATCCTTGGCTGAAATGATCGCATCTTCTGCCTTCACCGGCCACGGGATCGCCAGATCGGGATCATTCCACGCAATCGTTCGTTCGCCTGCAGTCGAGTAGTAATCGGTCACCTTATATGTGAACCCTGCCGACTCACTCAGCACAAGAAACCCGTGCCCGAATCCTTCCGGAATCCAGAGCATTCTGCCGCTGCCGCCGCTGAGTTCAACGGCCACGTGTTTGCCGAATGTCTGAGAACTCCTGCGCAGGTCCACCGCAATGTCGAGCACAGTTCCATAGGCTGCCGAAACCAGCTTCCCCTGCGGTTGAATCACCTGATAGTGAATGCCGCGCACCACATTCCTGCGCGAAATGGAAAAGTTATCCTGCGCCCAGTTCGTTGGCAGTCCAGCCTCAGCCATCCGCCGCAGATTGAAACTTTCAAAGAACGATCCCCGCTCATCGCTATAGACCTTTGCCGTGATCAGCAGCACTCCTGGCAGTGCGGTCGGTTCCACATTCATCGCACAGTTCCCCGCGCTGCAAAGTAAGGCTCACGCAGAATTCCCAGCAGATACTGCCCGTATCCGCTCTTCGCGATTGGCTGTGCAAGCGCTTCGAGCTGTGCAGCGTCGATGAATCCCAACCGGTAAGCAATCTCTTCAGGACATGCAATGTCGAGCCCCTGGCGGCGCTCAATAGTGTGCACGAAGAGACTTGCTTCGAGCAGCGACTCATGTGTGCCCGTGTCAAGCCAGGCCATGCCGCGGCTCATGATCTCCACATTGAGCTTCCCTGCCTCAAGATAACGGCGATTGAGGTCTGTAATCTCCAGTTCTCCACGCGCCGAAGGCTTGAGAGACTCAGCGATGGAGACAACATCGCGGTCATAGAAATAGAGCCCGGTCACCGCGTAGCGCGACTTGGGCTGCTTTGGTTTCTCTTCCAGGCTCACCGCGCGGCCCTGGCTATCGAACTCGACGACGCCGTAGCGCTCCGGATCCTCTACCGGATAGGCAAACACCGTAGCGCCAGCCTTGAGCTTTGCCGCCGCCTGGAGCTGCTTTGAGAATCCCTGCCCGTAGAAGATGTTGTCGCCAAGCACCAGTGCACTCGGATCACCGGCAATAAACTCCCGCCCGATGAGAAACGCCTGTGCCAGCCCGTCGGGGCTCGGCTGCACGGCATAACTGATCTCAATGCCCCACCGCCTCCCGTCGCCAAGCAATTCGGCAAAGCGGCCCGTGTCCTGCGGCGTAGAGATAATCAGAATCTCGCGCAGTCCTGCCAGCATGAGCGTACTGAGCGGGTAATAGATCATCGGCTTGTTGTAGACCGGCAGAAGCTGCTTGGACACGACATGCGTCACCGGATAGAGCCGGGTTCCCGAGCCGCCGGCGAGAATAATGCCCTTCATCCTGCAAACCTCATAGCTGCTGCCGCGCAGCATAGTTTTGCGTGATCCAGTCGCGATAGGCGCCCGTGCGCACGCTGTTGATCCACTCGCCGTTGCCGAGATACCACTCGACGGTCTTGCGCAGCCCGCTCTCGAACTTTTCCGCAGGCTCCCAGCCAAGCTCGCGCGCAATCTTCGACGCATCGATGGCATAGCGCCGGTCATGGCCCGGACGATCCTGCACATACGTGATCAGTTCAGTGCGCGGTGCTGCACCCGCCCGTGGACGCAGTTCATCGACAAGATTACAGATTGTCGTCACTACGTCGATATTCGCCCGCTCGCTGTTGCCGCCCACGTTATAGGTCTCGCCGGGCCTGCCGCGCTCCAGCACCGTTCGGATCGCTGCGCAATGATCCTCCACAAACAGCCAGTCGCGCACGTTTTTGCCGTCGCCGTAGACCGGCAAAGCCTTGCCTTCGAGCGCGTTCAGAATCATAAGCGGAATCAGCTTTTCCGGGAACTGATACGGCCCGTAATTGTTCGAGCAGTTCGTCGTCAGCACCGGCAGGCCGAAAGTGTGGAAATAAGCCCGCGCCAGATGATCCGAGCTGGCCTTTGACGCCGCGTAGGGACTGTTCGGCGCGTAGGGCGTTGTCTCGCTGAACGCCGGGGCGTCTGGACCCAGCGTGCCATAGACCTCATCCGTCGATACATGCAGAAAACGGAAAGCGGTCCGGTCGGCTTCGCCCAGGCCAGCCCAGTAGGTGCGCGCCTGCTCCAGCAGCACAAAGGTTCCCTGCACATTGGTGCGGATGAATGCCTCCGGCGAAGCGATCGAGCGGTCCACGTGGCTTTCGGCGGCAAAGTGGACAATCGCCCTCGGCCGCTCCTTTTTCAACACAGTGGCCACCAGCTCCGGGTCACAGATATCGCCGTGGACAAAGATGTAGCGCGGATCGGACTGGAGCGCTGCCAGATTGGCTGGATTGCCGGCGTAAGTAAGCCGGTCCAGGTTCACAACGGGTGTACCTGCGGCCTTCATCCAGGTGAGGATGAAATTCGAGCCGATAAATCCAGCTCCGCCCGTGACCAGGATGGTCTCTTTCATGGCCTACCCCTCGCAATCCTACTATCGTACTAATCGGCCTGCTAAGTGGAATCCCACGTGCGGTGTACCTCGTTGCTCACCGGTCACCTGTCCGGCATCCGGCCGGGGGATAAAGGAACTTCAGCGGCATAGACAATTTTTCGTTATAGTAATAATTGAAGTCCCGGATGCGGCCGGACCTGTTCAGTCACAGCTACTGATTCAAGCCAGGGCGGTTTCAAAAGGCTGAAATCGCAAACTGGATGTGTCTAATCACCAGGCACACAGGTAATCCGCATCCTAACGTTCAGATCGGAAAAGGCTGCCATGGAATCAACGAATTATCGCCTCCGCGCACCTCAACCGCAAGGGCTTTATCATCCGCAGAATGAGCACGATGCCTGCGGCATGGGACTGGTCGCGAACATCCGCGGCGAGAAGAGCCACGAGATCATCCGCAAGGGCCTTGAGGTGCTTATCAACCTCACCCACCGCGGCGCTGCGGGTTGCGATCCTGAGACCGGCGACGGTGCCGGCATCCTTATCCAGATTCCACACGCATTCTTTGTGCGCGAGTGCGCCGAGCTGGGCTGGAAGCTCCCCGAGCCGGGCGCTTACGGCGTAGCCATGTGCTTTTTACCGGTGGAAAAACAGAACCGCCGGCAGTGCGAAGGCGTCTTTGAGCGCATCGCCAAGGAAGAGGGCCTCAAGATTCTTGGCTGGCGTGACACGCCGGTCAACGGCGATGCCATCGGCCGCGAAGCCCGCGCCTCGCAGCCCTACATCGAGCAGCTTTTCGTCGGCCGCCCCTCCGGCATGGACGAGGACACCTTCGAGCGGCTGCTTTATCGCACCCGCCGCCGCACAGAGAACGAGATTGCCGCCTCTGACATCGAGGAGAAGGAGATGTTCTACGTCCCTTCGTTCTCCTGTCGCACCATCATCTACAAGGGCCTCATGCTGGCCCCGCAGATCGAGAAGTTCTACTTCGAGCTGGCCAATCCGCTCGTCACCAGCGCCCTCGCGCTCATTCACCAGCGCTTCTCCACCAATACCTTCCCAAGCTGGAAGCTGGCCCACCCCTACCGCTACGTCGCGCACAACGGCGAGATCAACACCATCCGCGGCAACATCAGCTGGATGAACGCCCGCCAGTCGGTCTTTGAAAGTCCGCTGCACGGCGATAAGATCGACGACCTCTTTCCGGTCATCATGCCCGGTGGCAGTGACTCCGCCTCGCTCGACAACGCCGTTGAATTCCTCTACCAGTCCGGCCGTTCCCTGCCGCATGTCATGGCCATGCTCATTCCAGAAGCCTGGGCAGGCAACCCTGACATGGATGAGGACAAGCGCGCCTTTTACGAGTACCACGCCTCGCTGATGGAGCCGTGGGACGGCCCAGCCGCCATCGCATTTACTGACGGCAAGGTCATCGGCGCCACCCTCGACCGCAACGGCCTGCGCCCCGGCCGCTACATCATCACCAAAGATGATCTGGTTGTACTGGCCTCTGAAGCCGGCGTCATCGAAGTTCCGCCCGAGGACGTGCGCAAGAAGGGCCGCCTGCAACCGGGCCGCATGTTCCTGGTTGACACCGTGCAGCAACGCATCATCGCCGACGGCGAGATCAAGAAGGAACTCGCCGGCCGCCAGCCTTATAGCGAATGGCTCAAGCAGCAGCAGATCACGCTCGACCATCTGCCCGAGCCCAAGCGGACCATCGCGCCCAATCACGAAACGCTTCTGCGCCGTCAGCGCGCCTGCGGCTACAGCGAAGAAGATCTGCGCATCCTGCTCGCGCCCATGGCTGCCAAGGGCGAAGAACCCGTCGGCTCCATGGGAACCGACGTGCCGCTGGCCTGCCTGTCTGACCGCCCGCAGTCTCTGTTCAACTACTTCAAGCAGCTCTTTGCGCAGGTCACCAATCCGCCCATCGACCCCATCCGCGAAGAGCTGGTGATGTCGCTCATCAGCTATATCGGCACCGAGCGTAACATCCTCGATGAGGCTCCGGAGAACTGTCACACCCTCAAGCTGCCGCACCCGGTTCTCACCAACAAGGATCTCGAAAAGCTGCGTCGTGTCTCCTCCGGCGATCTGCTGGCCATCACGCTGCCCGCGCTCTTCCGCGCCGCCGACGGCGAAGCCGGCCTCAAGCACGCGCTCGACGATCTCAGCAACCGCGCTTCGATGGCCGTGAACAATGGCTACACCGTGCTCATCCTGCAGGACCGCAATGTCGACGCGACCTACGCGCCGATTCCAAGCATGCTGGCCATGGCCGCGGTACACAATAGACTGGTGCGCGAAAAGAAGCGCACGCAGGTGGCGCTCATCATTGAGAGCGGCGAGCCGCGCGAGGTCATGCACTTTGCGCTGCTCATCGGCTACGGCGCCAGCGCGGTGAATCCCTACCTCGCCATCGAGACGATTCACGATCTGCATCGCCGCGGGCTCATCCCCGGAGACATCACCGCCGAGTATGCGGAGAAGAACTACATCAAGGCCATCAACAAGGCCCTGCTCAAGACCATCTCCAAGATGGGCATCAGCACGCTGCAGAGCTATCGCGGCGCGCAGGTGTTTGAAGCCGTCGGCCTGAACCAGTCGCTCGTCGAAGCCTACTTCCCCGGTACCGCGTCGCGCGTTGAGGGCGTGGGCCTCGATGTGCTCGCGAAGGAAGCGCAGATGAAGCATGCCTTCGCTTTCCAGCCGCTCACTGACTCGGAGACAGACCTCGTCGTAGGCGGCCAGTACCAGTATCGCGAAGGCGGCGAGTTCCACCTGCTGAACCCGCACACCATCAGCAAGGTGCAGCACGCAGTTCGGACCAATAATCCGGCCACATTCCAGGAGTACACCGACTTCATCGATGACCAGAACCGCAATATGGCCACGCTGCGCGGTCTGCTCAAGCTGAAGTACGACGACGAGTCGATTCCGCTCGAAGAAGTTGAGCCGGCCAAGGAGATCGTCAAGCGGTTCACGACCGGCGCGATGAGCTACGGATCGATCAGCAAAGAAGCGCACGAGACGCTGGCCATCGCCATGAACCGCATCGGCGGCATGTCGAACACCGGCGAGGGAGGCGAGGACGAAGCACGTTTCAAGCGCGACGAAAACGGCGACCTGCGCCGCAGTGCGGTGAAGCAGATTGCCAGCGGCCGCTTCGGAGTGACGACGAACTATCTCGTCAATGCCGACGAACTGCAGATCAAGATGGCGCAGGGTGCAAAGCCCGGCGAAGGCGGCCAGCTGCCCGGCCACAAGGTGGACGAAGTGATCGCCCGGACGCGGCACTCCATCCCCGGCGTGGGCCTCATCTCGCCGCCGCCGCACCACGACATCTACTCCATCGAAGACCTTGCGCAGCTCATCTTCGATCTCAAGAACGTAAACCCGCAGGCCCGCATCGCCGTAAAGCTCGTCTCCGAGGTTGGTGTGGGCACGGTCGCTGCGGGCGTTGCCAAGGCGCACGCTGACGTGGTGCTCATCTCCGGCGACACAGGCGGCACCGGCGCATCGCCGCTCAGCTCCATCAAGCACGCTGGCCTGCCCTGGGAGCTTGGCCTTGCCGAAACGCAGCAGGTGCTGCTGTTGAACGATCTGCGCAGCCGCATCAAGGTGCAGACTGACGGCAAGCTGCAGACCGGCCGCGATGTCGTTATCGCCGCCCTGCTTGGCGCTGAAGAGTTCGGCTTTGCCACCATGCCGCTCATCTCCATGGGCTGTATCATGATGCGCAAGTGCCATCTCAATACCTGCGCCGTGGGCATTGCCACGCAGGACCCCGTGCTGCGCGCGCGCTTTACCGGCACGCCCGAGCACGTCATCAACTTCTTCTTCTTCATCGCGGAACAGATGCGCCAGCACATGGCCAAACTCGGCTTCCGCACCGTAGACGAGATGGTGGGCCGCGTCGACAAGATTGACGCATCCATCGCCGACGCGCACTGGAAGGCCAGGGGCATCGACCTCTCATCGATCCTCTACGCGCCCGATCTCCCGTCGCGCGTCTCGCGCCGCCGCACGCAGGCGCAGGATCACGGTCTGAATCAGGCGCTCGATCACCAGTTGATCGCCAAGGCCGCACCGGCGCTCGAAACCCAGACCCCGACCAAGGGCAACTTCGCCATCCGCAACGTGCACCGCACCGTGGGAGCAATGCTCGGCGGCCAGATCGCGCGCCGTTACGGCTCAGAAGGCCTGCCCGACGGCACCATTCACTTCCGCTTCCACGGCTCAGCCGGCCAGAGCTTCGGCGCATTCGTGCCCAGGGGCGTAACTCTCGAGCTTGAAGGCGACGCCAACGACTACCTCGGGAAAGGCCTCTCCGGCGGGCGCGTCATTGCCTATCCGCCTAAGACCTCGAGCTTCCTGCCAGAGGAAAGCATCCTTGTGGGCAACGTAGTGCTTTACGGCGCAACGAGCGGCGAAGTCTTCCTCAACGGCATCGCCGGTGAGCGCTTCGCAGTCCGCAACTCCGGCGCAACCGCTGTTGTGGAAGGCGTTGGCGATCATGGCTGCGAGTACATGACCAACGGACTCGTCATTGTGCTCGGTTCAACAGGCCGCAACTTTGCAGCCGGCATGAGCGGCGGCATCGCCTACGTCTTCGACGATCAGGGCGACTTTGGCGCGCGCCGCTGCAACAAGGCCAGCGTCGATCTCGAGCCGCTCGTGGACGAAGCGGATATTCAGAAAGTGCGCAGCCTGCTTGAGCGCCACCGCGACCTGACCGGAAGCCCCCGCGCTGCATGGGTCCTCGAACACTGGGCCGATGCGCAGCCGAACTTCATCAAGGTCTTTCCGCACGAGTACAAGCGCGTGCTCGGCGTTGCGCGCGCCAAGGAAGTTTATGTCACTCCTACTCTTTCGTCGCCTCTGGTGACGGCCTCAGAGGTGCAGCATGGGTAAGGTCACTGGATTTCTCGAAATTCAACGCGAGCAGCCCACGCGCCGCGATCCTGCCGAGCGCGTTCACGACTGGCTGGAGATCTACAACCCGTTCCCTGAAGACAAGCAGCGCGAGCAGGGCGCGCGCTGCATGGACTGCGGCGTTCCCTTCTGCCACACCGGTTGTCCGGTCAACAACCTCATCCCCGATTGGAACGACCTGGTCTATAACAACCGTTGGGAAGCGGCCATCCGCCGTCTGCATTCGACGAACAACTTCCCTGAGTTCACCGGCCGCATCTGCCCGGCACCATGCGAAGCAGCCTGTGTGCTCGGCATCAATCAGCCGCCCGTCTCCATCAAGCTCATCGAGAAGTCCATCGTCGAGCATGCCTGGGCCGAGGGCTGGATTCATCCCGAGCCGCCTGAGCAGGCCACCGGCAAGCTCGTTGCTGTCATCGGCAGCGGACCCGCAGGCCTTGCCGCCGCGCAGCAACTGCGCCGCGCCGGCCATTCTGTAACCGTATTTGAGAAGAACGATCGCATCGGCGGTCTTCTCCGCTACGGCATTCCCAACTTCAAGCTCGAAAAGCACGTGGTCGATCGCCGCATCGAGCAGATGAGTGCCGAAGGCGTGGAGTTCATCACCAATGCGCACGTAGGCGTGAACGTCTCGGTCGAGTCGCTCCGCAGCGAGTACGACGCCATCCTGCTATGTGGCGGCGCCGAGCAGCCGCGCGATCTCAAGATTCCCGGCCGCGAGCTCAAGGGCATTTACTACGCCATGGAGTTTCTGCCGCAGCAGAACCGCCGCAATGAGGGCGACTCGGAAGAGACTCTGCTGGCCAACATGAAAGCGGCTGAGCCCATCCTCGCCACCGGCAAGCACGTCATCATTATCGGCGGCGGCGACACCGGCGCGGACTGCCTCGGCACCAGCCATCGCCAGGGTGCAAAGAGCATTCACCAGTTTGAGATCATGCCCAAGCCTCCAGGCGAACGCGCCGCATCTACACCCTGGCCGCTCTGGCCGCTGCAACTTCGCACCGAGAGCGCGCACGAAGAAGGCGGCATCCGCGACTGGAGCATCAACTCCATCAAATTTACCGGCGACGAGCATGGCAATGTGAAGCAGTTACATGCGTTGCGCGTTGGACCGCCGCCGAAGTTCGAGGCGATTGCGGGCACCGAGTTCACGCTCGATGCCGACCTCGTTCTGCTGGCAATGGGCTTCCTCGGCCCGGTGCGTCACGGCATGATCGAGCAGCTTGGCGTCGAACTCGACAACCGCGGCAACGTGGCGACAAAGAACTACATGAGCTCCGTCGAAGGCGTCTTCGCCGCCGGTGACATGCGCCGCGGCCAGTCGCTGGTCGTATGGGCCATCTCCGAAGGCCGCAAGGCTGCCGCCGCCGTTGACGCCTGGCTCAAGACTCCGAAAGAAGATACCCAGGAGCTGCAGGCCGTCGGAGCACACTAAACCAGCCCCTTCCCACATGAAACAGCCCAAAGGCTATGCGCTCATCCTGAGTGCATAGCCTTTTGTTTTATACCGTGTGTCCGTTCAGCGCATGCTCGCTTCCCTGCCCGCTCGGCGACGAGAGCAGTTGCACCACAATGATCACCGCCGGAATCAGATACATCATCGACCCGCAGACCCACATGAACGCGCCGGCCGCGGCCTGATCGTCGAGCGCGCTCATGCCCAGAGGACGCACAATGAGACCGTAGCTTGGGTACACCAACCGCCCTGCAAAGCACAGGAATGCCGAGATGGCTGTATTCACCACATCCGAGAGCAGCAGATACGGAATCAGTAGCCAGCGTGCCGGCGCATGGCGCGACGGCCACGGATGAATAATGGGCCACCAGAAGATTACATTCGTGAAGAAGAAGCACGCGTGCTCAAAGTTGTGCCAGTGCTCTGAGGCCAGCGCCGTTTCATACGCCACCGGAATGTGCCACCCAATATAGGCGATATTCATCAACAGCCACGCGACCGCCGGCCGCGTGAGAAATGCCTCAAGCTCTGGCAGCACGCCGCTCGCAAAGACCGGCCTGAGCGGCACGCGAATCACCCACCGCGGCAGCCCGCGCAGCAGTGGCACCACCGGCGCGCCAAAGACAATGAGCGGAGGCGCAATCGACATCAGCACAAAGTGCTGCACCATGTGCATGAACAGCAGCGACCCGCTGAATGTATCGAGCGGCGAAGCCACGGCAACAAACAACGCCGCTATTCCGCCAAGAAAACACCAGAGCCGCCACGCGGGAAACTGCGCAGGCCGCGTGCGCCGGATGCGCAGCCATCCCCGCATGTAAACAATCGCTGTCGCCAGAAGCGCAGCGGTCACGGCCCATGGAACACTCCACTGGGTAAACAGGTCCGCGACCGTGACCGATCGCATCATGGCCCGCTGCTCGGCGTTCCTGCCTGCAACGCCTGTTGCCGCGATGGATCGAACGCTGGCGGCTGGTTAGCCGGATGCAGTGTCTCAAGGAACGTCACCAGCGCCTCGATCTCAGGCCGAGAAAGGTTCTTGCCATAGGCCGGCATATTGCCGCCTCCGGTAACAACCTTGAAGCGCATCTGATCCATCGTCATCCGCGTGGCCACATCGTCCAGCGCCGGGCCGCGTTCCCCGCCATGGCCGTCAATCGAGTGGCAGTTGCGGCACTGCTTGGACTGAAAGACGATTGCCCCTTCGCGCGCCAGCGGCGTCAGCGGCTGCAGCCGTGCCGGTGAAACCGGATCGCTGCTCCACGCGCTCATGTGCGGGCTCCACGGCGTTGTGGTGCCCAGTTGCGTCAGCACTCCCCAGCAGACGGCGAGCGTCGACACCAGCAGCACCGCGACAGGTCTGCGATGCCAGCTCTTCTCGCCTTCCGACGCGTAAAACGGCAGCGCCAGCAGAATCGCAATACCCACAATCGGAGCAATCAGGATAAACGGCGTCTCCATCTCCGGCGGAAGATAGGAGAGGACCGTGTAAATCCACAGAAAGAAGAAGTCCGGCTTCGGAACAGTCTCAATGATTGAAGGATCGGGCTGTCCGCCCGGTCCATACGGTCCAAAGACAAACGCGCACACGGCAACCGCAGCCAGAATCGCTCCGGAGAAGACAAGGTCCTTCCAGAATGCTCCGGGAACGAAGGGAATCCCATCCTCGTGTGTCAGCCTGTTGTACTCGGCTATGTACGTCGAACGCCGCACCAGCCGTCCGGGCATGGGCCACTCGTTGATGCCCAGCTTGAGCACCATCCACACATGCAGAAATGCAAACAGCAACATCGCGCCTGGTATGACAAACACATGCAGCGCAAAGAAACGCGACAGCGTTGCACCTGCAATAATCGGCCCGCCCAGCAGCAGATGCACCAGCCCGCCGCCGATCCACGGCACCCGGCTCAGGATGGATGCGCCAATCCCCAGTCCCCAATAGGCGTCCTGGTCAAAGCGCAGCACCTGGCCGCTGAAGGCCATGCCCAGCGTCATCAGCAGCAGAAAGACGCCCAGAATCCACGTAAGCTCGCGCGGAAACTTGTACGCACCAAAGAGAAACACCTGCGCCATGTGAATCAGCACAATGGCGACCATGAAGTTCGATCCCCATCCGTGCAGTGCGCGCAGAAACCATCCCAGCGGAATCTGATGGTTGAGTACGTTGAGGCTGTTCCATGCCTCGCCTGCCGATGGCACATAGACCAGCGCCAGCAGAATCCCCGTGAATATCTGCAGAAACAGCAGCGTGAATGCGGCGCTGCCAAACACGTACCACCAGCTTGCCGTGCTGCGCGGCACCGGATGCAGCACAGCATCCTTCACCGGCGCTTCAAGCTGCAGTCTCTGCTCCAGCCATGCATAGACGCGCACTGCCGTCCGCTTCATCCCTGGCATGAGCAATCTCCCTTGCCATCGGAAATCTGCACCAGCTTTGCGGTATTCGAGAGCGTGGGCATCTGGCCTGCGTCAATCTGCAGATTGCCGTCCGCAATCTTCCACTCGTAGGTAAACAGTCCGCGCTCCGGAGGACCCGATGCGCGCGAGCCATCGGCATAGTAAACGCCGCCGTGGCATGGACACATGAAAAGCTGCGACTGCGGAAACCAGCGTACCGGGCAGCCCAGATGCGCGCAGTTGATGGCAAAGACGCGGAATGTATCGGCGCTCTCACGGCGTACATAGCAGGCCACCTTGTCGGTTGCGCCGTCCCACGAGCGTGTGAAGGGGTTCTTGAACGTAGCGAGCCGCGTTTCGCCTGTCGGAAAATCATTTGTGCTGCCCAGCGAAACCCACGAGTTATAACTCGAGTCCTTGCGCCACGGTGCAAGCAGATAGCGCAGCACAGGAACCGCCAGCGCAACTCCGACGAGTCCATTCAGCGCGATGCCTGCTTTCAGCAGCAGCCAGCGCCGCGAAACCGCAGATGGGTCGTCATGACTGACTGGGTGCGAAGGTGTTCCGTTTTGCATCTGTCCGTTCGATTGCTGTTCGTGATCGCTCACTTCCATCACCTCCCACCCTGCGCGGAACCATTCCGCAGCGTTCCAAGATACGTCACAATGTCGTCCACTTCCTGCGCCGTTAACGGCGTCGTCTGCTTGCCTCCCGGCGAATCGTGCTGCCAGTCGGGCTGTCCCAGGTCAGGCCGTCCTGCAATGATGACTGTGCGCAGCGCCTGATCCCCAATCAGCGCAAGGTAGGCCGGGCTGGCAATCTCCTCGCCGCTGGCCTTGTGGCAGCTCGCGCACCGCGCCTGATAGGCCTGCGCGCCGCGATGCGCATCGCCCGCCTGTGTCTGCGCATAAGCCGGTGGCGTAGCTCCGGCAAATGCATTCTGCGTGCGCCACGTCTTGCGCATGCCGGCAACGAGCGCATCGACCTGCGCTTCGGTCAGCATGCCGCCGGCAGACTCTGCAAAGGCCGGCATCTCCGTGCCCGGCATTCCATTCGCAATCCACTTGCGCAGCGTTGCATCGTCGATCAGCGACTGATACTCGGGATTTCCAAGGTCGGTCGCGGGACCGTTCTGGCCGTTCCGCCCGTGACAGGCGGCACAGTTTTCGTTATAGAGCGTGGCAAAATCCAGCACTGCGTCCGGCCTTGGATCGGCAGCAGGCGGATGCCCCATCGTCGGCGAACACCCGGCTACAAAGGCTGTGAGGCACGCGGCAAGACAAGCGGCAACCCGTCGCATCAGCGGTCCTCCTTGCCGTCTGTCGGGCCTGCATCGGGCCGCGAATGCATCAGGCCCGGTGCTTCTATGCCAAGGCGCGCCGCAAAGGGCAGCGACTGGCCGGTCGGAATCCGCGCCTGTCGCTTGACCACAAGACCCGCGACCACGCCGTACACCACCTGAGAGATCAAGAACCATCCCCACTGAATGCGCTCGTCGAGCGCCGGGTTGATGATGCCCATAAATGCGTGCAGGATTCCTGTCCACAACACCGGCGCAAGAATGCCGCCCAGCAACACCGGACGCCGCGGCAATATCGGCAGCATGGCTCCATAGAGCAGACCCACCAGCACGCAGGTCACGGAGTGAATGACGGTGGCTACAATCAGGCCACTCCAGTGAAAGGCAGCAATCTCCGCCGTGGTCGGGTTGCTCCAATGGGCCACTCCCGCACCGCCAAGCAGGTTCACCGGATACCAGATGCTGTGCTGTGCAATCAGTCCGTAAAGCATGGCAGGAACAATCATGGCCACGCCGCCTGCAATGCCGCCCTTAACGCCGCTGGTGATCGGATAGGTCTCAAGCGGCAGGCGCGCGCGGTGCTCACGGCTGAGCCGGATGCGCTCGACCAGAGCACGCGAAGAGACAATGCTCACCGGCTCCTCCACCACTGCCACTTCTTCGTGCTGCTCATGCGGCAGCACCTGGCGGAACCATCCCACGCAACTGGTAAGCACGAATACAGCGCCAAGAAGGCTGATCCCGGCGCTGGTCACGAGGCCCGCGCACAGCAGCGTGAATCCCAGCGCAAGCACAATGGGCCAGGCCGTTGGCGCAGGCAGATGCACGTGTGCTTTCTCCGCATGGTGCTGTTTGCTCTGGAGGATCTCCGACATGGACGCTTACCTTCCTACGATGTAGACCACGGTAAAGACAACGACCCAGACCGCATCCACAAAGTGCCAGTAAAGGGCCAGCACCTCGATGCGCTCTGCATGTTCCTGTTTCACCCGGCCCGTGAGCGTAAAGAGCATGACCAGTGAAAGCCCGACCATGCCCACAACCACGTGCGTTGCATGCAGCCCGACCAGTGAATAAAAAGTGGTGCCAAAGAGATTCGTGCTGATGGTGAAATGCTGGTTCACGATCAGGTCTTTCCACTCGATCCCGGTTCCGACCAGGAACTCGATGCCCAGCGCCATGGTCAGAGCCCACCAGGCAGCAAACCGCCACATGAAACCGTGCTTGATGGCGTGCTCGGCCAGAATGATCGTGATGCTGCTTGAAAGCAGGCAGACCGTGTTGAAGATCGGCACATCGAGTATCTTTGGCGATGGCCCGGTCAGGCTGCGGCCTATGTAGTAGATGTAGGCGACGACGAAGATCGTAAAGATGGCCGACTCGCCAACGATAAGCGAAAGCATGCCCACGCGCCCGCGTGACGGCAGTCGCCAGTTTTCGTCCGCAAAAATAGGTACTGCGCTGACGGGTACTGTACTCATCGTTCGTACTTCCAATCCGGATCTTGAGGATGCTTGATGTCCCAGAGCGGCCGGCGGCTGCGTACCACCGGATCGGCGGCAAAGTTATACGCAGGCGGCGGCGACGGTGTTGACCACTCAAGCGTCCACGCATCCCATGGATCGTTGCCTGCCTCTTTGCCGCGCAGATAGGCGTAGATGAGATTCCACGCGAAGATCAGCACCGCAATGGCCTGGATGAATCCTCCAAGCGAAATCACCATGTTCAGCGCGTTCCATCCGCGGTCGGCTTCGTAGGTGTAGATCGACCGCGGCATGCCCAGGATGCCGACGAAGTGCATCGTGTCAAAGGTGACATGGAATCCGATGAGGAAAAGCCAGAAGTGCCACTTGCCGAGCGTCTCGCTTAGCATCCGCCCGGTGACCTTCGGGTACCAGTAGTAGATCGCCGC
This sequence comes from Occallatibacter sp., assembly GCA_035546015.1. Lineage (GTDB taxonomy): Bacteria > Acidobacteriota > Terriglobia > Terriglobales > Acidobacteriaceae > Telmatobacter. The sequence goes on from DASZXD010000341.1 coordinate 34,954, forward strand.
AAAAATGCAGAAGACGAAGGAGCCGGTCAGCGTGTAATGAAAATGCGCGATCACAAAGTAGGAGTTGTGCAATTGCCAGTCCCACGGCGCAACCGAGAGCATAATGCCGGTGAGTCCGGCGCAAAGAAACTGGAAAAGAAAAGCCGTGCAGAAGAGCATGGGTGTGGCGAAGCGGATTTTGCCGCCCCACATCGTCGCTATCCAGTTGAAGATCTTGATGCCGGTGGGAATGCCGACCATCATCGTGGAGAGAACAAAGAAGGTATTGCCTACCGAAGTCATGCCAACGGTAAACATGTGGTGAGCCCATACGGTAGTGCTCACAAACGCGATGCCGACCGAGGCCGCCACCATGGCCGGGTAGCCGAAGATTGCCTTGCGCGAGAAGACGGGGATAACCTCACTGGTAATGCCGAATGCAGGCAGTATCAGGACGTATACCTCCGGGTGGCCGAAGATCCAGAAAAAGTGCATCCAGACAACCGGTGCGCCGCCCGCCTGTGCATCGAAGAAATGGCCGCCAAGAAAGCGATCGATCACCAGCATCACCTGTGCGGCGGTGAGCGGCGTGATGGTGATGAGCGTGAGTCCGCTGGTCACAACCATCAGCCACACAAAGAGCGGCATGCGCATGAGCGTCATGCCGCGGCAGCGCATCGAGAACGCTGTGGCCAGAATATTGATGGCCGCGCCCAGAGTGCCGAATCCCATAACGATGAGTGCAATCGCCCAGTAGTCGGTGTTGTGGCCGGGCGTAAACGCCTTGGCCGTGAGCGGCGCATACGCCCACCATGTGACATCGGGTGCGCTGCCCATGCCGTAGAGCCCGAAGCCGCCGATGAAACTGAAATAGAGAAACAACCCGCCGAACGCGGAGAGCCAGAAGCTGAAGGCATTGAGCCGCGGAAAGGCCATGTCGCGTGCGCCGATCATCAACGGGACCAGATAATTGCCGATGCCGAAGATAATCGTCATGCCCACCAGGAACACCATGGTGGTACCGTGCATGGTAAAGAACTCGTTGAAAAGTTCCGGTGAGAGGAAGTGGTTGTTCGGGACGGCAAGCTGAATGCGCATCGCTATCGCCTCGGCTCCGGCGACAAGCAGGAAGAACAGCGCATAGACAATGTAGAGAATGCCCAGCTTTTTATGGTCGACAGTGACCACCCAGCTATGCAGCCATTCGAGCATGCCAGCGCGTTGCTGCTCTTCGCCGAGTGAACCGGGAATCGGTAAGGTCTGGTCTGCCATCGAGATCCTTCAGTGCAGCGTGGTGAGATACGCCACCAGTTGATCGGTCTGTTGATCGCTGAGTTGCATGGCCGGCATCAGCACTCCGGGTTTGAACTGATTGGGGTCCTCAATCCATGCGCGCAGGTTGGCCGGCGTATTATCTACAGCGCCCGACGCAATCGTCGCGCGGCTCATCAGATGAGTGAGGTCGGGGCCGAAGGTTCCATGCGCCGAGGTGCCAGTCACGGTGTGACAATTGGCGCAGGCCTCGGTTTCAAAGATGCGCCGCCCTTCTGCGACTGCCGCATCCTCCGCGCCTGCTCTCTGCTGATTCTTAACCCACGCATCGAACTGGTCCGGCGTATCAACATAGACGCGGATGAGCATCTTGGCGTGTTCTATGCCGCAGAACTGAGCGCACTGGCCGAGATAAAGACCAGGCTGTTGCGGATCGAACCACATTTCGTTGGGATGATTGGGAATCAGATCGGTCTTGCCGCCGAGTTGAGGCACCCAGAAGCTGTGATCGACATCGGCTGAGAGTAGCCGGAGATAGGTCGGCGTGGGGGCCTGCGCGCTGCTGGCCGGAATGTGCAACTCATTTGCTGTCACGATGCCCAGCTTTGGATAGCGGAACTCCCACCAGAACTGATGACCGATCACGGTGACGTCGAGCGCGGACTTGGGCTTGGGCGCATCTTGAATCGCAAAGATGATGCGTGCCGTCGTGAGAAAGAGCACCACCACAATGAGCACTGGAATCACAGTCCACGCCAGTTCCACCTGCATGCTTCCGTAGATTTGAGCTGGTTCGTGCTCCGTATCGGACTTCCGCGCGCGGAACTTGATGAGAACGTATGTGAGCAGCCCGCCGACTACTGCGAATATCGTGCCGGTAATGAGCAGAACGAAGAGCGAAAGACCGAAAATCTCTTTTGCCGGAGTCGAGGCGGGAGCCAGGATGCTTGGCGTTGACTGCGGACCTTGCGCCTGCGCGCACAATGCGCCAAGGCAAAGCCAGAAGATGGAAAAAAGACGCGAACGAATTAATGAAAAACTGCTTCTTCGCCACATACTCATCAACCTTCCGCATCCGGTGCATTGCATGTGCCGGACGCGGAGGAAACAGACTGCATGGAACAAACGCCTTGCCCGCGCTGCACTATACTCACATGGCAATCAAGACGCAGCTCAAATCATCGTCGGTGTTTCTCAGGCTCACAGGCAGTTCTCTTCATCTGGGATGAAGATGACCTCGACCTGCCGAAGTTGATTATAGCTCCACTATTCTGATGTCCGGTTTAGAGAGAGGGACTGCGAAAAAACAGAATTTTTTGCAGATAACACAAATCCCATTTTGGCGCTGTGACCTTGATCACATCCACGATCACTTCGGCTCGCCATACGGTATGTCGGCAGGATCGTTGACCGTCGAGTCTGTAAAAACAGGCTTGCTTCCATCCGCAGTGTGAATCGTATTGTCGGCAAGCACCCAGTTTTTCGCGTTGGCGATGTTCCCGGCGGTAGCCGCATCGATATTGAGATGATCCAGCCGGAAGTTGTCTAGCGTGGCATTGGGATAAGCGCTCACCTCGAATGCTTTCTTCGCGCCGGTCGCCTTGATGTTCCAGATATGCACATCGCGGAAGTGCGGCAACCCTTTATCGTCGGGCACGTGAGTGGTAAGAACTTTCCAATACGAGGGAATATCCTTTACATCCGCAGGCAGCGTAGCGTAGCTGTAACTGGGATTCCAGTTCATCGTGATGTGAATGGGAATCGCCACGCCTTCGAGAGTGAGATCGTGAATGCGGATATTCTCCGCGAAGCCGCCTCGTGTATGCGCAGATTTGAACAGCACGCCCGACGGCACTCCGCTCAGCGCTGTTATGTTATAGGCGTCGATATTGCGAAATCCGCCCGAAGTCTCGCTGCCAATGGTCACCGCCGCAGCGCCATGACGAATAATCGAATCGCGAATCACAATATCTTCCGTTGGCCGGTTCACGCGCAGCCCGTCGGAGTCGCGGCCCGCCTTGAGGCAGAGCGCGTCGTCGTTCACATCGATGTCCGCATGCTCCACCAGAACCTTGCGCGACGAGTCGATATCGATGCCGTCGGTGCTTGGCCCTTTGCCGCCTTCGTTGTTGCGGATGACAACACCATCCACATGCACATCGTGCGAATAAAGAATCTGCACCGTCCAGAAGCCTGAACGCTTGAGCTCGATGCCGCCGCCGAGCTTCACATTGAATGAGTTCTGAATCAGCATCAGCCGTGGACGCCGGCAGTCGTAATCCGAGGCCCAGCGCAGCCCCTTCGGCTCATACTGCGCCCGCAGATCCCAATAAGACTTCCACCAGATGGGTCCGTCGCCGTCGATCGTTCCCTTCCCGGTAATCGTCACATCGTGCTGATCGCGTACATTAATCAGCGCAGCAGGCCAGGTCATCTCGATTCCTGCAATCCGCGTCGGCAGCTCCGGATAGTCCTCGAGCTTCTGCGAGCCCACGAGTGTTGCGCCGTCCGGCACATCGAAGGTGACACCTGATTTCAGAAAGAGCGATCCAGTAAGATAAGTTCCCGGCCTAAGGCTTGCCGTGCCGCCAGCCGCCGCCGCCGCGTCAATGGCCTTCTGAATCGCCGCCGTATCCAGAATGCTGCCGTCGGCTTTCGCGCCATAGTCATTCGCATAGAAGACGGTCGACGCCGCACAAGCGCTGCCCGCACCAGACAAAATCAGCGCGCAGGCAATCCAGAGTGTAGAAAATTTCATGGGAAACCCTTTTCCTGAGTTGACGAGGAACAATGTATCGGAGCCGCAACTCGAGCTACCAGGCGTAAACAGCCAGCACAGCGGGTGCTCCGCTTCGGCCGTCCACTACGCTCACCTTGAGAACAACCTCGATATTCTTGCTTGCGAAACCCGCTCCCAACCGGTCGCGCAACATCTCCATATAATGTGGATTCGTTACGAACTGCGCCGCCGCTTCAGTCCCATTACGCCCCAGCCCTGCAAGAGCCACCACCCAGCCGTCGAGACGGGAATCGCGAAACCGCGCTGCCAGCGCAAAGTCGTCCGCACTCGAGTATGGCTGCGAACGGTCTCTCTGCCATTCAATCGACGGATTCAGGCGATCCAGAATCGCCTCGCGGTCCAGAGCAAAGTGGTAACGCAACGAATCGGCCAGCCGCAGCGTCCAGCGATTATTGTAGCCGCCCAGCAGGATAACCGGGTGCTCGCGCAGCTGCGTCATAGAGGTCGTGGCAGCCGATGAGAGCTGAGCGCTTGTTCCGGCTCGTTGCGTCACATCGCTCACCTGCGCAATCGCCGATGCAATCTGCATAGAGACAAATGTGTAGTCCAGGTCTCTTCCCGCGGTAGTCACGCCGGAATAATTGTTCGGCGCAAAGACCACGCTCCCCGTACAGATGGCAATATTATGTTGGTCGCGCAGTACAGGAGCCCAGAACTCATCGATAGCCGCAGCCTCCTGCACCACCTCCCGGTGCCGAAGCATAATCCCGGCTACCGCTGCAGCCGCCACCAGAACCCCGGCCACAACCAGCCACAAAGTACGTTCCCTGTTCCACCATGCCGGAGCCGGCCGCGCTTCAGCGGAATCGACGGTCCCAGGCGGAAGCCCTGTTTCTGGCGCATGCGCAATCGGGTGTTCATCGAATCCGGAATCCTGCGGCAGAGCCTCAGAGCCCAGGTCAAGCTGGAAATCCGTCTCACGCCCGTCCGCTCCAAATAGGAACTCAGGCACATAAGAGCCGGCCGGCAAAGAGATGCGCAGGTTCGAACTCCGTCCGCCATCCGAATAGTAGAGCAGGAGCCGCTTTCGCACTTCTCCCGCCGTATACCGCACAATCGTGTCCGTATTGGTATCGTAGGTCGGCGGTCTGTCGAAGACCTCCACGCCCAGGGTACGTTCTTTGAGCTGGTCGGCCTTGCCCTCCAGCGTATTCCTCACGATGTATTCAAGCAGCGCCGGATAACGCTTGCTGTTGCGGAACTGCGGACTGTTCAGAATCTCGTCGAGTTCACGCAGAACGGCGGACTTT
>DASZXD010000342.1:0-3993 GCA_035546015.1 Occallatibacter sp.
CGCACGCCCCAATTCAAAAAGGATATTGGGGGCCCGACATGGAAATTGACGGGGACCCAGCGCACTCCAACTACATAGTGGCATGCATGACCTACACGGACCTCACAAAAACGATCTATCGAACGAGACTGCTTTACACCAAATATCGAGATGGATGGAGACTTCTCAATTCCGAATTTCAATGACACAACTAGGATCAGCCCCAAAAACCAAATTAGGACACTACCCCATTTTCGCGCCGCCGTCATGCTGCCACCCGATCGAGGGATGCAACCAATTGGATATGGCATAGAGCTGAGATAGTGGAGAATCCAACGCTGGCCAATAGAATGTTGTTGACGTTCACTGGCTTGGCCCATCGATTTGCAGTCGCAAGCGAGTTCCGTGAGCCTGCGCATCAGATGATCGATCCTGCCTGAGCGCTCGAGAAGCACATGCCCTATCCCATCGTAGGCTGCAGCATGGAAGACGTAAATTCATCTGCTGCTGGCGTCCACTTTTGAACACTCTTTCTCGCGAATGAACGCGGCTTCGCAATGCCGAAACCGCTAAGCCATTGATTTCAGGAGGTGGCTCGTGTATTTCGGTGGAACTCGACATGCTGACTGAACATTAAGTCTTTGTGTGTGGAGGTCGAGCCATGAGGGTTCTGCTGCAGGATCTGAGTTACGCATTCCGCCAGTTGCGCAAGACGCCGGGATTCACTGTCACAGTCCTGCTCACGCTTGCGCTCGGCATTGGCGCAAACTCGGCCATCTTTACTCTGGTCAACTCGCTTCTGTTGCGCAACCTGCCCGTCACCGATCCCAGGACTCTTATCCGCATCGGCGACAAGGACGATTGCTGCGTCAACTCCGGCGTGTCAGACAACGGGGACTACTCGCTCTACTCCACCGAAACCTACTATCTGTTCAAAAAGAACCTGCCCGAGTTTCAGGATCTGGCCGCAATGGAGTCCGGCTACGCATGGCGTCCGGTCACCGTCCGCCGCGAGGGCCCGCAGACAGTCGCCAAATCCGACATAGGCACCTTTGTCTCCGGCAACTACTTCCGCGTCTTCGGACTAAGGCCCGCCGCTGGCCGCTTCTTTGTTGACGCCGACGACCAGCAGGGAGCGCCCATCACTGCCGTCATGAGCTATGACGCATGGCAGGAGGACTACGCCGGCGACCCCTCCATTGTGGGCAGCACCTTCTGGATCAACACCAAATCCGTCACCATCATCGGAATTGCGCCTAAGGGTTTCTACGGTGACCGTGTCGATAGCCGTCCGCCGCGCTATTTCCTGCCGCTCGAGTCCATGGACGCCGTCATCGGTGCGCCATACCTGCACGATCCTGAAGTCGAGTGGGCCTACATCATCGGCCGCGTCAGGCCCGGTGTCTCGTTGTCCGTATTGCAGCAGAAAGCCAGCGCCCTTCTCCGTCAGCAGTTCGCAACCTTCAAGGAGTTCAAAATTGAGAGGAACAGGAAACGGCTTGACCGTGCGCATGTAGTGCTCACGCCCGGCGGCGGCGGAATCCAGAACATGCAGGACGACTACAAGGATCACCTGCACCTGCTCACCTGGATTGCCGCGCTCGTCCTCCTCGTCGCCTGTGCCAATATCGCCAATCTGTTGCTGGTGCGTGGCATGAGCCGTAAGGCCGAAATGTCCATCCGCTCTGCGCTCGGCGCCCAGCGCAGCCGCATTGTCCGCCAGTTACTCACTGAGAGCGTGCTGCTCGCCGGTCTTGGAGGTCTTCTCGGCCTTGGAGTCTCATTCCTCGGCGCGCACGCTCTCCTCGCACTGGCTTTTCCCGGCGATCAGCACGTTCCCATCGACGCCACACCATCACCGGTGATTATCGCCTTCGCCTTCGGTCTCGCGCTCGTCACGGGCATTCTCTTCGGTATCGCTCCGGCATGGCTCGCAGCGCGCACCCAGCCCGCAGATGCGTTGCGCTCCAATGCGCGCACCACGGCACAGGGCGCCTCGCTGTTGCAGCGCAGTCTGGTTGTACTGCAGGCAGCGCTCTCACTCGTTCTTCTGGTTGCAGCGGGCCTCTTTGCGCAGAGCCTCAACAAGCTTCAAAGCACTGACATGAAGCTTGATCCCACCAACCGTTACATCATCCACATCAATCCGCAGGCCGCCGGTTACGCAACCACGCAGGTTGAGGCCCTCTATCGCACCATTGAAGACCGTTTCCACGCGCTGCCCGGCGTCCTCAAAGTCGCCCTTGCCACCTACACGCCCATGGAGCAGAACAACTGGGGCACCGGCGTCAAGATTCAGGGAGAGCCCGACCTGCAGAAAGGCGCATCGTGGGTAAAAGCCACATCTGAGTACTTTGACTCGGTCGGCACTCACGTTGTCATGGGCCGTGGATTCCTGCCGACTGACCTGCTCTCCGCGCCTCCTGTTGCCGTCGTCAATCAGGAGTTCGTCAAGCAGTTCTTCAACGGTCGTAACCCCATCGGGCATCGTTTCGGTTTCCCCGAGCCCGGCAAAGACGGATCCTATGAAATCGTCGGCGTCGTAGAAGACACCACCTACACCAGCGTCTACTGGAAAAATCACGCCATGTATTTCGTGCCGCTTACCCAGCGCCCGGCGGTGACTGATCCCGATGACACGATCGAAAAAGACATGTCGATGTACGCCGGCGCGATCGTTGTGCAGACCGCCCGCCCCATGCCTGACATGGAGAAACTCGCGCTCAAAACGCTCACCGATATCAATCCGAATCTGACCATCGTCAAATTCCAGACCTTCCAGCAACAGATCGACGACATATTTACTGAGGAGCGCATGATTGCGCGGCTCACATCGCTCTTCGGTGCTCTTGCGCTGCTGCTTGCCGCCATCGGACTCTACGGCGTCACTGCCTACACTGTCGTACGCCGCACGCCGGAGATCGGTATTCGTATGGCCCTCGGCGCAGAGCGCAGCCGCGTTATCGGCATGGTCATGCGCGGAGCCATGCTTCAGGCGCTCATCGGTCTCGCCATTGGCGCGCCCATCGCCATACTCTGCGTGCGCTACGTCAAGTCGCAGCTTTATGAGATCACCAGCGTCAATCTGACCGTGATGATCGGCGCGATTGCTACTCTCGGCATCGCCGCGGCAATCGCCGGAATCATTCCGGCAAAGCGCGCAGCATCCATTGATCCGGTGCGGGCTTTGCGTGTCGAGTGAGCCGCGTAATTGCATGAGGGTTTGCAGGCATGGCGGCAGGCTTTGCAGGCTGTGTCGTACCGTGCAGTGGTCGGCGTTTCAGGCTACCAGCACTCCAGGCGCAGCAGATGAGGCGGCCCCGGCTTACCCTCAATAATGTCGGTGTCTACGACAGCTTCAAAGCTCGTCTTTGCCATGCAGCGAGGCTCGTCTCGCAGCTGAGTCGCCAGAGCGTCTGAAGTAACCAGTTCGCTTGCAGCAATGCTGCCGGCGCTGCCCAGTCCAGCCTCGATCAGTACAGGCACTCCGGCTGTGGGATCGTCCACGCGGGCAACAATTGCATAGTCCTTCTTCCATGCCGAAACCGGAGCGGAGAAATCGACAGACCATGTGGAATCGCCGGACTTGTCTGTCTCGATGATCGAAGCTGTCGGCGGAGCGTCCGGTCCGGCCGGATACGTAACCGCGATACGATAACGCAGTCCCTGCGTCATGATAATGGTCCACTTGTTGTCCATCCCGCCAACAAGGATTACAGGCTGCCGCTGAAGATCGGTGATTGAGGTCTGGTCGGCATCTGTCAGGTGGAATGAAATGCCTCGCTTGCCCAGCTCATCTGCAAGCGCCGCAATCACACTGGCATCTTCAACCGGAATCATCTGCTTGCGGATCGTAACGTCGGCAACCGTGGGCTGGCCCGATTTGGTCAGCAGGCTTGGATCCTGAATGTCGTGCCCCCCGAGACAAATGAGGATCGCAGTGCTGGAGTGCGCGAAGGACTCCCAGAGGCTTGGCGGGGAGTCGTGCAGTCTGTTCCTCCAGATTCCGATGCC
>DASZXD010000343.1:0-4890 GCA_035546015.1 Occallatibacter sp.
CTCGCTCGATCCTCATGGTGTGCGAAGTGAGTGGGATTCTCTGCAAATCGGCGGGAGAAGTTTTTCGTGAGTTGCGGACGCCATGAATGGAATGGGCGAATAGCAGCCCTTCCCTGTTGCGACTCCACCCTGACCCGCAACGTGGGTGCCCCATCCTTGCGCAACTTCTTCGTGCAAGCGAAGGAGCTCAGCCCAATCCTTTGTGCTAGAGGAAGAGATGTAGTGACAAAATCCAAGCTGACCAGACCAAGGCGACACGGATCTCAACTTTTTGACTTCACGGCAGTGCGCTTGTTGTCAGAGTTCCGGTCGCATTGTCGGCTATAGAGACAGAACCGGGTTGTGTCTCCATGCCAGTCATTGGTGAACAACCCCGGCTCGGCCCCGGATCCCGAAGACCTTCACTCTTCCCTCAAGCTTTCAGCGGAGGTCCTACGACCTCCATGCCATGCGCTCTGAAGATTCGCTGAACTTCATCAGGCAACGGCGGGCCAGTCAACCTGCTCATCTCCAGAAAAAAAGCTTCCATATCGCCCGCTGGCTGGTAGGCGATCAGCATTCTTCCCTGCCCTTCGCCAAGATAAGTGTAGGTATGAGGAACTTCCCGGGGCGCGAGAAGCGAATCCCCTGGACTCAGCGTGAATCTCTCGTCGCCGACCTGCACCACATATTCCCCTTCGATGACGTAGAACCACTCGTCCTCGACCCGATGCACATGTAAGGGAGGACCGCCCTTCAGGCTCCAATGCGCTTCAAATATAGACCAGGACCCTGCTGTGTCTTCGCCCGACACTTTGCGGTCGATTGAGCTTTTGGCGCCGATCGGAACGCGCTCATTGAAGCGGTCTTGCCCGTGTTGCAGACGGATCGCTCGCTTTGCCGTACCCATTCCTGCCTCCTGTGCACTGCATTCTCGATGCTATCTGACGATTGCCCGAGTAGGATCGCTAATCCTGAAGTACACCTCAGCAAACAGTCTTCAGCTTCAGAATTCTGGAAACGCACCTCTGTTGCGCTATCGTTCGCAGTTCCTCACTCGGAAGATGCGTCCAGTCGCGTATTGCAGCTAGGCCAATGTTCAGGCTGAGACGCCGCCCCTCTTCCCACTGTGGTCTGCAAGTCCCATTCTGGCCTGCGAGCCGTCGCAAACATTGTGAAGCACCGCAGAACCATGCACATGCACAGTAAAGTCAAGAGAATGATGGCACTATCTTCAAACGAGCCCGAATGCAGCCCGGCTGCGCACTGATGCAATGCATCACCGCATGACACGGGAGTAGTATTTCTGGCAGCGAAAAAAGCGGTAACATTTCGTATCCACCTGAAAGGCAAATCGGGCCACCATGAGGAACCGCGACAGGACCGATCGCGACCACATCGATGAACTGCAAGCGCGCCTTGCCGCTATCGTCGAATCCTCTGAAGACGCAATTCTGAGCATGGACCAGCACGGTACTGTTTCCAGCTGGAACCGCGGAGCTGAGAAGATCTTCGGCTACACGGCAGACGAAATCGTCGGCCAATCTCTTGCAAAACTGATCCCCGCCGACCGCAAGGGCGAAGAAGAAAGAATCCTCGCGCGCGTCCGGAAGGGTGAAGTCGTGAAACACTACGAGACCGTACGCCAGTGCAAGGATGGCCGCCAGATTGACGTCTCGCTCACCATCTCTCCGGTCTATGACGCCTCAGGCGTCATCGTCGGAGCCTCGAAGATAGCCCGCGACATCACCGAGAGCAAGTGCCAGAAAGATGCGCTCCGCGAAAGCCGGCAACGGCTCCAGGGCATCATCGATTCCGCGATGGACGCGATCATCACCATCGATGAGCAGAAGCGCGTCGTGCTCTTCAACGCGGCCGCTGAGAAGATGTTCGGCTGCTCGCAGGCCGAGGCTATGAGCGGCACCATCGACCGCTTTATTCCTGATCGCTTCCGTGCCGTCCACTCCCTTCATATCGACAACTTCAGCAAAACCGGCATGACTACGCGCGCCATGGGTGGCCTGGGCGCGCTATGGGCTGTGCGCGCCAACGGCGAAGAGTTCCAGATCGAAGCCTCCATCTCGCAGCTCGACTCCGGCGGCAACAAGCTCTTCACTGTAATCCTGCGCGATGTGACAGATCGCGTCCGTACCGAGGAATCTCTGCGCCATCAAGCCAGGGAGCTCGCCCGCTCGCAACAGTCTCTCGCAGAGAATTCGCTCATGCTGCAGTCGGTGCTCGACAGCATGTCAGAGGGCCTCGTCGCCGCCGATGAACGCGGGCACTTCATTCTCTGGAATCCTGCCGCGGAACGCATCGTCGGCATGGGCCCAAGCGACACGCCATCGGAACAGTGGAACGCGCACTACGGAGTCTTCTTCCCGGACACTGTCACGCCTCTGCCCACTGAGCAAAATCCGCTTACGCTGGCGATAGCGGGCCAACCTAACTCCGCGGTCATCTTTGTGCGCAATGAAAAAGCCCCTGAAGGAGCATTTCTTGAAATCTGTGCCAGCCCGCTCCGCGGCAGGGATGGCGTCATACGCGGCGGCGTCACCGCATTCCGCGACATCACCGAACGCAAACGCGCCGAAGAGCAGGCCCGTCAGTCCGAAGAGAAATTTGCCAAGGCCTTCCGTTCCAGCCCCATCGGCATGTCCATTACCACCATCGCTGAAGGCCGGTATGTCGATGTGAATCAGGCATTGCTGAAAATGCTCGGCTACCCGGAGCATGAGGTCGTCGGCAAGACCTCCGCCGAGCTGGGCATCTGGGCATATCCGGCACAGCGCGAAGAGATGCTGCAAACCCTCCGCCGGAATGGAAGCATCCGTTCCTTTGACGCAACCTTCCGCATCAGAACCGGGGAAAACCGGCAGGTCAGTCTCTCTCTTGAAACCGTCGCACTTGATGGCGTCGACTGCATCCTCTCCACGGTCATCGATGTAACCGAGACGCGCAATCTCGAGCAGCAGCTCCGCCAGGCGCAGAAGATGGAAGCCATCGGCCAGCTCACTGGCGGCATCGCGCACGACTTCAATAATCTTCTCGGCGTTGTCATCGGCAACCTTGACCTGCTGGAGCGGGCCGTAGTCAAAGACGAATCGGCTTTCAAGCGGGTGCAGGCTGCACAGCGTGCATCCCTGCGCGGTGCCGACCTCACCCGCCGCCTGCTCGCCTTCTCGCGCCGCGAGCAGTTAAATCCCGCTCCGCTCGATGTCGCGTCGGCCGTAAGCGACATGGTCGAACTTGCCACGCGCACCCTCGGCCCGGAGATAAGGATCTCCACCCGATGCGATCTCGATCTGCCTCAGGTCTTCGTCGATGCCGCCGCCCTTGAGAGCGCGCTGCTCAATCTTGCCGTTAATGCCCGCGACGCAATGCCCCGCGGAGGCTCTCTCATCGTGAGCGCGCATCTGATTGACCTGAGCGACAACCACGCGCTCGCGCAGACCGGCGAGCTCAAGCCCGGAAATTACGTGCGCATCGCCGTCAGTGACACCGGGTGCGGCATGTCGCGCCAGACGCTCGAGCGCGCCTTCGAGCCATTCTTCACCACTAAGCCGCGCGACAAGGGCACCGGTCTCGGCCTCGCCATGGTTTACGGCTTCATCAAGCAGTCCGGCGGAGCCATCCGTCTCTACAGCGAGCCCGGCATCGGTACCACCGTCTCCCTCTATCTCCCTCTTGCCGGCTCAACTGCCGAAGACGCTCCGGAAACGGCCCCAGCGCAAAACTCCGAGGGCCTCGGCGGAGTGGCGCTGCTCGTCGAAGATGAGCCAGGCCTGCTCGAGTTGGCCGACATATTCCTCTCCGAACTCGGCTACACCGTGATCCGCGCCGTCGACGGAGCATCGGCCCTGGCCGCCGTGGAAACAGCCGGCAAGATCGACCTGATGGTGACCGACATCATTATGCCCGGCAATATGAACGGGATCGAGCTCGCCCGCAGGGTCCGCGAGCTGCGCCCCGGCATCCGCATCATCTACACATCCGGATTCCCCGCCGAGGCCCTCGCCGAGCGCAGCGGCAAAATTGAGGGTGGACCGCTTCTGCACAAGCCTTATCAAAGATCGGAATTTGCCGATATAGTCAGGAAATCTGTCTGCGCGGGCCCGCCGTAATCCGGTTCATCGAACGCTGCAACCGGCCTAACTAATAGAAACAAAACATTTTGAGGCGATCCATGAAGCCTGCTTAACCTGGAGCCGATGACAACCGCTGGCCACATCCTGGTAATCGATGACAACTTCGATATCGGAGAGATCGTCCGCGCCGCGGCGGAATCCCTCGGCATGCGCTGCACCACAACCACCAGCGCAGCCGATCTCCCGCAGCTCCTCGCGCCCGATGTCACGCTCATCCTCCTCGACCTCGTCATGCCCAAAATCGACGGCATTGAGGCCCTGCGCATGCTCAGCAAGCTCCAGTGCAAGTCCAGCGTCGTGCTCATGAGCGGCATCAGCAAGCGGGTGATGGAAACCGCCGAAAAGCTGGCGCAGGTGCTCGACCTCAAGATCGCCGGCCACCTGCAAAAGCCCTTCCGCCTCGCTGACGTCGAACGCCTGCTCGAGGGCCATGCCGTGCCCCATTCTACGGTTCAGGCCAAGCCGCCCGCCTCGCTCGACATTACCGATCAGGACCTGCGCAGCGCCGCGCTCCGCAACGAATTCGTGCTCTATTATCAGCCGCAGATTGATCTGCGCAGCGGCCTGGTCGACGGCCTCGAAGCCCTCGCGCGCTGGCTGCATCCCGAGCGTGGCGTGCTCGCGCCCGACTGCTTTATTCCCCGCCTCGAGGCAATCGGTGAAATCGACAGCTTCGGCTGGCAGATGGCCGAGTGCGGCCTCGCTGAAGCCTGCCGCTTCGCCATCAACTCCCAGCCCGCGCCGCGCATTGCCCTCAACGTCT
>DASZXD010000344.1:0-9372 GCA_035546015.1 Occallatibacter sp.
TACGGCTGCCGCGAGTCACTGGCCGACGGCATCAAGCGCGCGACCGACGTGATGGTGGCGGGCAAGGTGGCGGTGATCTGCGGCTATGGCGACGTGGGCAAGGGCTGCGCGCACTCGCTGCGCGGCATGGGCGCACGCTGCATCGTGACCGAGGTCGATCCGATCAATGCGCTGCAGGCGGCGATGGAAGGCTTTGAAGTGACGACGGTGGAAGATACGCTGGGACGCGGCGATATTTATGTCACTACGACCGGCAACATCGACATCATTACGCTCGAGCACATGAAGAAGATGAAGGACCAGGCGATCGTGTGCAACATCGGGCACTTCGACAACGAGATCCAGATGGACAAGCTGAACGCCGAAAAGGGCGTGGAGAAACTGAACATCAAGCCGCAGGTGGACTTCTACAAGTTCCCCGACGGGCACGGCATCTTCATTCTGGCCGAGGGACGGCTGGTGAACCTGGGCTGCGCGACGGGCCACCCGAGCTTTGTGATGTCGAACAGCTTTGCCAACCAGACGCTGGCGCAGATCGACCTGTGGAAGAACAAGGACACCTACAAGGTGGGCGTGTATGTTCTGCCGAAGAAGCTGGACGAGGAAGTGGCGCGGCTGCATCTGGAAAAGATCGGCGTGAAGCTGACCAAGCTCTCGCAGGCGCAGGCGGACTACATCGGCGTGCCGGTGGAAGGACCGTACAAGGCGGATCACTACAGGTACTAGAGATCAGGGGTCAGTGATCAGTTGAAGACTTCGTGCCTCATCTTATTGTGTGAGTTATACGAGTAAGATGGGGTGCGGAGTCGAGTTAGTTAGAGATAGTTATTGAATGTAAGTAAGAGATTATTTCTTTGGTGCGGTGCTTATGAGTTCGCCGAAGTTTTCGTTTGAGTTGTTTCCGCCGCGGACGCCGGAGGGTGTGGCGAAGCTGCCCCAGGTGATCTGCGAGCTGGCGGCTGTGCGGCCGGATTATTTTTCGGTGACGTATGGAGCCGGCGGCTCGAACCAGGACGGGACATACGATACGCTGCTGACGGTGGTGAAGCACTGCGGCATTGAGGCAGCGCCGCATCTGACGTGCGTGGGCTCGACGCGGGCGAATATCGCTACGCTGCTGAACAGATATCGTGACGCGGGCGTGAAGCGGATTGTGGCGCTGCGCGGCGATCTGCCGGCGGGGGTGGATGCGGGGTCTGCGCCGGGGGAGTTTCGCTATGCGAACGAGCTGGTGGCTTTCATCCGCGAAGAGCATGGGGATGCATTTCACATTGCCGTGGCCGCGTATCCGGAGATGCATCCGCAGGCGACGAGCCCGGGCGTGGACTTCGAGAACTTCCGGCGCAAGGTTGAGGCGGGTGCGGACTCGGCGATTACGCAGCTCTTCTACAACACCGATGCGTACTTCGATTTCATGGAGCGGTGCGCGAAGGCGGGCTTAAGGATTGCGGTAATTCCGGGGATCATGCCGATTACGAATGCAGCGAGCGCGCTGCGTTTCTGCGCGGGATGCGGCGCAGATTTGCCGCGGTGGGTGAAGCTGCGGCTCGAAGAGCTGAAGGACGACAAGGCTGCGGTGGTGGAGTTCGGGCTGGGCGTGGTGACTCGGCTGTGCGAGACGCTGCTGCGCAACGGAGCGCCGGGACTGCATTTCTACACGATCAATCAGTCGGAGCCTACGCTGAAGTTGTGGGAGCGGCTGGGGCTGGGCGTAACGGCGTGAGTGGTTCTTTTTGTGAGTTGAGTTTGTGCTTTCCCAGGTCTGAAAATCCAGACCTGGGGCACCCAATCTAGCGTTTACTCCTTTTGCGATGCGGTGAGCGCGGGCTCGCTCTTCGGCGCCGGCTCGGCCGGCGGCTGATTTTTCACGACGGTAACTGAGACCTTCTTGGAAGCTGTGCCCGAGAGGGTCTTGGATGCGTCGCTGGCGCAGGTCTCCGTGCCGGTGGCAGAGAGTGTGAACGTGTAATGGCCCGGCGCGGTCTTCAGCGTGATGGGGAATTCCGCGGGGAAACTGCCTGCCTGGAAGACGGGATCGGTGGAGAAGGAGTGCTTTAGTGGCGATCCGCTTACCTGCCAGGTCATCCGATCGTTGTCGGGCTCGAAGGCTGTTAGCCGAGCAGTGTAGACACTTTCAATTCCAAAGCTGTAGTTGGGGAAGCTGGAAGCTCCGGCAAGACTGACCGCGACCATAGACTGATCTCTGTTCGTCATGCCGATCGAGCCGGCTGCAACGAGAGCGTTGGAGGTGCAGCCAAACGAGTCGAAGTTGAGAACAGCCATGGGGAAGGGGAACAGCGGCTGCAAGTCGTCGGGCACCGAGGAATTGCGGAAGGGGAACCAGGGAGGAAGGGCCGCCAGATAGTCGGTGAGGATGCCTGTGGCTTTGCCGGTGACGTTGCCAATGCCGACATCGGCTATCACGAACAGGCTGGCCAGGCCGAGCCCGATTGCGGGTACCAGGAAACCGATGAACCAATCGAGGTCGTCGCCCACGGAAGTTGAGCCGCTGCTGGAGACGACGGTTGGCATTTTGGAGAGCACGGTGCTGGATCGCTGCGCGACGCCGAGCGTTTCTCTTATGGTGGCGGTCATCGGAATGTTGGCCGGGAGCGATCCGGAGATTGTGGTGGTCACCGTGGCGGGAGCGCTGGTCCTGACGGTTGCGGTTTTCACGGTGAAGTGATTGCTCGCGGCCTGGCTTACGATGTCTGGCTTCAGCACGTCGAGGATGGCCTGCAGCGTGGTTGTGGGAATGGAGAGCGCGAATCCGGCAACATCCAGCTCGGCGGGCGGAACGGAGGCTTCGCTTCCGACGGAGGGCGGATTGAGCAGCGGCGCGAGAGCGAAGCAGGCGGCTGCGGCTGCGGGTGTGAGCTGGGCGAGGGGAAAGTCTTTCGTGGCAGCTACGAGATCCTGCCTGGGAAAATTGGAATCGAGAATCCAGAGACCAACGCGAAGCATGGGCTGCGCAGTGCTGGTGAGCAGCATGTTGGGGCCGACGAGGATCTTGTTTGCGGCGCCGAACTTGCCGATGACGGGCGTTTCAGAAAGCTGCTTTGCCAAAGCACCAGCCAATGGCTGCAGCCTGGAAACGATGTCGCTGAGCGAAACGCCCTCGATCTGAGGAAGAGAGAAATCGATCAGAACAGCGGGCGGCACGGGCACGAAAGTGAGACCCGCGATGACGCTGACGGAGCGGGTGACAGTGCCGGAGTCGGACGCGACGGTAACAGTGACAGAGTGCGGATTCTGACCGCCGGTGATGTGCACGGCTGCGCTGAAGGTGACTTCGACCAACTGCTTGCTGGAGATGCGCTTGAGAGTTGCGTGAATCGGGGCCTGTGCGTCCACCTGGACGGTGACGGAGTTGATCATTACGGGCTCTGGCATGCCGGGAGCCGTTACGGTGCCGGTTACATTGAAGGGGGTTGTGCCAACAAGGGCATTGGGCTGTGGGAAGGTTATGACGAGTTTGGGAAGCCGGTCTGGCATGTGCGCCTCCTGCATAATGGTGAACCCGGCAGACAGCACGTTACAGGCGCTTTGCGCGGAGAGGCGGTATGATCGGGGCTGCCGGGTTAGAGATGGCAGAGAGGCGACTCCGATGGCGACAGATTCAGGCTCGGGTCCACAATACGAGCGAAAGCCACGCGCGGCTGGAATCTTGAAGTCCGTGTGTGTGGTTGTGCTCATTGCCCTGTTTTTTGTGCTTGCCGAAAGCATGGTGCACCACCGCTTTTTTCGAGGCGGAAGGGTTCACCTGAACGGCTCGATAGGACAGTAGCGGGCGAGTGGGCAGGCGTGGCTGGACTTCTACACGATTAATCAGTCGGAGACGACGTTATCCGGTTGTGGGAGCGGCTGGGGCTGGGCGAGGTGGTGTAGTTTCTTTGTGGCTGATTTAGAGTCGTGCTTTCCCAGGTCTCGGAAGCGAGACCTGGGGCACCCATTTTCTTGCTGAATCATGATTCACTAAAAGCATTCCCGAAATTCACAAACAAGTTGATTGCGTGTGGCTATTCACCAAGTTTTTCGAGCTTGATGGTGCGGCCTTCTTTGGCTGAGGTGCGGGCGGCGTCGAGGATCTGCATGACGATGACGTTGGTGTCGAGTGCGCTCAGGTCGCCCTGGTCTTTGATTTGGCCGTTTAAGACGGCGGCTAAGTAATCCAGAGAGTTGCTTTCGTCGGTGGCGAGTCGCGGGGCGGTTACCTGCTGCTCGTCGTGGTCATGCTCGTGGCGGAGGCGGAGCTGGTCTGCGCCAACGGTGATGGCGTAGCCGGTGGAGCCGTAGACTTCCATATCCTTGCGGCCGAAGGGCCAGTTCCATGAGGCCTGGATGACGGCCTGGGCGCGCGGGTACTGGATGACGATGGTGGCGTCATCGTCGACACGCGGGTAGATCTGCGGCTTGTCGTGGTTGGCGACGGCGGTGACGGTGAGCGGGGTTTCGCCGTGCATGAGCCAGGTCATGAGATCGACACCGTAGCAACCGAAGTCGTAAAGCGCGCCGGCGCCGTTCTGGTCGGGGTCGGTGAGCCAGCTGAGGAACTCGGGCGGGACACCGATCTCTTTGGGGCCCTGGTGGCCGTCGTGGACGACGACGCGGCGGACGTCGCCGAGCCGGTGCTCGCGGAGCTGATCGTAGGCGGCGCGGTTGCTGGAGTACCAGGTGGTCTCGTAGTTCACCAGGACATGGATTTTGGATTTGCGGGCGAGGTCGCGGATGGCGAGGGCATCGTCGAGGGAGATGGTGAGCGGCTTTTCAACCATGACCGAGACGCCGTATTGGGCGGCGATCTCGATGGCGTGGCGGTGCTCGGCGATGGAGGTGTAGACGAGCACGGCCTGGGGGTGGGTGCGCTCGATCATGTCGGCTTCGGACTTGTAGAAGAGAGTCTCGGGGAGCGAAAACTTCTGCTGGTATTTGGCGAAGAGTGCTAGGTCGGCATCGGCTACGCCGACGAGCTGGACGTTAGCGTGCTGCGGCAGCGCGTGGAGGAAACCTTCGACGTGGCCGTGCTCGAGTCCGACGATGGCGACGCGGAGCGGGGTTTGTGCGGTGAGAGCAGCGGTGAAGATGGCGGCGAAGAGAGCGAGGATTGCGAGACGCGCGCGGAGTTGGGGCATGGGGATTCCTCGTTTTGGACTGCGGGTTGATTGTACGGTGGCTGGGTTGGGGTTTGTGGTTTCCCACCCTAACGGCAAAAAGCGCCGTCAGGATGGGGCACCTGTGATCGCGCCTGGTTTGGGACGGTAATCCTGGTGGAGTTTGTTGGCGTCCATCTTGTGTGGCGAGTACGACGCAGACGCGATATCGCTGTCCCTGCTGTGGATACAGGACGCTGGGGGCTCCGGCGGCTCTGGATCTGTGCCCGGTGTGCTGGTGGGAGGATGACGGGCAGGAGGATGCGGACGCGGACGAGGTTCGGCTGACGGTGAACGGGGAGCTGAGTCTGGCCGAGGCGCGGGTGCACTATGTGGAGTGCGGGGCGGCGCATCCGCGGTTCTTGCGGTATGTGCGGCGGCCGGCGAGTTCAGAAATTTAGGCTGCGTGTCACCACGGAGTTACGTGTCTTAGGCGATGCGGAGGCGGCTGGTAGCGATCCCGGCGGTTTGACCCCCGTGTGCAATCCCTCTTACCATGGAATGAGGCATTTCCCCCGGCCACAATGTGCTTGAGCAGCACCGAGAGGCGGAAGAAAGCCGTTTGGCGGCGCCGTGAGACCGGGCCGCGACAGTCCGCCCTGTGTGGCGAAAAAATGAGTTTCTATCGGCGCCGATCGCGCGCCTGGAAGGCGACACGTTGAGTTCTACCGACACCCTCGAAAACAATCCCGATCCTGAGACGGCGGAAGGGACGCATACACACGAAGGCCACGAGCATTCGCACGACCATGACCATGAACATGACCACGGGCACGATCACGAGCATCAGCATGGGCCGGTACTGAATCCGGATTGCACGCGTGAAGTGGTGGTGGATGTGGAAGCCGCGGAGGTCTCGAAGGCCTTTAACCGCGTGGCTAACAACTATCGCAAGTATGCGCGGATTCCCGGGTTCCGTCCGGGCAAAGTGCCGGAAAGCGTGATCCGACGCAAGTTTGCCAATGAGATTCGCAAGGAAGTGATCGACAGCCTGCTGCCGGCGCGGTTCAACCAGGCGGTGGGTGAGCTGGGGCTGCAGCCGGTGGGGCAGCCGCAGGTGACCGAGCTGAGCGTAGACGACGGCCAGCCGATGCACGTGAAGGCAGTGTTCGAGTACATTCCTGATTTCTCGATCGACGGATATAAGGATGTGAAGGTCGAGAAGCCTTCAGCCGAGGTGACCGAAGACGAGGTCAAGCAGGAGATCGAGCGGCTGCGCGAGTCGCGGGCGGTGGTTGAGCCGGTGGAGGAAGACCGGGCGCTGGCGGACGGCGACTGGGCGCAGATCAGCTACAAGGGATACATTGAGGCTGAGGCTGCCGACCCGATTGAAGGTCAGGATGCGCTGGTGGAGATTGGCGGCAAGGAGACGGTGGCGGCGTTTACCGACTCCCTGCGCGGCGCCAAGCCGGGGCAGGAGCTGAAGGCTGAGGTGGTGTATCCGGCTGATTACGCTGAACCTAAGCTGGCCGGCAAAACCGTTGCCTATGACGTGGAAGTGAAGGCCATCAAGAAGCGGACGCTGCCGGAGCTGAACGACGAGTTTGCCAAGGAGATTGGCAACTACGAGAGCTTTGCCGACCTGGAGACGCGGGTGCGCGAGTACCTGACCAACCGGAAGCAGCGGTCGGTGGAAAACGAGACCAAGGACAAGCTGTTTGCGGCACTGACGGAGCGGTTCACGTTCCCGGTGCCGGAGTCGCTGGTGCAGGACCAGATTGACCAGCGGCTGGACCGCGGACTGCGGGCGCTGGCGGCGCAGGGGATGAATCCTGAGCAGATGCGGCGGATGGACTTTACCCGCCTGCGGGCTGCCCAGCGGGAGAGCGCCACGGCCGAGGTGAAGACGTCGATTCTGCTGGATCGGATTGCCCGCGAGGAAAACATTACGGTCAGCGACGACGATATGGACCACGAACTGCAAATGGCTGCGCTGCAATCACGTGAGCCGGTGGATGCCCTGAAAGTGCGATTGACCGAAAACGGCGGTCTGGCTAGAATTCGAGAACAGTTGAAGCGCGAAAAGACAGCCAATCTGCTCTACGAACGGCTGCCCTGAAAGGGGCAGTTTGTGCTGTATAAGGGCGGCATTGGTTTTACGGGCGCCGCCGGGTAAGGGACACGGGGCAGATTTGCCCCCAACGGGAGAGCGAGAAGAAAACCCAAATGGCATTGGTTCCCATGGTAGTTGAGCAGACGAGCCGGGGCGAGCGCGCCTACGACATTTACTCCCGTCTGCTGCGCGACAACATTATCTTTCTGGGCACGCCGATCGACGATCAGATTGCGAATCTGGTGGTGGCGCAGATGCTGTTTCTGCAGGGCGAGGACCCGGAGAAGGATATTTCGCTTTACATCAACTCGCCGGGCGGATCGATTACGGCGGGGCTTGCGATTTATGACACGATGCAGTTCATCAAGAATCCTGTGGTGACCTACTGCATCGGACAGGCAGCCAGCATGGGGGCGTTCCTGCTGTTGGCCGGCGACAAGGGCAAGCGGTTTGCGCTGCCCAACTCGCGCATCCTGATCCACCAGCCGTCGATGGGCGGACTGAGCGGGCAGGCAACGGATATCGATATTCATGCTCGGGAGATTCTGCGCATCCGCGAGATTACGAATACACTCATGGCGAGGCACACGGGGCAGCCGCTCGAACGGATTGAGCGGGACGTGGAGCGGGACTTCATCATGAACGCGCAGCAGGCCAAGGAATACGGGATCGTGGACGAGATTATCGACCGGCCGCGTACGTAGAAGTAGAGGTAGACTTAAGTGAGTCCGAGGGGAGAGAAACCATGAAAACGCGCACGGGACCTGAAGAAGCGCTGCGCTGCTCGTTCTGCCACAAGTCGCAGGACGCTGTGGCAAAGCTGATCTCGTCGCCCAGCGACTATCCTCGCGCTTATATCTGCGACGAGTGTGTCGCCGTGTGCAACTCGATCCTCGAGGACGACCGCGGTGAGGCCGCACCGGCAACGGTGGCGGGCCACCTGCCCAAGCCGCAGGAAGTAAAGAGCTTCCTGGACGACTACGTGATCGGGCAGGACCAGACGAAGAAGAAGCTGGCGGTGGCGGTCTATAACCACTACAAGCGCGTGCAGATGAACCGGCTGCGCAACAACGATGTGGAACTGGCGAAGTCGAACATTCTGCTGATCGGGCCCACGGGCTCAGGCAAGACTCTGCTGGCGCACACGCTGGCTAAGATGCTCGACGTGCCGTTTGCGATTGTGGACGCAACGACGCTGACCGAGGCCGGCTATGTGGGCGAGGATGTGGAGAACATCATCCTCAAGCTGCTGCAGGCGGCGGACGGCGACGTGACCCGGGCGCAGCAGGGCATTATCTACATCGATGAGATCGACAAGATCGGACGCAAGGACGAGAACCCCTCGATCACGCGCGATGTTTCGGGCGAAGGCGTGCAGCAGGCGCTGTTGAAGATTCTGGAAGGTACGGTTGCCAATGTTCCGCCACAGGGCGGGCGCAAACATCCGCACCAGGAGTTCACGGCGGTGGACACGACCAATATCCTGTTCATCTGCGGCGGCGCGTTTGTGGGCCTGGAGCGGGTGGTGGGCCGGCGTGTGGGCAAGAAGGCGCTGGGTTTCCGCACTTCGGATACCGAGGATGCGTCGATGAGCCGCTCGCACCGTGACACGGAGCTGCTGCGCAAGACCGAGCCGCAGGATCTGATCAAGTATGGGCTGATTCCGGAGTTCGTAGGCCGTCTGCCGGTGATGGGTATTCTGGACGAGCTGGACGAGGCGGCGCTGATTGAGATTCTCACCAAGCCGCGCAATGCGATTCTGAAGCAGTATCAGCGGCTGTTCGAGTATGAGAACGTGCGGCTGCACTTTACCAACGAGGCCGTGTGCGCTGTGGCTCGCGAGGCGCTGGCCCGCAAGGTGGGCGCGCGCGGACTGCGCATGATTCTCGAAGAACTGATGCTCGACCTGATGTATCACCTGCCAAACAACAAGCGGGTGCGCGATCTGGAGATTACTCGGGAGATGGTGGAGCGAAGGGATCTTTCGCTGTGCCTGCTGGAGAAGGCCGGGTAGGTTTTCTATCGCGACTGATTGGATGAAGCCCTCACCTTGTGTGAGGGCTTTGTTTTTGCATAGTTTCTGACGATGAGTTCGCCAGCCGACTTCAGGAGCACAAGAATCTAGAGCGAGAATTGATGAGATAAATTGTCTCAGAAGACTTGAAGAAG
>DASZXD010000345.1:0-44133 GCA_035546015.1 Occallatibacter sp.
TACCGTGCCGCCGGACGAGTAGGCGTACGAACTCCCGCACGTGAGCGCTCCCGAGAGGATCGTGGTCCCTGTGCCCGCCGGGCCAAACGTGGGATTCACGGTTGTCGTATTCGAAGCGTTATCGCTCCTGCACCTCACCGCCGTGATAATCCGCGTCGAGCCCGAGTCGTTGTAACAGGTGTTGTTCGCAATCGCGTCATCGCCGGGCTGCAGCGCATTCGCGGTTCCAGTTCCGCCCCATACCTCTGTGCAGGCGAAGATGCCGGAAGGAAGGTCGCTGGCAGTAATCGCCCGGAACGCTGGCGCGCCGGCCGTGGCAAACAGCGCGTGTGTCACGGTTGCATCCACGCTGATCGTGGCTGCGGCATTTGAGCCATTCCCAATCACCACCGCATTGTCGGTAAGAGGAGAGGCATTCGTCGTACAAGTTGCGCAGGCGATGTTGCCGGTTGAAGAAGCAATGGAAAGCGGAGCAGACGCTGTAACCGCCGGAGTGCCGGAGTTCGTGCCCAGCGTGATTGTGGGTGTCCCGGCCGTAGCCGGAACCGTGATCGCCGCCGTGCCTGACGTGGAGCCTTTAAGATTCAGTCCGGTCAGCGCCGTAATCGGCCCCGCACTCGCCGTAATGCCGCCCGATCCTGCATAAGTCAGCGTGCTGGCCGTTGTGCCGCCGTCGTCCAGGCTGCTGTCGCTGTCGACGGCGGTTCCCGTGGCCGCGTAGTACGCAATGTGGTGAGTGCTGCCGCTGTTCACAGTCCCGCTGCCGCTTCCGCCTGAGCCGCATGCTGTGCCGGTGTTCGTGATGTAGCCGGAGTTGTCGATCTGCAGACAGTTCGTACCTGACGAAGCGGCCAGTCCCGGAAACTTGATGCTTGTCGTTCCCAGAAATGCCGCAATGAGATTCGAACTCGATCCCGCGTAGATATCGGTCTCCGCTCCCGATCCGCTCTCGTAGTTGAGCCGGATATGTCCCGTCGAATTGCTCGCATTGATATAGGTGTCGCCGCTGTTTGTGCTCTGATACGCTTTAAAGCTGTCCAGCCCGCCCACCGCCGAGTTCAGCGCCCAGTTGTTGCTTGTGTCCTTCACCATGAACCACTGGCTGTTGCCGTCCCAGTCTTTGTAGGTGAACGAACCCTTCTGGCTGGCCGTCAGCCCCGGCCACAGGTAATAGTCCACTTCGGCGTCGGCGTTGTTGCGCACTGTCATGGTGCCCGCGCTCTGCGTTGTGCCGCCCACCTGCAGCGTGCCGTTGAACTGCGCATTGCCTGCATTGCTGACGGTAGCCACAGTCGCGGGTGACGAGCCTCCGGACCCGAAGGCTACGCCGCCGGTGCCCGCGTTGGCCGAACACTGGAAGCACACCAGACCGGTTCCCGCCGCGTTGAGATAACTCTGTGGGCTGCCGCCGGCAGTTGTGTTCTGTTGCACGCCGAAGCGCTGCACGTTGTTCAGCATGTCCAGAAGGCTCCAG
Organism: Occallatibacter sp.; assembly: GCA_035546015.1. Classification (GTDB taxonomy): domain Bacteria; phylum Acidobacteriota; class Terriglobia; order Terriglobales; family Acidobacteriaceae; genus Telmatobacter. The sequence continues at coordinate 1,475 of DASZXD010000345.1, forward strand.
ACCTGCTGGCCGCTCGTGCCGTCGCCTGGGCCCCATTGCCACGCATTTTGATAGCTGCCTGCCGAACCGGGAACGTCGGTTGTGTACTCCTGTGTCAGGCCGCGCACGTTGCCAAGGCCAATGCCGAGGTAATAGTGATTCGTAATCGTGCCGTCAACCTGGCTGCGGTACTGGTCGCCATTCACGCCGTTGAAGCTGCGATGGAAAGTATCGAGAAAGCTGTTCCGCGTTCCATTGTCCGTAAGTTTGCCCGTGAACATCGTGCCGCCGGTGATCCAGTCGTTATAGGAGCTGCCCGCATCGGCCACAACCTGGCTTGTCGAATTCTCGTTTCGCAGCCCGACGAACGTGTTGTTCTGTGCATTTGCGCCCAGGTGCAGCGCCGTCGCGCAGTTCTCCACATCACCGCCGGTGAACATGTTTCCGTCGCCCTGTTGTAGATTGATGCCAAACGTTCCGCTGATCGGGCTGCCGCTGCTCGTCGGGCAGTCGATATGCAGCCGCACAAACGTGCTCGCATTCAACCAGTCCGTCGTCGCCGGATTCGTAACCTGATGTCCGATCGCGTTAATTGCCGTGCCGAATCCATCGAACTGATCGTCGAGAAACGAGCCGCCCGTGTAGTTGCCCGTTCCATCCAGCGTGATGCCCGTCTGGTTCTGGTTGCCCAGTAGATACAGGCTTTCAAGATCGAGTTCCTGCGTGCGATATGCAATCAAGCCCTGCGCGCTCGCGCTCGTCGACGAAGTGGTGTTGATGACGACATCATCAAGATGCATCCCCGGCGTATCCACGGCATAGGTCGCATCGCCCACCTGAAACATCGCGCTGGTGCCTGAGTATGCAAAGACTGTGCCGCCCTGGCTTCCGCTGGCCGCGCTGCCTCCGCGCAGTGCGCATCCCCGCAGCGTCACATTGCGGGTTCCAGCGGTCACGATCACCTGCTGTGCCGTAGCGATGGTCGCGCACGGCAGCAGCACCGTCGTGTTGGCTGTCGATATCGTCAGGTTCGACGCCATCGACAGGCTTCCCGAAAAGTTGCGCGCGTCGCAGGTGCCGCCATAGCTTGTGTTGATTGCATTCAGGCAGGCCTGCAGTTTTGCGCCAAAATCTGCGCCGGGAAACTGATCCGCCTCGTAGGCTGCGCCAATCTGCGTCGCCGTCACCGGACCCGTCAGCGTGCCACCAGTCAGTGGAAGCGCCTGGCCGAACTCCGTATCGACATAATGCTTGTCCGCAGCCTGCAGCGGTGTCGTCGGGTCTCCGCTCAGATAGAGCGGCCCTGTGAGTGTCCCGCCGGCAAAGGGCGTCGAACCGCTCAAAGCCTCGGCGATCGCCTCGTCTACATAAGCCTTGCTCACCGCCTGCACAGCCTGCGCTGCGGGCATCACCTGCGACTGTACCGCGGCCAGCGTCGCGGTCGGCGTTGCCGGAACCATCCAGTACTGCCTGTGCGTCGATCCATCGATCATGTAGAAGACCGCTGTGTAATACTCGCCTGCCGGCGTAGCCCCCTGGTTCGGCACCAGGTTCACGCTCAAAAGCCCGTTCGACGGAATCGTCACGCTCATTGAGTCGGCTGCTATCAGTTGTCCATCTGCGGTCGTAAACGTTGGCCAGCTCAGCACCAGCGTTCCTGCTCCCGGCTGTCCATTGGCCAGATAAACCGTACCCGTCACCGTAGTTGTCGACGGTGCCTGGCCAACCGCTGCTGCTGCAGCAAGCCAAATGACCGCCCATCCGGCGGCGCGCAACCACCTGTTGTTTGTGAGCTTCATCGTGTTCTCTTCCTCTGCCGCCGGAAACAAAACGGCCGCGGCCTCTCGTCTACGCTGAGACAAGAAACCGCGGCCTGTTCTTCACCGCGTATTCCGGCTGATTGTTACGGCGCTATTGCACCAGGCCACTCGCGCGGCCTTCCACAAGCTTCATCGCTTCGTGAATGTCCTTAGCTTAACCAATGAGGAAGAAATTACATGCAAATGCGCAAACTGCCGTTCGAATCCGGTTTTCAGCCATTTATATATCGCCGCGCGGTCACTGTTCTTTGACAGCCCATCACCTGAGCGCAAGCGCCGGGTCCGCAGACAGCTCATCCCCGGCGAATTCATGTGCCACCAGCCGCGGCCACGCCGCAGCCGCAATCATTGCCGCGTTGTCCGTTGAAAGCGCCAGCGCAGGATACGCAATGTGCAACCCGCGCCGCTCAGCCTCCGCGCTGAATCGCTCTCTCAATTCGCGGTTTGCGGCCACGCCGCCGGTCACGAGAATGCGGGCCGTACTCAGTGCCTCAGCGGCAGCGAATGTCTTCTTGAGCAGATCGCCCACCACCGCGTGCTGAAAGCTCGCTATCAGATCCAGCGTCTTCTGCGGAACCAACTCCAGAGCCTCTTCCTTCGTCTGCGGCGGCTTCAACGCTCTTTCGCTGTTCTTCTGCGTAAAGAGCTTCGCCGCGCGCTCTTCCGCCTCAGCCCGCAATTCATGCAACTCAACGTATCGCAGCACCGCCGTCTTGATCCCCGAAAACGAAAACAGAAACCGAGGATCGAGTTCGGCAATCGGCGCTGTCTTTGCCGCCTTCGTTCTCGGCGTTGCCCCCGCCAGATGCGCCTTGGTCTTTACCTGCGCAAAGCTGAATGGCACCGCCAGCGGATCCCCAAACCGCGCCAGCGTGTCGATCCATGGCCCTCCCGGATATCCCAGCCCCAGCAGCTTGGCCACCTTGTCATACGCCTCGCCCGCAGCGTCATCCAGAGTTCTGCCAATCAGCCTGTAGTGCCACGCTCCATTCACAGTCCGTGCCAGATAAAGATGCGTATGCCCGCCCGAAACCACCAGCGCCAGTGCATCTCCATTGGCATACACGGCATCTTGGTGGGCCGAGGCGCCATTTTTTGTGGCATTATCCCGCTCCTGCAGCAGCACTGCGTGAATATGCCCCTCGAGATGATTCACCGCAATCAGCGGCAAGTCATTCGCAAACGCTGCCGCTTTGGCATACGTGATTCCAACCAGCAGCGCGCCCGCCAATCCCGGCCCCGAGGTCACTGCAATCGCATCGAGATCGGCCATTGACACCTGCGCCTGTTCCAGCGCGGCGCGCACCACGGGCACAATCGCACGCAGATGTTCGCGCGATGCCAGCTCCGGCACCACGCCTCCGTACCGTGCATGCGTCGCAATCTGCGAAGCCACCACAGACGAGAGCGTGCGCTCTCCGCGCTCCACCACTGCGGCCGCCGTCTCGTCGCACGAGGTCTCGATGCCCAGAATGAGCCCTTTTTTCATCACATCTCTAGTTTACCGGCCCCCTGCGCGACAATGAATCGAGCGATGTTTCCGTCCACGCCACAGTTCGAAGCTGCATTGGAGATCGTGAAGACTCTGCGCGGCTCCGGCCACCTGGCCTATCTTGCAGGCGGCTGCGTGCGTGATCTTCTGCTCGGCCGTTCGCCATCCGACTTTGACGTCGCCACAAGCGCCACGCCCGACATTGTCCTCAGCATGTTCCCGCGCACCTTCGCCGTTGGCGCGCACTTCGGCGTGGTGCTCGTTGCTCCTGAAAACGCCGAAGACCGCTTCGTCACTGAGGTAGCCACGTTCCGCTCTGACGGCGTCTACTCTGACGGTCGCCATCCCGACGTCGTCCGCTACACCACCAGACCTGAAGAAGATGTCAAGCGTCGCGATTTCACCATCAACGGCCTGCTTCTTGACCCGCTTGGCGAATCAGGAGATCTCCGCACCGCCGTTCTTGACTTCTGCGGAGGCATTGCCGACCTTGACGCCGGCATCCTCCGCGCCATTGGCCGCGCCGAGCAGCGCTTCGCTGAAGATCACCTGCGCATGCTCCGCGCCGTCCGTTTCGCTGCGCGTTTCGGCTTTGAGATTGAAGCCGCCACCATGCGCGCCATCCGCTTACTTGCCGCACAGGTTCACGCCGTCAGTCGCGAGCGCATCCGCGACGAGCTTACCAAAATGCTCACCGAGGGCCGGACCCGCCGCGCCTTTGAGCTGCTTGACGAAAGCACGCTGCTCCACGAAGTGCTGCCTGAAGTCGAGCGCATGAAAGGTGTCGAACAGCCGCCGCAGTTTCACCCCGAAGGCGACGTCTGGATTCATACACTCATGCTTCTTGATCAGCTCGAACCCGGCTGCTCGATGACTCTCGCCTGGGGTGCGATTCTCCACGACGTAGGTAAGCCGCCGACATTCCGCATCGCTCCCGACCGCATCCGCTTCGACGGCCACGTCGAGGTCGGCGTTGCCATCGCTGCTGAGATCTGCCGCCGCTTTCGCTTCTCCAATGACGAAACCCATCAGGTCGTCGCGCTTGTGCAGAATCACATGCGTTTTGCTGACGTGGAGAACATGCGCACCTCTACGCTCAAGCGATTCTTCCGCCTCGAAGCCTTTGACGAGCACCTCGCACTGCACCGCATGGACGTGATGGCCTCCAATCGCAACCTGCGTTACTGGCAGTTCGCACGCGACCGCTGGCAGTCCATGCCGGAAGAAACCGTGCGCCCGCAGCCTCTCATCACCGGCCGCGAGCTCATCGCTGCCGGCTACCGTCCCGGAGCGCAGTTCCGCGAGATGCTCCGCGCCGCAGAAGACGCACAGCTCGAAGGCGCCGTTACTACTGCCGCTGAGGCCCTTAACTTTGTCCGCGAAAAATTCGGCAAGCCATAAGGCTGGGTGCCCCAGGTCTCGCTTTTGAGACCTGAGAGAGCGGTAGACGTCTTTACTTGAAATCGAGGGTTAGCTTCGCAATGGTCGCCAGTTGCATGAACGAAGTTCCTTCGTAAATCTTCCCGATCTTGGCGTCGCGATAGAGCTTCTCTACCGGCGCATCCTTCACGAACCCCAGCCCGCCGAAGACCTCTACTGCCAGGCTTGCCACCCTTTCTGCGGCATGCGATGCATAGTACTTGCACATCGCCGCTTCTTTCCTGAACTCAAGGCCGGCATCCTTTAACCGGGCCGCGTTATAAACCAGTAGCTTCGCCGCCTCAATCTCCGTCGCCATCTCCGCAAGCTGAAACTGCATCGCCTGAAACTCCGCGATCGGTTTTCCAAACTGTTTGCGTTCCTTCGCATACTTTGCTGCATGCGCCCACGCACCCTCGGCGAGTCCCAGCATCTGCGCGCCAATCCCGATGCGCCCCTCGTTCAGCGTCTCAATGGCAATCTTGTACCCCTTGCCTGCTTCGCCAAGCACCTGGTCTTCGCTTACTACGCAGTCGTCAAAGATCAGCTCGCACGTGCTCGACGCGCGAATCCCCAGTTTGTCTTCCTTGCGTCCCACTGTGAATCCGGCCGCGCCGCGCTCAACAATAAATGCTGTAATCCCCTTGTACCCCGCGCGCGCATCCACCGTAGCAAAGACAAGAAACACCCCCGCTTCTTTGGCATTCGAGATCCATAGCTTACGTCCGTTCAGCACATAGCCGCTATCGTGCTTGTCCGCGCGCGTCTGCAGTGCAAACGCATCCGATCCCGATCCTGCTTCGCTCAGCGCGTATGCACCCACGGTGTCCGCGGCCAGTCGCATCAGATACTTTTGCTTCTGTGCTTCGCTTCCCCAACGAGCCAACGCCGTCGCCGCCAGCGTGTTCTGCACATCCACCAGAACACCTACCGCCGGATCAACAGCCGAGATCATCTCAACCGCAAGCACTGAATCGAAGAATGTGCCGCCGCTGCCGCCATACTCCTCGGGAATCGCAATCCCCATCAGCCCCAGTTCAAACAGATTCTTCACCAGCACGGTGTCCATCTGCTGCTCTTCGTCCATTCGCCTCACCAGCGGCGCAATCTGTTCTTCCGCAAACCGGTGCACCGTCTCGCGAAACAGCGCCTCGTCTTCGCTCAGCAGCGTCAATGGATGAGCACTCACGCGTATCCCCTCCCGCATCTGGAGTATTATGACAGAGGAATTCTTGCATCTGCGATGCAGATCAAAGACCATGTCTTCCTCATCACCGGCGCAGCCTCAGGGCTCGGCGCTGCCGTGGCGCGCCTCGTTGCGCAGCAGGGTGGCTCTGTCCTCATTGCAGATATCAATCGCGAAGCCGGTGAACCCCTCGCTCGTGAGCTTGGCGCAGCCGCTCAATTTGCGCAGCTCGACGTAACCAGCGAGTCCGACGCCAAAACCGCCATCGCGCAGGCTTTCTCTGCCTTCGGCCATCTGCATGCGCTGGTAAACTGCGCCGGCATAGCTCCTGCTGAAAAAGTTCTCGGCCGCGAGTCACCGCATCGCCTTGAAACCTTTGCGCGCGCCATCAACATCAATCTCGTTGGTACGTTCAACATGATCCGCCTCGCCGCTGAGGCCATCGCCAAAGAAACTCCCGGCGATGACGGCGAGCGCGGCGTGATTGTCAACACCGCTTCTATCGCAGCGTTCGACGGCCAGATCGGCCAGGCCGCTTACGCGGCGTCGAAAGGCGGCGTTGCAGCGCTCACCTTGCCTGTCGCGCGCGAGCTTGCACGGGTTGGCATCCGCGTGGTCACCATCGCGCCCGGCATCTTTGAAACGCCCATGATGGCCGGTCTCTCACCTGAAGTACAGGAGTCACTCGGCAAGAGCGTTCCATTTCCACAGCGCCTCGGCCGTCCCGCGGAGTTTGCGGCGCTCGTCCGGCACATCTGCGAAAATAGGATGTTGAACGGAGAGGTCATCCGCCTCGACGGCGCTCTGCGCATGGCTCCCCGCTGATTTGCAGGTCTGGTAAATGCCCACCTTCGATCCCATCGTAATCGTCAGCGCCGCGCGTACTCCCATCGGCGGCTTTCAGGGCGACCTCAAAGACGTAACCGCTCCCGAACTTGGCGCTGCATCTATCCGAGCCGCAATCCAGCGCGCAGGCATTCCGCCTGAAGCCGTGCAGGAAGTCCTCTTCGGCTGCGTTCTTCCCGCAGGTGTTGGCCAGGCTCCTGCGCGCCAGGCTGCTCTTGGCGCAGGCTTGCCGCTTTCAGCCGCCGCAACCACCATCAATAAAGTCTGCGGCTCCGGCATGAAGGCCGTCATGCTCGCTCACGATCTCATCCTCGCTGGCAGCGCGCAGGTCGCCGTCGCCGGCGGCATGGAGAGCATGAGCAACGCGCCTTATCTGCTCGACCGTGCACGCGCCGGATATCGGCTCGGCCATCAGCGCGCGCTCGATCACATCTTCCTCGATGGCCTCGAAGACGCATACGATAAGGGCCGGCTCATGGGAACCTTCGCAGAAAAATGCGCGCAGAATTATTCTTTTTCGCGCGAACAGCAGGACGCCTATGCCGTCGTCTCGCTTACGCGTGCGCAGCGCGCCATCGCAGATGGAAGTTTTGCCGCTGAAATTGTTCCCATCACCGTGCAATCAGGCAAGACCGGGCGCGATATTACCACTGACGAGCAGCCGCTCAAGGCGAAGCTCGAAAAAATTCCTGCGCTCAAACCGGCATTTCAGCCAGATGGCACAGTCACTGCTGCCAACTCGAGCTCCATCTCTGATGGAGCAGCCGCACTCGTCCTCATGCGCCGTTCTGAGGCCAATCGGCGCGGACTCAAGCCGCTTGCCGTCATCGCCGGCCACGCCGCGTGGGCGCAGGAACCGAGCCTCTTCACTACAGCTCCCATCGGCGCCATGCGCACACTCGGCGAACGCATCGGCTGGCCGCTCGCAGAAGTCGATCTCTTCGAAATCAACGAAGCCTTCGCCGTGGTCGCCATGGCTGCCATGCGCAACCTCAGCCTGCCGCACGAAAAAGTCAATGTCCACGGCGGCGCCTGCGCGTTGGGTCACCCCATCGGAGCCTCGGGCTCGCGCATCGTCGTCACATTGCTTTACGCTCTCGAGAAATACGGCCTCAGGCGCGGCATCGCTTCGCTCTGCATCGGTGGCGGAGAAGCCACAGCCGTCGCCATCGAGCGCATCTCGTAGCATGTATTTCACAGTCTGCAGATCAGCAGCTCGCGCTCGTAAATCATCTCGGGCGGCAGGTGATCGTGCAGATCGATGAACAGCTCTTCGTGGCTGATCACTTCGCTGCGCCACTGCGAGCGGTCCACAATCTGCAACTGATCGAATTGCTCCTCTGAAAAGTCGAGCCCTGTCCAGTCGATGTCCTTGTAATAGGGTGTCCAGCCAATCGGCGTTTCCTTGCCGCGCACGCGGCCGCGCACGCGATCCACAATCCAACGCAAAATGCGGATATTTTCGCCGAATCCCGGCCACACAAAATTGCCGTCTTCGTCCTTGCGGAACCAGTTCACATGAAACACGCGCGGCGTTGCGCTCAGCTTGCGCTGCATCTTGATCCAGTGCCTGAAGTAGTCGCCCATGTGATAACCGCAGAAAGGCAGCATAGCCATCGGGTCACGCCGCAGCTTGCCCACTGTGCCCGCCGCCGCTGCCGTCATTTCTGAAGCCATCGTCGCACCCATATACACCCCGGCGCTCCAGTTGAACGCCTGATACACGAGCGGCATCGTTGATGACCTGCGTCCCCCAAACACAATCGCGCTCAACGGTACGCCCTCCGGATCCTGCCACGCAGGATCGATGCTCGGGCACTGCGATGCTGGCGCGGTAAAGCGCCCATTCGGATGCGCGGCCTTCGCGCCTTTGGTGCGCCCGATCTCTGGCGTCCATAAATTCCCCTGCCAGTCCAGGCACTCCTTGGGCGGAGTCTCCGTCATTCCCTCCCACCACACGCCGCCTTCGGGAGTAAGCGCAACGTTGGTAAAGATCGTATTGCGCGCCAGCGCAGCCATCGCATTGGGATTGGTCTTCGCACTCGTTCCCGGCGCCACGCCAAAGAATCCCATTTCTGGGTTGATCGCGCGCAACTGCCCCGTCTCATCGGGATGAATCCACGCAATGTCGTCGCCGACCGTCCACACCTTCCAGCCCTTCAACGCCTTCGGTGGAACCATCATCGCGAAATTCGTTTTGCCGCATGCCGAAGGAAACGCCGCGGCCACATACGTCTTCTCACCCGCAGGGCTCTCCAGGCCGACAATCAGCATGTGCTCCGCCATCCAGCCCTCGTCGCGCGCCATGTTCGATGCAATGCGCAGCGCAAAGCACTTCTTGCCCAGCAGGGCGTTGCCGCCGTAACCCGACCCATACGACCAGATCTCGCGCGTCTCCGGAAAGTGCACAATGTACTTGGTGTCGTTGCATGGCCACGGCACATCGCTCTGCCCCCTCTCGAGCGGCATCCCCACCGAGTGCATGCACGGCACCACGCGCTTCAGGTCTTTGTCGATTTGCGCGAACACAGGCTTCCCGATCCGCGCCATGATCCGCATGCTCACCACAACATACGGCGAGTCCGTAAGCTGTACGCCAATCTGCCGCGCAGGCGAGTCGAGCGGTCCCATGCAAAACGGCAGCACATACATCGTGCGCCCTTTCATGCAGCCGTGAAAAAGCTCTTTCAACTTGCGCCGCATCTGGTACGGGTCTTCCCAGTTGTTTGTCGGCCCGGCGCTGTCGCGCGAAAGCGAACAGATGAACGTGCGCTCCTCCACGCGCGCCACATCTCTCACATCCGAGCGCGCATAAAAGCATCCCGGCCACAGCTCCTGGTTCAGCCGGATGAACGTGCCGCGGTCTTCCAGCAGCGTGCAGAGCCGGTCATACTCGCGCTGTGAGCCATCAACCCAGTGAATATCGTCGGGCCGGGTGAGTTCCGCCATCTTTTCTACCCAGCGCAGCAGGTGCTTGTTGGTGCTGAGGACAGGACTGGAGTGGGCCTTGGTTGCCATCGCTTCTCCTGTGTCGACAATCGGGCTGGAATCTTGCGCGCGGCACGGGAAGATGCCACGAAAGTTTAGAATCTGCGTTGACAAAGGTTATACATCATCCACGCCTCGCTCAAGCGTGCGCCGGCTCACAGCTTGAGATGGCCTGCCTATGTGTATCCCACCTGTTGAACCAGGATCCTGCTGACACCACAGCCAAAGTGGGAGAAATTCATTCGCCGTTTTCGCCGCGTGCAGGAAGATTCTGCAGATCGATCCCCAATTGCTGGCACTTTTTATACAAATGACTTCTTTCCAGGCCCAGAGCCCTAGCGGTCTGTGTAATGTGTCGGCCATGGTGCTCGAGTTCAGCCAGCACCGCAGCCCGTTCAAAGGCCAGCACACGCTGCGCCAGCGGCCCGGCAGTTTGCTCTGCGCCTCTGCGTTCCGTCGCACTCGCTGCTCCCCCGTGCGAAGCAGGCAGTGCAAGCTGTACATCCGCCTCCGTCACTTCTTCGCCCGCCAGCAGCAGTAGCCGCTCCACAATATTGCGCAGCTCACGAATATTGCCCGGCCACGCATACCGCTTCAATGCCTCAATCGCCGCGGGCGCAAACGCGGCAGGCTTCCATCCATTCTGTGAACTCACCTGACGCGCAAAGTGCTCGACGAGTGCTGGCAAATCCTCGCACCGCTTGCGCAGCGGCGGCAGCTCTACAGGAAAAACAACAACGCGATGATAAAGATCGCGCCGGAAACCGCCCGACTCCACCAGCTGCTCAAGGTTACGGTGCGTGGCCACAACCACGCGCACATCCACAGCCGTCGGCTTGTCTGCTCCGATGCGCTCTACCTCGCCCTCTTCCAGCACGCGCAGCAGCTTGGCCTGCATCGCCGTCGGCATATCGCCAATCTCGTCGAGAAACAGCGTGCCCCGGTGCGCCTGCTCGAACTTTCCTGTATGCCGCTGCGCCGCGCCGGTGAACGACCCCTTCTCGTGCCCGAACAGCTCGCTCTCAATCAGCTCTGCCGGAACCGCCGCGCAGTTGAGCGTCACAAACGGCCCGCCGGCGCGGCTGCTCCTCTCATGCAGTGTGCGCGCCGCAAGCTCCTTGCCGGTGCCCGTCTCGCCATAGATGCACACGCGTGTCTCGCTCGCGGCCACGCGCTCGATCTGCGCCAACACCCGCCGCATCGTCTCGCCGGCAAATACCAGCGTATGCTTCCCCACTCGTGCGCGCAGGTCGCGATTTTCGGCTTCCAACCGCGTGAGCTTGAGCGCATTTTCGAGCGTGACGAGCAGCTTTTCCGTGGTCAGCGGCTTCTCTAAAAAATCGAGTGCGCCCAGCCGCGTCGCCTTCACCGCCATCTCGATGTGTGCCTGCCCGCTCATCATGACAACCGGAGCTGCCACTCCGCCCGTCTTCAAATCCTCAAGCAATGCAAGCCCGTCGCGCCGCGGCATCACCACATCGCTCAGAATCAAGTCGAAGGGTTGCGACCGCGCCAGCTCCAGTGCGCGCGCCGCATTGTCGCACACTGTAGCCTCGTGCCCGGCAAGCCGGAAGGCACGCGAAAGCGAAGCCAGCGTGTTGGCTTCGTCATCGACAATGAGGATATTTGCTTTCGCCGTCATAGCGCCCTCGGCAACGTGATGATAAATGTTGCGCCGCCTCCCGGCGTGCCCTCCACGCTGATCGTGCCCGCATGATCTGCAACCACCGACTGCACAATCGCCAGCCCAAGCCCCGTTCCATGCTGCTTGGTTGTGTAGTACGGCGTAAACAGCCGCTCACACTCCTCAGGCGTCAATCCTTCACCGGTATCCGCCACGCGGATCTCCACTCTCTCACCTTTTGGATGCGCTGAGAGCGTCAATACGCCGCCATCCGGCATCGCGTCAATCGCATTCAGCACGAGATTCGACAGCGCACGATGCAGCAGCTCTGCATCTGCGTCGATCTGCATTGGCTCCCCACTCACGTCAAGCTTGAATTTGACGACCGCGTCACTCTGGTTCGCGTTTGCATAGAGCGTATATACGCGATGAATCGCATCGCGCGCATCCATGCGCTCCAACTCCGGCTTAGGCATTTTGCTGAAGTCGCTGAACCGTCCGATGATCTTTTTCAGATTCGCAATCTCCGCGCTCAGCGTTGCCGTGCTCTCGCGAAAAATCTCGTCGAACTCCGCCTCAGGCAGTGCGCGGGCCCGCACAAGATTCTCCACCGTCAGCTGCAGCGGAAAGAGCGGATTCTTCAACTCATGTGCCAGTCTTCGCGCCAGCTCACGCCACGCCGCCACACGCTCGCTCTGCACCAGCCGCTCGCGCTGATTGGTGAGCTGATCGGTCATGTGATTGAAACTCCGCGCCAGCACGCTCACTTCGTCGTGTCCATGCGATGGCACATGCGCGTCCCAGTTCCCGCTCGCTACCTCTTCGGCTGCACGCGCCAGTTCCTCAATCGGCCGCGATACCCGCGCCGCCACCCAAAGGCTGAACACGATCGCAAGAAACATTCCGCCCGCCGCCACGCCGTAGGCAATCGCGCGAATATGCTGCTGCGCCTCAACCATGCCCGCACGCGAAATCGCCACAATCAGCACGGCCATCACATCACCGGACTGGTTTTTGAGCGGGATCGCTGTCGCATTCAAGCTGTCTTCACGCCGGTCTGAGAGATTCACTATGCCGTTGGTCTGCTGCTCGCTTCTGCGTGCCGCACTGATCAGCGCTTCATAGTGCACTGCACCAGCAAGCGAGCCATTCGCCCCCGCCAGCCGCGTCGGATCAAACGCAGCCAGAACACCTGCATTCTGTCCCTGCGCCGCGTTGGCATCTGAATAAAGCCCGATCGTCATTCCCGCCGCAACCGGTAAATCGGCAAGAAAGCTCTGGTCCAGCCGCTCGCCGCCCACCAGCTTCACCGCTGGCGAAGCGCCGCCAATTACACGCACGGCAAACAAACCCAGCGCCGTCGATCCATCCGGCAAATCCTCGCGCTTGAGAAATGTGCCCTGCGCCGGCTCTGTCACGGCAGGCTCCGGATAGCCAAACCGCGCCGGCCACTGCGCAGAACTCACCACGTTGCCATCCGGTCCCACAATCTCCAGAAAGTCGAGCTGCGCATCCTGCGCCATTGCTTGCGCCTCAGTCAGATAAGGCGCTGCATCGTTTGATTGCGCCAGCTCAAACGCCATCGTCCGCGCATGCTCGCTGCCGGCCAGCCGATCCACAGCCGCTGCCACCTCAGCCGAGCGGTGCTGAAACTCACGCTGGAACTGGCTGACAAACAGCGCAGTCTCTTCCTGGTCGCGCTGCTCAAAAACATGCCGCACGCGCAGCAGCACCGTCCACGCCACTGCGGCCACAGCCGCAGCCACAGTGAGCGAAAACAGCAGCAGCAGCTTCTGGCGCAGGCTCATGGCCCATCCTCGAGCGAAGCCGAAGCCAGGTCCGGCATACCGTCAGCATTCAGCGCAAAGTCGCGGACACGCGGTCCAGTTGCATACGCACGCGGAAGATCGAGCAGCGGCGCCAGCGTTCTCTGATCGAGAAACTCCTTCTCGGCACGAAACAGTGCCGCGCTCGACTGGCGCGAAACTGCAGCCGGCTCACCAGCCGCGCGCAGCAGTCCTTCCATTGCTGCCGCCGCATCCGAACCCCCAATCGGTAGCCTGCGCAGCGTGAGATCGGGATGCTGCACATGATTGAGATCCACCGGCTGCACATCGAAACCTGCCTCATGCAGATTCAGTGCGATTCGCTGTGCCGCCAGCATCATCGTGCCTCCGCTTTCCACCCCCAGCGTCAGAGGTGGCGCGCTCAGCCCGCCGCGCAGCTCGTGCGCTTTGTTCAAATCACGCGAGGCAGGGAACACAAACGAGTAGCCTGTCATCTCCTGTGGCAACAGGCTCGCTACCACCTCGCCCTGTTTTTGAAAGATCACATTGAAAAGCGCCGAACGATCCAAAGCCTCAGCAATTGAACCACGCAGCATAGGATTCGCCAGCGCTCCCGTCCCACTGATTTCGAGCGCCAGTAATTCAACCGGCGGCGAAGCAACCACTGTCAACCGCTGCTGCTGCGCCTGCCGCAGCAGTTCGGGCGGCACTTCCACTACATCCGCACGGCCAAAGCTCAGGTCGAGCCACTGGTCGCGAATCGATCTTCCTGTAACAATCTGTATCTTGTCTACAAACGGCCTGCCGCCCCAGTAGCCGTCGTTCGCAACAAGCGACCGCGGCTTCTCCTGATCGTTGAACGCAAATGGCCCCGTCCCAATGCAGCACAGCGGTGCCGTTCCACTGCCTGCATCGGTGAGCGAAATCAGAAACTGATTCTCTGCCAGCAGCCACGGTAAATTCGGCTCGGGCCCATCGCTCACAAAGACGACCGCCGAGCCCACCGCATGTACTGATGTCCACGGGCAATTCCCATTGCATGATAGGTTCAGCGATGCGACCACGCGGTCGGCCGTCAGCAGCAATCCATTTTGAAACTGCACGCCCTGTCTGAGCTGAAACTCCCAGCGGTGATCGGCATTCTCTGACTTCCAACTCACCGCCAGCGCTGGCTGCGGCGTTCCATCTGCGCCGGGCGCCGTGAGTCCGTCCAGCACCAGCCTCAGCACGAACCCGCCCGAGGAATGAATCTCATCGCCCGACACTTCAACCCGCAGCGTTCCGCCATAGTGTGGCCGTGTCCTTCCCCAGGCACAGAGCCCAACCAGGACCAGAGAAAGACTAATTGCAAAGCGCCGTAACACGGTCCACCTCATATTGGTTCGCTGCCTTGCGCACCACTGCAAGCACACTCTTCCCGTCTGGCGCAGTCCACATCGCTGTCACCGTTCCCTCCATTGCCAGCGGAGGGCTCGCGGGCACGGCTTCCAGCGCAGGCATGTCATAGGCGCGCAGGCTGTCGCTCACAGCTTCTCCTGATCCCGATGCAATCACCTGTGTTCCCGCGCCGCACCCCGAGCGCAACACCGCTATATCGCTGCCCCAGTCACGTGTGCCGGCAACGGTAGCCAATGTGCCATTCCCTACAAGCCGCACCTTGCCATCTATACCTGCAATCACCAATGCCGCATTCCCAGCCGCACGCTGCTGCAACGCAGCCGAGTAAAACGCAGGCAGGTCCGCACCCAGGCTCGGCGTCACCACGCCCGAAAAAAAATCCCGTGATGCGTTATAAAAAGCCTTGATTGCGATCACCGGGCCATTCCCCTGCGATGAAGTTTCAATAATCGTCCACGGATCGTCGCTCCCATGGCACTGCACACTCCAGTTGCCCGTCAGGCCTGCGGTCGGCGCAACGCCCATACATGCAATCCCCGCAAGAAAGCCCTCGAAGCCCGTGCCATCCGCTGCCGGCAACAGCACGCCGCGTGGATCGCGCGCCAGCGGAAGCCTGGGCGGAATGTTTACCCGTTGTTGCGCCTGCCATCCATTCGCAGTGTTCGCATAGATCACAATCTCCTGCGGCTCCAGCGCAACCAGCCCGCCCGCAACCTCCAGCGCAGCCAGAATCGGCTCATTCCCAGCCAGAATCTGCTCTTTCCGCAGCACTACGCCACTCGCCACCTGTGCCTGCTGCGCCTTCGCCAGAGGCAAATCCACCATCGTTACCTGCGTCTGGTCGCCTTCCATCACCTCGGCAACCCACACGCGCTGCCGCGCAGACTCGCTTAGCGTCACGCGAATCGCATTGGCACCTTCCGCGCCGGAGATCGTCACGCCATGCGTCTTCAGATCCTGCTCAATCAGCCTGCGAATCGGAGCAAGGTCGCTGTTTGCAATCGATGAAATATTACGAATCGTAAGCTGTGCCTGACCCGGCCCCAGAATTCCCGCAATCTGTCCAGCCAGCGCTGCTGCTGGCTGCTCCCACTGGCTCGGCGCAGCCGCAGCGCTTACCGCAAAGCCCATCGCGCCGCATAGCGCCAGCGCTGCCAGACCCATCCGCATTGTTGCCATCATCTCTGTGCCTGTTTTTCTCGTTTGGGCGGATTATATCGTTTGGCGCTTCATCCGCTTTGTGATTGCATCGTCAACTCAAACCCTGGCGGAGCATTGTCGCGACGCTCCGCCAGATGTGAATCGGGTTAATTCAGTTCTGTCCACCAGGAGTTGGCGCGCTCTGCTGCTGCTGCTCGCGGTCCATCTCCAGCTTCACCACCGGATTGCTTGCGACATTTTTGAATACATCGCTCGCGAAGAAGAACTTGCCATCCGACGGCACCATCACCACCTGGATCTTGTCCGAGAGCCGCTCTGCCACGATCTTGTTAATCAGCAGCGGCGACTTGTTCAGCAGCTCCGCTTCGCTCGACATGCGCTGCGCGTCGGCCGCGGCCACCACCTTGATGCGGTTCGCCTCCGCGTCCGCCATCAGGTTGCGCCGCTCCAGCTCTGCCTTGCTGTCGATCACCTTGGCCTGCGCATCGGCTTCGGCATTCTGGATAGTGGCTTCCTTGCGCGCTTCCGCTTCCAGCTTGCTCTGCTCAATCTGCTTTTCCTTAAGCGGCAGAGTGTACTGCATCGCGTCGGCCTCGCCCTTTGCCTCCACCACCTTTGACTGCGCATCGCCCTCGGCCTCCTTCACCTTCTGTGCGGCTTCAGCCTCGGCCTGCAGCTCGGCAATCTTCACCTGCTTCTGCTGAATCTCCGTGTCTACGCTCATCTGATCGTCCTGCTGCTCCTTGAGCAGCAGGCCTTCCAGCCCCTGCGCATATTGTTGCGGAAGCTGAACGTCGGCGAGCATCACCTCTTCCACCACAATGCCGTCGGCCGCCAGCTTGTGCGTGATGATGGCTGCAGCGCGCTGCCGCACCTCGTCGCGCTTGGTCGAAAAGATCTCGCGCACCGTGTACTCCGGCGCCAGGTCGCGCCATGCGCTTGCCACCACCGGAGGCACCAGCTCCTTGTCTGCCGGCTGCGGCAGATGCGCCTGCACGTTCGCCAGCTTGTTGGGATCCAGCCGATAGCGCACCGTAATACCCAGTCCGATATTCAGCCCTTCGCGCGACTGCACGTTCAGCCCCGCATTTTGCGCCGTCTTCTTCGCACCCTCTTCTGCAATCCCAGCCATGAACAGGTGGTCGCGCAAGTCGAAGGTCTGCACGCTGTCGATCAGCGGAGTAATGAAGTGCACTCCCGGATAGAGCGTGCCCGGCAGTGTCCCGCTGATCTGGCTTACGCGCACACCGCCCATGCCGCTCGGCACCACCACGATGCTTGCGGCCATCAGCAGCGGCGGGCATGCCGCAATCGCCAGCGCAACCGAAGTACGCCACGCGATCGGCTTTGGTTCAATTTTGGTTTCTTCTCCTTCCGGCTCCGCTTCCTGTGTCTTTCGCCGAAGCCACAACCCATAGAGCGGAATCCCTGCCGCGGCAGCCAGCATCAACACTCCCGCGACCATCAGCAACAACTTCAGTGCGAGCATTTCTTGTCTCCATTCAGATGATCGAGCTCCTTCCGTTTCCCGGCCTCCGGCCGTGGAGCAAACAGCAGCCGGACCAGTCCTCCCAGCGTCAACTCCTCAAAGAGCAGTGCTGCAGCGAGAGGTAGCAGCACTGTTCCCAATTCGCGCTCAAGCAGGTTCATCGCGACCCTCCCTTACAACGCTCCGGCAACCGGAGCAGCGTTGGCCGCAACCGTTTCATGCGCGGCAGGCGCGGTCTGCGTTGTGTGTGCCTCAGCCGCAACCTCGGTCTTCGTGGGCTGCGCGTTCACCGGGTTGACCACACCGTTAAACAGCTGCGCTGTTTCCTCATTGCGCTGCCCGACCAGTTCCACCGTGTCGCCCACCTCAACCTGCGCAAAGAGTTCTTCCAGGTCTCCCTTGCCCATCCGGATGCACCCATGCGAAGCCGCCTTGCCAATCGAGCTCGGAATATTGGTCCCGTGGATTCCATAGCCACGAATGCTCAGCCCCATCCACCGCGTCCCTACCGGATTGTTCGGCCCCGGCGCAACCACGCGGCCGTCATGCGAATAAGTCGGATTCGCTACCCGCCGCTCGATGGTGAACGTGCCCACCGGGCTCGGCGTCGAGGGCTTGCCAATCGCGACCACGTAGATCTTCTTCACCTGCCCGTCTTCCACGAGCGCCAGTTCGCGATCTTCCAGGCTCACCACAATCACCCGCCTGTGCGCCGGAACCGTCACCGCCTGCTGTTTCACTGCCGTCTGCGCCATCGCCTGCGCCGCCAGAATCATCCCCATCGCCGCCGTCGCCGCCATCCTCATCTGCTTCAGAGCTGTCATCGTCTCCCCCGATCCTTAACCGCCTGCGCCATGAAGAAGTGCAACCGCCGCGCCAATCGAAGTGGGCTGAAAACAAAGGAGTTAATCACAGGAAATTGGGCCGGGAACGTGTCAGCACGAGCACACTGTGTGCGGGCTTACACGAAAAGACAGGCGTGGATATACACCCTCAGGACCGGGGGATTAGTATTTTGTTCGAAGAAACAACGAGGTGCCCCGAATGGCCTTCACGCGAAGAGAGTTATTGCAGCTTTCCACTGCAGGTGTAGCCGCAATGGGCGCGCGCATCGCCCTACCCGAACTCCTGTCGAGCTCGGCGCCGCAAGCATCCGCATCGTCAGAAAAGGATCTCTACTCCAGCCTTCTGCACACCTGGTGTGACGGCCTCGTCGCCAGCCAGGTCAGCGGCATGGCCGACCCCATGTTCAACGGCGGTCTGCTGTGCGCTGCATGTGGGCTCATCCACGGCCGTTGTGGAGACGCCGTCTACCCGCTCCTCAATGTTGCGCACTCCACCGGCAGTGAAAAATACCTCCGCGCCGCGCTGGCCGTTCATGAGTGGTCGGAACGCACCGTCAGCCGGCCAGACGGCAGTTGGGTCAACGATGTATCGCTGAGCACCTGGCAGGGCATCACCGTCTTCCATGCCATCGCGCTGGCTGAGGCACTTGCGCACCACGGCTCCATCCTCGACTCTGCCACCCGCACGCGCTGGACCGGGCGTCTCGCACGTGCCGCCAAATTCCTCGATGGCTTCATCACCATTGAGACCGGCAACGTCAACTATCCTGTCACCGCCAGCCTTGCCTTCCAGCTCTGCGGCCAGGTCCTCAACGATGCGCATTACATCGACCATGCACGCTCTCTTGCACACCAGATCGTCGATCGGCAATTCACGCCGAGCGGTTTTCTCGTTGGCGAAGGCCATCCGCTCAACGGCATCTCACCCAAGGGCTGTCACCCCGTCGATCTCGGCTACAACATAGAGGAATCGCTGCCTTCACTCGCGCTCTACGCCAAACTCGCTAACGATCAGGCCGTCCTCAATCAGGTTCTCGCTGCGCTCAAAACCCATATCGAGTTCATGCTCCCTGACGGTGCCTGGGACAACAGTTGGGGCACGCGCAACTATAAGTGGACGTGGTGGGGCAGCCGCACCAGCGACGGCTGTCATCCCGGCCTCGTTCTGCTCTCCGATCATGACCCTCGCTTCCGCGAAGCCGCGCGCCGCAATCTCGAGCTCATGGCCGCCTGCACACATGAGGGTCTTCTTTATGGCGGTCCTGACTATTTCGCACACGGCGACCCCGCCTGCATTCATCACACCTTTACCCACGCCAAGGCGCTCGCCACCGTCCTTGACCGCGCCGATTTTGCTGCAGAAGCCACTCCGCGCCCATCCATCCCGCGCGACGAACCCTACGGCCTCAGGAGCTTCAAAGACATCGGCACGCACCTCGCGGCCATCGGCCCCTGGCGAGCCACCGTCACCGAATACGACTGGGAATATGTTGAGCACGTGCAGGCCGGCGCGGGCGGTTCCGGTGGCGGACACGTCTCCGGAGGTGCTCTCTCGCTGCTCTTTCACAGGCGTCTTGGCCCGATCCTGACTGCCAGCATGACCCGGTACCAGATGATTGAGATCTCCAACCAGCAGGCCTACCGCGACGGCTCGCATATCGAGCTCACGCCGCGCATCGAGTGCGCTACTGCGGAAACCTATGCCAGCGTCAACGACCTCAAGGCCACGCTGACAGCCGGCCAACAGAACGGCGGCATCGTCTTTGAAGCTCATGGCCGTCTACTTACGCCGTCGCGCCAGGCCCCGCCCAGCGGTGACATTACTTATCACTTCAACTACACGCTCACCGGCGCATCGGTAGAGATCGCCGCCGGCGCAAACGGAATCTCACCTGCGCCATTGCGTCTCATCCTGCCCATCCTCGCCCTCGCCACAGACCGGGCCGACCAGCCCAGCCGGCAAACCATCCGCGTAACCAGGCCGCAAGGAACAATCACCGTGCATGCCGAAGCCGCCAGCTTTGAGCCGCTTCCTGCCGAGCGCACCTTCAACCTCGTCCCAGGCTTCGAAGCCATCCCTCTCTCGCTCACACTCGAGCCCGGCAAAGAGCTCCGCCTCCGCATAGAGGTCAATCCGTCTTAGCCAGCCTTTCTATTCCCTGATCTCTGCCTTCCACCCGCTATCCTGAACCTGCACATGCCCGCCTCGCGCCAGTTCGATGTGATCGTAATCGGCGCGGGCGCTGCAGGGCTTATGTGTGCGGCCATCGCCGGCCAGCGCGGACGCCGCGTAGCGCTCCTCGAACACAACTCACAGCCCGGTCGCAAAATCCTCATCTCTGGCGGCGGCCGCTGCAACTTCACCAACATTCACTGCACTCCGGCCAACTTCCTTTCGGAAAACCCGCACTTCGCCAAATCGGCGCTGGCTCTCTATCGGCCGCAGCACTTCCTCGAGCTCGTCAACCGCTACCGGATTCCCTGGCACGAAAAGACTCTCGGCCAGCTCTTCTGCGACCACTCCGCGCGAGCCATCCTCGACATGCTTCTCGCCGAGTGCTCCGCCGGCAAAGTAGAGCTCGTCCTCAATGCCCGCAATATCGCCGTCCAGCACTCGACCAACACCGGCTTTCGTGTTGCATCGTCGCAAGGTGAATTCCAATCCACGGCCCTGGTCGTCGCAAGCGGCGGTCTCTCCATTCCCAAACTTGGCGCGACCGGCTTCGCCTACGATCTCGCGCGCCAATTCGGTCTCGCAGTTGTCCCGCCACGCCCTGCGCTCGTTCCTCTCACCCTGGGCGGCGATGAATCCCGCTGGACCGAGCTCACCGGGGTCTCGACCGAAGTCACCGCCTGGGCGGGTAACTCGCCCAAACAGCGTTTCCGCGAAAAAATGCTCGTCACTCACCGTGGCCTCAGCGGCCCGGCCATTTTGCAGGCATCGTCTTACTGGCGTCCGGGCGAGCCGCTCCTGGTCGACTTTGCCCCTGCACTTGCTAAAGACGCCGACCTGCTTGCTCCGCTCCGTGAGCCCGGTTCTCCACGAACCCCTGCCGCCCTTCGCAGCGCTCTTTACACAGCGCTTCCGCAGCGCGTCGCTGCCTTTCTCACTGAAGTCGTTGCCCCTGAAGGCTGGCGCAATCCTGCACTCACCGCCTGTGCACAGCGTCTCCGTGCGTTCGCCTTCCACCCCACCGGTACAGAAGGCTTCGAAAAAGCCGAAGTCACTGCTGGCGGCATACATACTGCGGGTCTGTACCCGCGCACCATGGAGGCCCGATCTGTTCCAGGCCTTTTCTTCATCGGTGAATCCGTTGATGTTACCGGCCATCTCGGTGGCTTCAACTTCCAGTGGGCTTGGGCCTCGGCAGTCGCCGCCGCACGCGCATTTTAGCCTGGCCAGGTGCGCCGACATCGACAAGTAACCCTTTTATTGCCAACCCTAAGCAGCCATATCCCACCATCGCTACTCACCATCCACTTCAGGGTGATTTACGTGTAATTCATTATCGAGGGATGCTTGAAAAAGGAGATCCGGGAGCTCCGACTGTCTTCCGCAGGATGAAGAAATTTATTTCAGCGCTCGCATTCGTACTGTGCGCTTCGGCGTGGGCATCTCAGCCTGCGCTTACCACTCTGCGCGCCGTCCGCGCGCTTACCAACAATGAAGCAGTGAATAACCCTCCTGTATCTTTCGAAGCCACAGTCACTTACTACGACAACATCGGAGTCGATCTCTTCGTGCAGGACGGCGACAAGGCCATCTATGTTGCCGCGTATCCCGGCCTAAATCTTCTTCCCGGTGACCGCATTTTGATCGACGGCACCGTCCATCCCGACTTCCGGCCGGACGTAGGTGCCACGCACATCACTCTGCTCCGCCACGGTCAGCCGCCCGCGCCCATTCCGGCCACGTTCAATCGGCTCATCCGCGCTCAACTGGACTGCATGCGTGTCTCCGTCAGTGCCAGGGTCCGCAGCGCCGACATCTTCCACGACGGCGACGAAACCGGCATCTATCTCAATCTGCTCGTAGACGGTGGCTACGTCGATGCCAGTATCCTCAGCTCCGACGAATCCGTCCTCAAAGACCTTCTCGACGCCGACGTTCAGATCACAGGTGTCGCTGCCGGCAAGTTCGACAGCAAAATGCAGCTCACCGGCATATTGCTTGAAGTTTCCTCGCTCTCTGACGTAAAGATTCAGAAGCACGCCGCCATTAGTCCGCAGGCGCTGCCCATTACGCCCATGGATCGCGTCCTTGAGGGCTATGGCGTCGACGACCATTCACAAAGAATCCGTACGCGCGGCACAGTCACATACTACGAGCGAGGCATCGCAGCCGTTTTGCAGGACGGTTCCAAGAGCCTCTGGGTCACGACGCTGTACGAAGGCCCGCTGGCGATCGGCCAGATCGTTGATGCCTCCGGCTTTCCTGACGTGCGCGACGGATCTCTCACGCTGACGAACAGCGAGTTCAGCCCAACATCTACACTGGCTCCGATCGCACCCCTTTTCGTAAGTTCATCGGAGCTTGCGCCCGGCAAGCACGCGTTCGAGCTCGTCTCGACTGAGGGCCGGGTCCTTGCCATTGCTCATGGAGCAGTTCAGGACGAGTACGTACTCACCTCTGGCGGTCATGTCTTCTCCGCGCTCCTCGGCCATCCGGGTACCTCCGAGGCAAGGCATGGGCAGATGCAGCCGAAGGTGAAGGGGCTCGAAGTAGGATCAACCGTCCGCGTCACCGGAATCTGCACGCTCGAGCACGGCTCCGATCCGCTCGGCGTTCCCGTCGCCTTCAACATCCTCATGCGTTCGCTCAACGACCTTCAGGTCACAGCCCGCCCGTCACTGCTGAATACACGCAATCTCGTCGTCATGCTCGGGCTGCTTCTGCTTGCCGTCATCGTCGCTGCGGCCCGCGGGTGGATTCTCGAGCGCAAACTGCGCCGCCAGACCACGGCGCTCGCGCAGCGCATCGAATCTGAGGCCGCACTCGAACGCCGCCGCAGCCGCATCCTTGAAGACATCAATGCCGGGCGCCCGCTGCATGAAACCATCGAGCAGATCACTGCGCTCGTCTCCTTTGGCCTTGGCGAATCGCCCTGCTGGTACCAGACCGCATCGGGCGCCATCATAGGCAATCAACCTGCAGAGCTCACGCCCGTCAATGTCATCCGGCAGGACATCGTCTCCCGCTCCGGCCCCCCACACGGCGAAATCTTCGTTGTGCTCAACTCCGCGGCGCTTGCCGAGACGGCTGCGCCAGAGACGCTCTCCATCGGCGCATGGCTTACAGCCCTCGCCATTGAGACCCACGTTCTCTATGCCGATCTCCGCCGGCGCTCCGAATTCGATCTACTCACCGAGGTTCACAACCGCTTCTCGTTTGAAAAGCGTGTCGAAGCAGCCATCGCTGCTGCCGGCCGTAACAGCGACTCTGTCTTTGGCCTCATCTACATCGATCTCGACGAATTCAAGCAGGTCAATGACAACTACGGCCACCGTGCCGGCGACTCCTATCTCCAGCAGGCTGCACAGCGCATGAAACATCAGCTTCGCCCCGGCGACATGCTGGCCCGCCTGGGCGGCGACGAGTTCGGCGTCCTCGTGCATAAGGTACGCACCCGCACCGATCTTGAACAGATCGCACTCCGTCTCGGCCGCTGCTTCGACTCACCCTTTGCCATCACAGGCTGCCAGCTCCGCGGTGCAGCCAGCCTCGGTGTTGCCATCTACCCCGAAGACGGCGACACAAAAGATACCCTGCTCAGCGCCGCGGATGCTGCCATGTACGTCGCCAAGCACACCAAAAAATCCAATGACGTGCAGGAAGAGCTTTCCAGCTAGCCACGGCTCTTTTACCAGCTCTTTTTGATCAGCGCATCCACGGCAAACCCGCCATTCGGATCGCGCGTCGCGCTCAAGGAGACCCGTGGCGAAACCTTGTACTGTCCCTGGATCGTCTGGCCCTGCGTCGAAGACACATTGGTTGAGAACGTCACGAACAGGTTGCCCGTCACCCTCTGCTGGATGGTGATATTCGCTCCCGCTGGCCCCTGCGCGCCGCTGCCGGCCAGCACCGGGCTGATGGAAAGCTGTGAGATGCCCGCTGCTTTCGATACCCGGCTCGTCACCTGGCTCGACACCTGCGACGCCACCAGCGACTCGGCCTGCTGATTCATGTTCACCGGATTCGCCGCACTCGCCTCGGTCGTAGAGCCAAAGGCCAGCAGATTGATGATGTCTGCTGTCGGCAGCGCCGGATCGGATGAGTACTCTGACCGCAGTTGTTCCACCGGCCCATTAAATCGCAAGTGAATGTTGTACTGCTGAATCGAAGTATTCAGTGAGAGGTTCACCACCGGCTCGGTCTCTGAGGGATTCACAAACTGCACCGTCCCGCCCGTCAGCACAAACCGGTTTCCGTTGGCGATGATATCGCCGCCGCTCAAATTGATGCGCCCCAGGATCACCGGCTGCGCCGCCGTGCCCCGCACCTGCAGATTTGCTGTGCCGCCCACGCTCAGCGTCCGGCTCACCAGGTTCACATTGTTTGTCGAGTGCACCACAACATTCAGCGTGAGATTCTGCGCGAACCCGCGCCGTGGCGGAGCAACCACACCGCCGGAAAACTGATGGATGAAGTCTGTCAGGTCGAAATCCGGCGTAAACGAAAGATCTGAGACATTCACCGTTCCGCCCAGTGCGGCGCGGTTAAATGTGCCAGTGAGCCTCACCGTAGCACTCACACTCTCCCGCATGCCCTGGGGATAAAGCATCCTGACGCCTTGCGCCGACGCGCCCAGGTTAAACTGCAGCCTCGGCTTGAAGGCCACGCCGCCTTGCGCCGTGACCGTTCCTCCTCCCATCGTTCCCTCGAACTGATCAACATTCAGCCGGTCCGCCGTCAGTGTCAACTTGCCATTGCCACGCTGCAATCCTACCGGCAATGTCATCGAAGCCAAATTCGCATCCACGACATCGATCTCGCCTGCAAGATTTTTCGCGCTCAGTACTCCACGCGAATTGATGTTGAGCCGCAACTCACCCGAACTGCGTAGATCCGGGTTGAACAATTGCAACAAGTGCAGATTCACCGTGCCTTGCGCGACCAGCGATGCCGGCGCATTGCCGGATACCGGAATCGAAGCCTGCATCTTCAGGTCTGTATCTGTCCCGCGAATCTCTGCCGGCTGCAGCGTCACCACACCATTCTTGTAGTCCATCTGAATTGGTGCAGCTGCGGCGAGCTCTACCGTATTGCTGTAACCAACCTTGAGCAGCGGCACTGTCGCATGCGCTTCCAGCAGATTTTTGTTCTTGAGTGGTCCATGCAGCGTCGCGTGCACTTCTACCTGCCCGCTCACATCCTCTGCCTCGTCCGGAGCGTAAACGGCCAGCATCTGCTGCAGCGGAAATGCCGCAGTATCGAGCGAAGCATCCGCAAGATAATCCCCGCTCAGTTCAACAGTTGCCTTCCCATTGATAGCAGTTCCGAGTGCGGAAGAGGTCAGCGTAGCCCGCGCCACATGGTCAGTCACGCTTGCACGCAGCTTTACCGCCGAGACCGTCTGGTCTTCCATCGTCAGCTTGGGAATCTCAAGGCTCGCCTCGGCCTGCGGATTGTCAAAACTCCCCTGCCCATTCGCGTTGAGCGCAATCACGCCGCTCACGTCCGCGCCGCGCGCCTCAACAGCATGCAGTTTGCTCAGATCGATTCCGGTCGAACTCAACTGCGCCGCATAAGTCTTCTCCCACGGCTGCACCGTTGCCTTGCCAGCGATCTCTCCCGCCGCAAGCTTAGCCGCAATATCCGCATGGACCGTGTTGCCGTCTCCTGAAAAACTCACGTTCACCGTCTGGATCGGCTCATCGTACGCAGTCACGCTGGTCAGCGACACATGACCATTTCCCTGCGGGCTCTTTGCGTTTCCGTGCAGCGTAAAGTTCGCATTCAGCAAGCCCGTCACCGGAATCTGCTGCTCCGCCAGCTTTACAATCTCCGCAAGTTGCATCCGCGTTACATTGAGCTGCACATCGACCGGACTCTGCGGCGTAAACGACCAATCGTTCAGCTCCGTACCCGCGCTCAGTCCAATGTGCGCACCTGAAGCCGACTCAAACGACGCATGTTCGAGGCCCGCATGGGAAGGGCTCAGGTCCACATCTGTCCGTACAGTCTTCCACTGTGTCCCATTCACACGCACATTCGTTGCTTGAAGCGCACCCGTCAGGTGCGGTGCTGCAATTGTCCCATCGACTTTGCCGGCAAACGAAGCTTCACCGCTCAGGTCAATGGGCTGCTGCGTCTGACCCGGCTTGGCAACACGAAAGAGTTCGGCAATATCGGCCACTTCGCTGAGGTCCTTAGCCTCCACGTTCATGGCAATGCTCGACTGGCGCCCCACAACGCCATTCAGATTCACGTCGGTCTGCGTCGTGCGCACATAGCTGTCTTTGAGAGCAAACTGCCTGTTTGCGGCATTGTAGGTTCCATGAATCGCACTCTCCACAGGAATCGCAGACTCATTCGCTGCGGCTTTCTGCGCAGCGCTCACGCGCGCCATCTGCCCGTGCGCAGCCGCGTCCATCTGCGCCGTCAGATCGTCCAGCGTCTTGCCCCACGAAGCTTTTGCCGTTGCATCCAGCGTTCCTGTCAATGAAAGGTCGCTCCGGGCATTCGCTCGTGGAAATGCCTGTCTGAGTCTGGCCATCGACACACCGCGCAGCGCGGCAATTACATTTGCGCGCGAGTCGCCGCCCACATTCTTTATCGTTCCCTTAGCCGTCAACGTGCCGCCCAGCAACCCCGCGCGCAGATCGCGCAGCGTCACCTCTCCATTCGCAAGTGAATAATGCGCAATCGCATTCTCGATCGCGCCGCGCGCCGCGCTTGTCCTCACATCCAGCCTTCGGCTCGTCAGGTCTCCATCCAAAGTCAGCGACTGCAGCCATGGCCGGTCGGTAGCCTGCTCATAGCGCACGGTTCCCGCGGCTCGCATCAACCCCGCGGGCACAGACGCGCTTTTGAGAATCGCTCCAAGCTGCTTCCCATCTATGGTTGCTTCATACTGTCCCTGCACCTCGGGCTTTGCATAGTTTTTGAGCGTCGCCGAAAGCAGCACCTGCGAAGCGCCGCTGCTGATCTTCGCTTGCGTCAAATGAAACGCCGACGGCGTTGCATCAAAGCTCACATCCAGATCGTGCACAATCGGCCGCATTCCGCCATACTGCACATGCGCATTTGTATATGCGAGCTTCCCGCTGTACTGCACAAACAGCGTGTTAAATGCAGCGTGGAAGTCCAAATTGCGCACATCTGCCGTCAGTGCGCTTGGCCTGCTGTTGAAGTACACCTCGCCGCGATCGAGCACCGCGTGCCGTATTGCCAGATCAAAGATGCTCGTGCCGCTGCCGCCGCCGCTGCTCTTCAACTTCGGAAGATTTGATTTGCCGTTTTCATTGATCGTGATCCACACAACGGGATGATCCACCTGCACGCTCGTCAGATACCACTTGCGCGCCAGAACGGAAATAATGCGCGCTCCTATCTGCACATGGTCTACTTGCAGTAATTCAGGCTTTGCATAAGGATCGGATCCATCCACGCTGATCCCATAAAGGTCCACGCTCAGCGTCGCAAGGTGCACAGCAAAGTTTTCAAGTCGCACGCGCACGCCCAGCCGTGCGCTTGCCGCGCTCTCCGCCTTCTCAATCAGGTAGCGATGCACACCATCGCTGTTGACGAGCACCGTGATCCCGGCGCCCGCCGCAATCACCAGGCACACCAGGCATCCCGCCGTCCACGCAAGCACACGCAGCCAGCGGCGAGAGTTCTTTTGCGGCCCCTGGTCCGCGGAGCCCGTCACTTCTTCCGTCTCGCTCATGGCTGCCTCACTTAGAATGCCTGGCCGATGCTGATAAAGTACTGCGTATTTTTGACTCCGGTAATGGGATTCAGATTGCGGCCCAGGTCGAATCGAATCGGGCCCACAGGAGTTGAATAGCGCAGTCCCAGTCCTGCATTGTTCGAGTAGAGCGAAGTGAAGTGGTAAAGCCCGGCGGTTGGAAACACATTTCCGCCGTCATAAAAAGGCACGATACTCAGCCCTTTCTTGAATGGAACAGGAATCCGTGCCTCGGAGTTGAGTATGAACAGTTCATTGCCGCCGCTTGGCACCAGGATGAACGTGTTACAGCCTGAAGTTCCGTCAGGACAGACCTCTACTTTCCTCTGCGGTCCCGCTCCATCCAGTGAAAATCCGCGCAGCGTGCTTCCGCCTCCGCTGAAGAACTCTTCGCTGAGTGGAACAAAGCTTCCATTGAATGGCCGCGCAATCCCAATACGGATGCTGTTGGCCCACACAATATGGTGAAACTTCTCTTTGTAATAAGCGGCCTGCGCCGTAAGCTTGGCAAAATCCACGCTCGCGCCGAGCTTCTTCGCATTGAAGTCGATCTCAGCCGTGCGCAACACGCCGCTGTGTGCGTCGAGCACGTTGTCCCGCGTATCCCGCGTCATGTTCACAGCTAATGTCGAAAGCCGCACATGCTGATCCTCCTCCGGCACAAGGTCCGGAATTAGAATCCGCGTCAGGTCTGTCTTGCTGAAGCTATAACGCGCAAAGAAAATGTCTTTTTTAAAGCGGTCCACGGCGCGCTGCAACTGCAGGCTTCCCAGTCCGATCTGCGAAGAGAAGATTGGATTCTCCTCGTTTCGCTCGAAAGAGCCGGAGAGAGTCATCCGCCACGGCGACCAGCGAAAGTTCGGATCGATATAGTAGATCGCTCCGCGCTGATCCAACCTTCCTGCAAATGCGGTCATCGAGAGCGACTCGCCTTTGCCGCGCAAATTGTTCCGTGTGTACTGTACCGTGCCGCGTGGCCCATAGAACGTTGCCTGGCTCGCCGTGAAGTTTGACGGCAACCCCACCGGCGGAAGGCCCGGCAGCGCCACCGTTCCGCTCGGAATATTTCCGCCGCGTTCGATTAACTCAAACCCGAAGCCGTACGTGAAATCATTTCTCTTTGCTTCGTGCACCTTCACCAGAACATCTTCGTGGGTCTGCGTTGTTACTTCGCGTTTGGGATCGACCTCCGCCCAGTCGAAAACTCCAATGTGATCGTAGAGTCTGCTGCCCGCCGTCAACAGATCTGTCTCTGTCAGCGGCCGTCCTGTCTGGAGCGATCCCGCATCCTCGTCTACTAGCCTCTGCTGCGTGTGTAGCCTGCCCAGTGTAATCAGCTCTCCGGCCGTCACCTTCGGCCCTTCATAAATGCGATAGACCACGTTGATGCGGTGCGGCTCCTGCCTCGATACTTCTGTTGCAATCTCATGAAAGCTTGCGTTCAGGTAACCGGCCTGCAGATAGTGCGCCACGATCGTGGTGCGGTCCGCCTCAACGTGCGCCTGCGAGTAAGGCGCGCCCGCCGCCAGCTTTAATCCATCTGGCGCAAACTTTGACTGAGGAAGCGTGTTCGCTCCCCTGATCGTAAGGGAGTTGACAATGTCCCGTGGCCCTTCTTTCACGCGAAACGCGACCTGGACATTGCCATTCCTGCGCGTCACCGCGGGTGTCACGTCCACGCTGCTGAATCCCTCTGATTCATACACGGCTTTCAGGTTGTTCACGCTCGACCGCACCAGTTGATCGCTGTACTTTCCCGGTGAAAACCACTGCTTCGTCTGAACCGTCATGCTGGGCATGAGCTCTGAATCGCGCAGATGCTCATTCCCGCTCACGCTCACGTCCGTAACCTTGTGCTTTTGCCCCTTCGTGATTCGGTAGACAACCGTGTCGCTTCCCGTCGTGTCGCTCAGTTGCGAGTCCACCTTCACGTCGAAGAATCCCTTTGCCTGGAAGTAGGAGATCAGCGCCTGCTGCCCCTCCTGCACGGCTTCCTGGTCCACGCCGATTCCCTGATAGACCGGCAGCAGATTTTTCTGCGTGCGCCCCCACACATGCGCGCCGGCAATCTCCACGTGTGTCTTGTCGCCTCGCGTAATTTTGAACTGAATGTCGGCCCGATTCGTATCCGCGTGATACTCCGCGCCGGCCAGCTTCACCTGCGCGCCAAGAAACCCCTGTTTCACGAGCGTCGACTGCAGGTAGCGTGCCGCCTTGTTCAACGCGCTCCGCCGATAAGCCTTTCCTTCTATGATTGCCGCACCGCGCGCCCGTGCAAGCAGCGTCATCAGCTTGCGTTTCAGCCGCGCATCCTCATCCGCCGGCGCGCCTTCCAGATCGACTGCGCCAAACTCAGCGCGCCGTCCCAGCTTCACATGAAACGCCACATTCGCAATCGCGTGGACGGCGTCCACTTTCACTTCCGGCTGAACCTCGACCGTGAAATATCCTGCCTGCCGGAAGAAGGTAACGAGGCTTTCACTATCTTGCTTCACGTCGGCATTATTGAAAGGCGTCTGTACCGGATAATTTGCGGTCTGCAGCAGTTGCGAATATGCGAACCGCTCCGCCCCCGGAAACTCGAAGATGCCAAAGTAAACCGCCGGCTCCAGCACAAGCAGAATCCGTACGCCGTCTGGCTCGGGCTGGGCCTCAACTCTGACTGCTTCAAACTTGCCGGCGGTCGTCAGTGCAGCAACTGTCTGGTCCACCTTGGCCTTCGCGTAAGGCTGCCCCGCCTGCTGCACAAAAAGGGAAGTGAATTGAGCAGTGTCCAGTCCCGGCCGGCCGGCAATCTCAATCGACGACACCTTCTGCCCCTCATACGAGGCCAGAATCTGTTTTGTCGCAGGAGTGCTTCCGGGAATCTGGTCGGGAACCGCGTTTTTCGACTGGCCCGACGCGGTTAAGCATTTCGCAGCCAGCAGGCAAAGCAAAGCGGCGATCCAGAACCAGCGAAGCGGCCCGTCACCGTGCTCGTTCGCAACTCCGCATCGCGCCTCCAACCGGGCGGGGGATGGATGACGGTCGCAGGCCACTTGGGCTAAGATGCGCCGGCAGGAACGTCGGTTTGTTCCGCCAGTCACCTCCATCATAACTGGCCGGAGCCCTCGCCAACGCGGGCTCTCATCTCCACGGACTGGGATTGAGTCGGAGACTGCCTGCCATCCGGTGTGCGCTCGACCGGAGAATACGAATACAAAAATTCTTGACAATTGTCCAAGAGAGCCTGTAACGTCTTTTCCTCAATGATAACGTAAGCGTTTTCGTTATCGAATCCGAAAACCGCGTCTTTCCCTGAAGCGCGGTTCCTCGACTCTAAATCTGCTGCTCCACTTTGCATCGTCCGGAGTCGCGTAGCAAATCGACGAATGAAACGGCCAGCATAGGCCGTCCCCGCACTAGACAAATCGGCATAGCTTCACAGCAAACTGCCGCAATACCAAATTGGAGGTCATCATGCAACCCACATCACATTGCAGACTCTCAGGCAGATCTCTCGTCGCAATTTTGTTCACTCTTGCAACGTTATTGTTCTGTCCATCGCGCAGCGCCGTCGCGCAGAACTCCTCTTCCGGCGTCAATGGCGTCGTCACAGATCCCGGCGGTGCCGTCGTCTCCGGGGCGCAGATTACCCTGAAAAATGTCGACACAAACGTCGAGCGCACCACAGTATCCAACGGCACCGGCGACTACTTCTTCGCCCAGGTTCCTCCGGCGCGCTACACCCTTACCTTTGCGGCTCCCAGCTTCCAGAAGGAGACCATTTCTACATTCACCGTAGGCATCGCCCAGGTGGTCACCATCAACGCTGTGCTCAAGCTTGGCAGCGTCAACCAGTCGGTAACGGTTGAAGCGGTCAATACTGAGGTCGAAAGCTCCACTGCACAGCTGGGATCGGTCATCGGCACGCAGTCCGTTACTGATCTTCCTCTCAACGGGCGCAACTTCACCCAGCTTCTCGACCTTACGCCGGGCGTTACGCCGATTGACACGGCCCAAAACAATAGCGCCAGCAATACGCCCAACGTCGCCGGTTCCAGTTATAACTTCCCCTCCATCAATGGGGCCTATAACCGGTCTACGCTTTACCTGCTTGACGGCATGAACAACAACAATGCCTGGTATAACGCCTACGCAGTTCCACCCATCATCGATACCATCGCCGAATTCAAGATCAACTCTCACAGCGATGCGCAATATGGGGGTGTGATTGGCGGGGTAGTCAATATGGCCAGTAAGGCCGGCACCAACATGTTTCATGGCAGCGCCTGGACATTCGCCCGCGCCAGCAGTTTTGACGCCAGGCCGTACTTTTCTGCTCCTCCCTCCTATCACGACTCTTATTACGGAGGGCAGATCGGCGGTCCGGTGATGATTCCACACTTCTACAACGGTCGCGACAAGACCTTCTTCGAGATCGGCTACGAGCAGACCCACTATTCCATCGCCGGCTCAAACAAGATTCTCATCCCCACCGCAGCCCAGCTTGGCGAATCAAGCTTTGGCGGCCCGCAAGACCTCCCGTATGCAGATTTCAGCAGTGCATCTACTGGCGTCTCCGGTGGATGTACCGCCGGTGCTGCAACGGCTTCTGCCGGTCCATGCCAGCTCTACGATCCAACCGCAGGCAATACTGCCGCAGTGCCCTATCGCCCCGCCTATCTCGGCAACCAGGTCCCTGTCGCCGAGTTCAACAAGAATGCAATGGCCTATATCAACGCTGTTTTTGGCAAGAATGCGCCCTACACCATTCCCGGCATCAAGCCCACAGTCGACAACTTCCAGATCACCGCTCCGACCCGCCAGACTACTTACAACTACACCGTGCGAATCGATCAGCATCTCGGCACGCGCGACTTCATCTTCGTCCGCTATTCCAACTTCCAGACCCGACAGATCGCGCCCAGCTCCCTGCCCACTCTTTTCACCATCTCCGCAAACCCCTCTCAGGACTACGGTGTGAGCTGGAACCACGTCTTCAGCCCCACGCTGAGCGTGCAGGTCCAATATGCCCGCTCGCACATCTCGTCAGCCGGCGCAACCTTGTTTACCAACCACAATTTGTGGCAAGCCTATGGTTGCTCCACAGATATGTGCAATGACTTCGTCGGCAGTCCCGGCCCGCTTCTCGTCACACAGTCCGTCACCGGCGGTTTTTCCGGTGGAGAATCCAACAGTCCTGCCAAAAACATCTCCAGCGTTCATGAGTGGACAGGCAGCATCATCAAGGTGATCGGCAACCACCAGATCCAGGCTGGCGGCGGATGGGACGAAGACAACTACAGCGCCTTCATCCGGCAGGGTTCGGTCTCGTTTACCGGCGCTTCCACCGCCAACTTCTCCGGCAATCCTGATTCAGCCACTTTGCCTTCCGGAACGAGTCCTTCCTCGCAGGCCGGCTTTGGACTCCTCGACTTCCTCCTCGACTATCCCAACAGCGAAAACAAGCGCAACGTGTTTCTCACTGAGCGCCCCGGTGGAATCGGAAGTATCTACGTGCAGGATAGCTGGAAGATGAATCCTAAGCTGACGGTCAACTATGGCATCCGCTACGACCGCAGCGTCATCCCTGCCTTTGGCACCAATGCTTCCATCGGATATCAGGGCAGCATCGAGACCGGAGACTTCGACTTCACCAACGGCACTTACATCGTCCAGAAGCTTCCTCCGCTCTGCAGCGTTCGCGGTCACGCACCATGTCTGCCCAGCGCAACACTCCCGGCCAATGTTGTCGTAGCGTCGGGCGAAAAGATCCTCCACGGCAGCAAAATGAACTTCGGTCCGCGCGTGGGCTTCGCCTATCGCGTAAACAACGGCCTATCGGTCCGCGGCGGAATCGGCATCGTCTGGGACAACTGGTCCGCGCTCATTCAGATGCCGCAAAACTACCAGGGCTCATGGCCAGATACCGGCACCCTCCAGATCAACAGCACCAATGAGCCCACCCCGAACGGCGCTTACACCTCGGCGCAGGATCCCTTCGCGCAGAACGGCGGTAATCTGCCCGCCGCCACTCCCTTCACCTCGTCCAACGTCAACTACATGGTCAGCCCCTACTGGAAGAACCCCTACTCCGAACAGTTCAACTTCGGCATTGAAAAGCAGCTTTGGCTCAACTCCATCCTCAGCGTCAACTATGTAGGCTCGGCCACCCATCGCATGGACATAGGCGGCTACTACAACACCGGCACTCCCTGTGGTGAGGGATGCACTTACAAGTCGTTCAGCGCCCGGCTCGCAGCCGGTGTCTCCGGTCAGCCTTATCCCGCCGCTCCTCCTGAAAAGTCGTGGGACCACGCCGGAGGCAACGGCTCTTACAACGCTCTGCAGGCCTCGTTCCAGCGCAGCTTCTCCTCCGGTGTTGGCTATCTTGTCTCCTACACCTGGAGCAAGACGCTCGACGAAGGCGGCGACGGCTTCTTCGGCGTAGAAGGCGGAGTGCCGCAGGACCCCTACAATCCGCGCACCAGCCGCGGACCGGCGAGCTTTAACGTTCCGCACATGCTTGTGGCCAACTTTATCTACGGGCTTCCGTTTGGCACCGGCAAAAAATTCTCCACCGGCAACCACATCGCGGACTACATCATCGGCAACTGGCAGACCGAAGGCATCATCACAGGCCGCTCTGGCCGCAACTTCACCGTCATGTCCGGCGGTGATATCGCAGAAACCGGCAATGCAAGTACCTATGTCCGGGCCAATATCGTTGGCGATCCCTACAAGAGTGGTCCGGTAGCCAACAACCCCACCTGCACCCTCTACGGTTCAGGCCCCACGCGCACACGCGCGCAGTGGTTCAACCCCTGCGCCTTCAAAACTCCTGACACAGGCACGCTCGGCAATCAGGGCCGCAACACGCTGCTGGCCCAGCGCCTGTGGAACTTTGACGCCTCCGTTATCCGCAACTTCCCCATCCACGACGCGCTCAGTCTCAACTTCCGCGTTGAAGCGTTCAATGCCCTTAACCACCCGGTGCTCAATACACCGGGCGCCACAACAACAACTCCGTCGAGCCTGGGTGTCATCACCTCGGTTCAGACCGGCAACGCGCAGCGCATCCTGCAATTCTCTGCAAAGTTGTCGTTTTAGTCCCACCGGACGCCTGGCTCTGCCGCATTGCGCAGGGCCGGGCCGTTCACTCCATGATGCTCGTCAACACGTTGCGCCCGCGGCCTTCTCAATGCGCGGCATGAAGTTGTATAAGATGGCGTTATGGTCACACGACTCAAAGATATAGCGGATGAACTCGGAGTGTCCGTGGTTACGGTGTCGCGCGCGCTGCGTGACCGGCCGGATATCGCCAAGGAAACCAAGGCCAAGATCCTCGAACGGGTCAAGCAACTTAACTATCGCCCCAATCTGATGGCCCGCAGCCTGGTCACCGGCCGCAGCTCGCTCATCGGCCTCATTGTGCCTGACCTCATCCATCCCTTCTTTACTGAAATTGCCAAAAGCCTGGCCGCAGCTCTGCGCAAAAGAGACTACTTCCTCATCGTCTCCTCGTCTGAGAGTGACCCTCAGCTCGAGCAGGATGAGATCGAGCACATGCTCGCCCACCACCTCGACTGCTTCGTCGTCGCTTCCTGTCAAAAAGATTCCGAAAGCCTGCGCAAAATAGGAGAAGCCGGCGTACCTCTGGTGCTCATCGATCGCAGCTTTAGCGGATTCTCGTCCAACTTTATCGGCGTCAATGATCATCGCGCCGGCGAGCTGGCCGTAGAGCACCTCATTGCACAGGGATGCAAGCGCATCGCGCACATCCGCGGACCCATGACCAACGTCGGCAATAGCCGTGCTGAGGGATACAGAGATGCTCTGCGCAAGCACGGCCTGCCCGCGCCCGACAACTACGTGGTTGCCTGCGGAGAGGCCTCTGACTCAGACGGCGAAACCCGCGGCAAGCGCGCCATGGAAGAGATCCTCGCCTTGAAACCGCGCCCTGATGGCATCTTCTGCTTCAATGACACCATCGCCGTCGGGGCCATGGTCAGCGCAATCGACGCCGGCCTGCGAATTCCCAAAGACATGGCCATCCTTGGCTGCGGCAACTTCCACTACAGCAGCAAGCTGCGCGTTCCGCTCTCGAGCGTCGATCAAAAATCGAAGGACATCGGCGAGCGCACCGCAAAGATGATCTTCTCGCTTCTCGAAAAACCATCTTCGCGGCCACGCACCATCGTTCTCGAGCCGGAACTGATCGTCCGCGCCTCTTCGCGCCTCAGGTAGCCGCCGCGCGTAATCAAGCGCGCGGCGCGCTCCTTCTTTACTTCGCGTCGTTGACCAGGTTTCCGTTGATGTCGCGAACCTCGATCGGTCCAATGTCGGCATCCTTCAGCCCCGGTTCGATCTTCGCCCGGTCGCCTGCAGCCACAACGATCAGTTGATCGGGATGCAGATACTGCCTCGCCGCGCGCGCGATATCGGCCTCGGTCACCGCGTCATACTTTGCTGGCAGATTTGCATAGTAATCCAGTGGCCGGTTGTAGACAAAGATATTGCTCATCGCTCGCGCCACCGCTGCCGTCGTTTCGAATTTGCCGGGCAGCGAACGGATTGAAGCCTCCTTGGCAGCCGTCAGCTCATCCGCTGTGGACGGATGCTCTGGGAAGTTGCGCAGCTCATTCATCATCTCCTTCGCCGCCGGACCGGTTACATCCGTACGCACCAGGCTGGTGGCATAGAACTCGCCGCCATCCTTGAAGTTCGAGAAGGCAGAGAATGCGCCATAGGTATAGCCGTGCACCTCACGCAGGTTCATGTTGATGCGGCTGCCAAAGCTGCCGCCAAGTGTGTAGTTCAGCACGTCGAGTGTGTCTGCATCCGGCGAGTTTGCCGCCACCCCCAGCCCCAGCGCCTCAAGTGCGGTCTGCGGCGCGCCTGGCTTGTCCACGATCACCACGTGTGTTGCAGGTGCGGCGGGCTCGGCCGGTGCAGCCGGCGCGGCGGCCGTAGCGCCGCTCCAGCTTCCGAAATACTGCTTCGCCAGCTTCTCGGCCTCGGCGCGGGTCACATCTCCGGCCAGGATCAGCGCCGAGTCGCTGGGACCGTAGTGATCCTTATAAAAGTCTGAAATCTCCGCAGGCGTCAGCGCAGTCACGCTCTCCGTCGTGCCGCTCGGCGTCATGCCATACGGCGAGTCGCCAAACAGCAGCTTCGGCCCCACACGGAACGCCATGCTCTGCACATTGTCCGTCTCCTGCCCGATGCGCACCAGCCGCTGCTTGCGCCGCCGGTCGATGTCCTCGGCCCGGAATGCCGGATGCTCCGCCACATCGGCCAGCAGGTCCATCCCCTCGCTCGTGTGGTAAGTCAGCAGGCTCATGGAAATAGCCGCTGAATCCATGCCCGCGCCCGTGTTGATGTGTGTACCGATCTTCTCCTGGTCATCCGCAAGTTTCTTCAGGTCCCGCGAATCCGTACCATCGCTCATGATCTCTGAGGTAAGCGTCGCAAGCCCGCTCTTACTTTTCTGATCGTTGAAGCTGCCGGCCCGTGACACCAGCTCCGCCGTCAGCACCGGCAGTGCATGATCCTCAATCAGATAGACCTTCAGCCCATTCGCCAGGCTGAACTCCGTCGGCACCGGCAGATGCAGCGTAGGCGCCGGTCCCGCCTCCGGCTTGTTCTTCCGCCACTCCTGCGACTCCTCGAACGCCGCCGTATACGGATTGGTGATCTTTACATTGGCGTCTGTGTCTGCCGGGCTGCGCGGCACATCGTCCAGAACCTTCTTACCCGGCACGCAATACACCACTACAGCCGAGTCCTTCGTCAGATACTTCTTTGCCGCTGCCTGTGCGCTCGCCGCAGTCACCGCCTCGGTCATAGCAACGTCTTTTGACAGGAATCCCGGATCGCCCGTGTACTGGTTGTATTGGTCCAGCGTATCGGCAATGCCGCCAAACCCTCCCAACCGCTGCAATCCGCTGATCTTGGCAGTCAGGTCGGTCGCCTTCGCAGCCGCCACCTCCTCGGCCGTCGGACCCTCCTGCTGCAGTTTGGCCAGCACCTCCCAGAACTTCGCTTCGATATCCTCGAGCTTCACTCCGGGCTTGGCCGTAATGTCGCAGGAAGCGATTCCCGTCAGCTTCAAGGCATCTGAGTCGCAAGACACGCTCTGCGCCATCTGCGACTGGTAAACCAGCGCCTCATCCAGCCGGCTGGCCTTGGCCATGCCCAGAGCAAACATCGCCGCACGCGCGCCATAAGAGTCTTGTGTATAGATCGGCGGCGTAAGCCACGCAATGCTCAGGCGATCGAGCTTAACGGTATCGGTAATCGTGGCTCGCCGCTGCGACGTAATCGCCGGTGTCGTGGCGGTCACAGGCGCCACCTTCGGCCCACTCGGAATCGGCCCAAAATACTTCGCCAGCATTGCCTTCAGCTTCACCGGATCGAAGTCTCCGGCAATCGCAATCGATGCATTGTTCGGGGTGTAGAACTGCTGGTGAAAATCCCGCACATCCGCAATCCGCGCCGATTCGATATCCGCGTGGCTCCCGATCACCTCGCCATAGTAAGGATGATCTTTCGGAAACAGTAGGTGAAATACGGCCTCGTCGGCCACGTAATATGGCCGTCCCTCGCCCTGCCGCCGCTCGTTCCGCACCACATCCCGCTGGTTGGCCAGCAGGTTCCGGTCCAGTCCCTCCATCAGAAAGCCCATGCGGTCGCTCTCGAGCCACAGCGCCAGCTCAAGCTGATTCGAAGGCATTGTCTCGAAATAATTGGTGCGGTCGAAGCTCGTCGTGCCATTCACATCCGTTGCGCCCGCTGACTGCACATATTTGATGTGCGCCTTCTCGCCCACATGCTCTGAGCCTTCGAACATCATGTGCTCGAACAGGTGTGCAAACCCCGTCCGTCCGGGTCGTTCGTTGAGCGGGCCCACGTGATACCACAGGTCAACGGCCACCAGCGGAAGCCGGTGATCCTCATGTGTAATCACCGTCAGCCCGTTGGGGAGCGTATATTTCTCAAACTTGATCTCTGGCAGCTTGTGTGCGGCCTGGGCGTAAGCATTTGTGCCGAAACCAAGCAAAAGCAGGAAGGCAAGTAAGTTGAAACGTTTGCAGTAGAAAGAGTTCACGGCGGTCTCCTTGATCTCCAACGAACGTGCACACAGGATAATACGGGACCCCATCCAGGAGCCTTCGCTGCAGTGCCGCGTCAACCGCGTCGCCTCCACCCACCTCCACCCAATGGATGATTCGCTTCTACTGCGTTAACCCTTACCATGATCCGTTGTTGGCCTGCTTTAAGCCCCGTCCGGCGGTCAGCAATGCGTGTGTCCGAACTACATCCTCATCGCTCATGCGCTGGAGGTCGTCATCATGCCGCACATCTCACTGGCTCCTGACCTACCCGGAATCCGTGGCGCCATGGCCTTTCGCCCTGAAACCGCGCGCCCGTTGAACGCACTTGTCGAAATCCTCCTGCGCGGCCCCGGCACGCTCACGCCCGGCGAACGCGAGCTCATCGCCACTTATGTGTCGAGCCGTAACTGCACCCATTACTGCCACAGCATTCACGGTGCCATTGCTGCCGCGCATCTCGGTGGCAACGAAGCACTGGTCAAGCAGGTAAAGACTGATTTTCTGCATGCCGACATCAGCCCCAAACTCAAAGCCCTTCTCGCCATCGCCGGTAAAGTGCAGCAGGACGGCAAGCTCGTCACATCGGCCGACGTAGAAGATGCGCGCAGGCACGGAGCCACCGACCTCGAAATCCACGACACTGTGCTCATCGCCGCCGCTTTCTGCATGTACAACCGCTACGTTGACGGCCTTGCCACCATCCAGCCTGACGACGAAGCCTTTTACCGCGAGCGCGGCAAACGAGTCGCACGCGACGGCTACGTAACCGTGAGCGAGGAATATCTGACCGCGCACACCGCTGCCCGCTAAGGAGCCACCATGCCGCACATCCATCTGCCTGAGGACCTTCCCGGCATCACCGCCGGCTTCGCTCTCCGCCCTGACACAGCCAGGCCCATGCGTGAACTGGCGCACATCCTGCTTCACGAGCCCAACTCCCTCACGCCCGGCGAACGTGAACTCATCGCGACCTACGTCTCTTCGCAGAACAACACCCAGTTCTGCCTGTTGAGTCACGGGGCCGCTGCCGCCAGCCATCTGGGCGACGCGGCAATCGTTAAGCAGGTCAAAGCGGACTTCGCCACCGCACCCGTGAGCCCCAAGCTCAAGGCGCTTCTGAATATCGCAGGCAAAGTGCGGCAGGATGGCAAGCTCGTCACGTCAGCCGATGTGGAAGCAGCCCGCAGGCAGGGAGCAACCGATCTCGAAATCCACGACACCGTGCTCATCGCTGCCGCTTTTTGCATGTACAACCGCTACGTCGACGGCCTCGGCACATGGCAGCCCACCGACCCGGAGATGTACGTGCAGATGGGCGAGCATCTGGCCAAGGAAGGCTATCGTACCCCTAGCCGCGAACCCGTACACGCAGACTAAGCGTGCTGGGTGCAGCTACTCGTCTCCCGTATCGCCGTCGTATGTCGGAAACGGCGTCGGTGCAGTGCTTGTGTGCATCCCCGAGAGTGTCTTCAGGTCTGCCTGTACCTGTGCCCACTTCCTGGAATCTTTCGCGGTGCCCGGTGTGAACTGCGGATTGGTGTAATACGCCTGAATATCTTCTTTGATTCCGGCAGGAATCGCCTGCGCCGGGTCCTGCGTGATTCGGTGCAGCAGGCTCGCGTAGGTTGAGTCAGTCAGCGGATACCCGCCCGGCTGCACCACATGCCCCGTGTCCAGATCGCGGTTCGGCAGCGGATGCGCCGGATCGCGCGGCCCAAACGGCTCCGCCAGCGTAATGGCTCCGCTAGGCGCGGCATGCCGCGCTTTGATAGGCGTGAACCGCTTCAGCTCATATCGCAACGCTGCCGTGGACTGCGCCACACTGTGCATGTAATCGGCCTCTGTCGCCTGAGTTGGCCCCTTCACGGCTACCAGTGAGAGCGGTCCAACCTTTGGCAGCACACACAGAATTCCCGCAAGCAGATACGTCTCCAGCCGTGGCCGCTTCCCGCGATAAGCATCCCAGTTGTCGATCGCCGCTGCCTGCGCTGCTTCCTTCTCAATCTCAAGGGCATCCGGCGTGTTCGGCCCTGCAGGCTCCTGGCTGCGATGCAGAACCGTAACTGAGTAAGCAATCCGGGGAATGAATGTGCGTACTGCCCAGCGATACTCGCGCACCTTGAATCTATGTCTGCGGCGTCCGGCAAAATCTGTCAACCCGTAGGTCTGGTAAAAGGCCACCCCCACCAGGCGTGTCGGTACCTTCAGCCCGATATGCCGCAGATACTGCAGCGGAGCCACGCGATGATGCGCAATCTCGTCGATATCGAATGCGAACTCCGTCCGCACATGCTCATGCTTTCCCTCGGCATAACTCACAACCGGCCCGTAGCGCTCACGCAGCTTCTCAAACTCGATAGGAACCGCACGATTGGTCGCTTCCGAGTGTCCAATCGTATCGCCGATGTAGTGCGAGAGTGCCCCCACTGCAAATGCAAGCTCGTTGGCGTTCTGTGCATTGCGAAACAGATTCACCACAAAGTCGCCGCTGCGCACATAATGCGTCAGATTCGAAAACGAACGGTCGCCAAACGGGTAGTACCCGATGTCCTGGATCACACAGCCGCCATACGCATACGCTCGTGCTCGATCCAGATCGGCAGCCGTCAGATTCGGATAACGGCTCAGCAGCAGCGGAACAATTGCATCCTGCCACGTCAGATCGATAAGCTGCTCATGCGTCAGCAGCGAATAAGCAACCGCTTGTCCGTTCAGCCCCAGCAGCAGAACCGCAAGAATCGCAAATGCAAAGAACCGGGAGGTCTTCATCGTAATGCGTGCTGGTCCGTGAATGGTGGTCTGCAAATTCGTCGGGCAGCCATGTACTTGGATGTAAAAAACCGCGCACATGTCCACAACACTGCGGCGCGTTAGTCACCGCTCTTGCTGGTATCGGGCAGCTTGCTGAAATACTCGGCCACATCCATCCAGTCGTTAACGCGTACAAACCCCGTCACACCCAAATTGTGCGGAGCGGCATAAAGCAACCCCACTCCTTCAAAACGCTGCAGGTTTCGCGGCTGGTCGTCGATCAGAAAATCTGCAAGCAGAATGCTCTTGTCGCCGCAAAATACATAGTGCGTCGGGGGAATGAACGAGAAATGCCGTTGCAGCCAGCGATACTTTGGCCCAAGCGAATTCGGCACCACCATGGCCTGCGTAGCAATAAAGATCTCAAATCGCCTTGAGAGCTCTTTCAGCACCGGCTGCGCATCCGGCATCAGCGGCAGATCCTCGAAAAAATCCTCTGCATCCAGAAAAGCGCGCAGTTGCTGTTGCCGGTCAAGCGGAGTTATCTCCCACAATCCCTTGCCCGCCAGGTCCTCGATCGTTACATCCTCGTCAAAAGCCTGGTTATACCGGCGTAGGTGCTCGGCCAGCGTATCCGCCATCACCTCGTCCATGTCCACACAGATGCGCCGCACCGGTCTGCTCCTGCTTTTCATGCTCAATAAAAAGGGTAGCAGGCGCGCTCAGACCTGGTTGTGCTCCAAAAAACCTAACCCGGTCGGCGAACTGCACGCCCCGCGCCGGGAAGTGGCTCCGGCTGCGGCTCCTTGGGTGCCGCCATCATTGCCGGATCCCAATAGAGCAGCCGGCTGCAGCTATCGCAGG
>DASZXD010000346.1:0-20880 GCA_035546015.1 Occallatibacter sp.
TGATGATCAAGCATCTCACGCAGGCAGTCGTCACAAACCGCGACATCGGGCGAGATCAGTGTGTGAACAGCCTCACCCTTGCTGCTTTCAACAATGCGAAATGCTTGGTCGTTCAGGCAATTCTGGTTGATTACCGTGACGTGCGTAATGTGCGAGAGCGGCGGCGCTTCCTGCGTCAGCCTGACGAGAAACGCATCCACACAGTCCTGTTCGCCTTGAATCTCTATCACCACGCCGGATGCGGTATTCATCACGGAGCCGGAAAGGTTCTCTTCGGCAGCGAGCCTGTAGACAAAGGGCCGGAAACCAACTCCCTGCACGAGGCCCGATACGTGCACCTGACGGCGAACCTGAACGGCGTTCGTCATGCGCTACACCGTTACTGCGTCATTTGCTGCGCGAAACTGCTGCTTGCGCTGTTCAAGCCACGCCAGCCACTGGTCGAGACCCGCGTTGTCTGAATCCGGACCGCCAAGGCTCGATGTGCGGATGATCTCGATGCCGGGGTGTACGCGGCGCGCGTTTTCTTCAGCGGCGGCGATGTCGAATGGGACGTAGGGCAGCAGGTCAGTCTTGGTGATGACCAGCAGTTCTGACTTGAAGAAAATCGACGGATACTTGAGCGGCTTGTCTTCTCCTTCGGTTGTGCTGAGCAGCACGATCTTGGCTGCCTCGCCCAGGTCGTAGCTCGACGGGCAGACGAGATTTCCGACATTCTCAATGAATAGAAGATCGAGGCTGCCAAGATCCCAATCGGCAAGGTGGCGCTCAATCATGCGCGCATCCAGGTGGCATGTGCCGCCAGTGACGATCTGTTTTACCGGGAACCCATAACGGCCAAGCCGCTTCGCATCATTCTCAGTCTGGATGTCGCCCGTGAGCACACCGATACACTCGGTAGGCGGCATAGCTGCGAGTGTTTTTTCGAGCAGCGTGGTCTTGCCTGAGCCCGGCGAACTGATCAGGTTGACGCAGAACGTTCCATGCAGCCGGAATCGCTCGCGTAGCTGTGCTGCAATCAGGTCGTTCTCTTTAAGCACCTTTCCTTCAAGCGGCACTTGGCTCATGTTCATCCACCTCCAGGTAGGCCAGCTCCAGCTGGTCTCCGCTTAGAAACTCCGTGTCGCTACCACCGCATCCAGGGCATTGAAATTCAAAGTTATCGACAACAAATTCGGCGCCGCACGCACTGCATCGATTCTTGCGCAGGCAAAACTCGATCTCCAGCATGAGTCCCTGCATGTCGGTATCGCGCGTGATCGCAGCAAAGCAAAACGTGAGCGCATCGGGATCGACTGCGGCCAGTTCTCCAATGCGTACGCCTACCCTGAACGGTTTGGCGCCGGGATAGCGCGCAAGTTCCTGCCGTGTTGCTTCGAGTATCGAGTTGGCTATGCCGATCTCGTGCATGGTGTTCCTCAGCAGATGCGCGGCAACTGATCGCCGGCCAGCATATCCACGATGCGCGCTGTGCCGAGCGAAGTCTTCATGGTCACCAGGTTTGGATGCGACTCGGTCACTGTGCCGATAATCTCTGCGCTCTGGCCCAGCAGGTGATTGTGCATGGCCGCAAGCACAGCTTCAGCAGAATCGGGAGCCACGATCGCGATGAGCTTGCCCTCATTGGCGACGTAAAGCGGATCGAGACCGAGCATTTCGCATGCGCCGCGCACTTCCTCGCGTACATGGATGGCGCTTTCATCAAGCTCTATACCGGCGCGAGATTGCGCCGCAATCTCATTCAGCGCGCTGGAAAGTCCTCCGCGCGTGAGATCGCGCATGCAGCGAATGTTTGCAGAAGCCTGCAGCATTTGAGCGCAAAGCGTGTGCAGAGCCGCGCAATCGCTCTCAATGGTGCTTTCAAATTCGAGGCCTTCGCGCTGAGCAAGAATGGCGATGCCGTGCTCGCCAATGGAGCCGTTGAGAAGAACCTTGTCTCCGGGCCGCGCCTTGTCTGCGGAGAGGTTCATGCCAGCGGGAACCAGGCCGACGCCCGTCGTGTTAATGAACAGGCCGTCGCCTTTACCGCGTTCCACCACCTTGGTGTC
The DNA here is from genome assembly GCA_035546015.1 of Occallatibacter sp. GTDB lineage: Bacteria > Acidobacteriota > Terriglobia > Terriglobales > Acidobacteriaceae > Telmatobacter. The sequence goes on from DASZXD010000346.1 coordinate 2,049, forward strand.
GCCGGTAACGATCTTTACTCCGGCGGCCTGCGCCGCGCCTTGCATCGACTGAACGATGCGCTGCAGCTCGTCCATCGAAAAACCTTCTTCAATAATGAACGCGGCGCTGAGAAAAAGCGGCTTCGCTCCGCCAACGGCCAGATCGTTGACCGTTCCATGCACGGCGAGCGAACCGATATCTCCGCCTGGAAAGAAAAGCGGCTTAATGACGAAGGAGTCCGTAGTGATGGCGATGTGCGCATTCCCAACGGTGACCACAGCCTGATCGTTGAGCTGCGCCAGTTCAGGGTTGCCGAATGCCGGCAGAAAAATATCGCGCACCAGTTCCCCGCTGAGTTTGCCGCCGCTTCCGTGGCCTAGCAGCACCGTGTCGCGCGTGTTGAGCGGTGCGGGGCAGCTAAAGCCGGTGATGGCATTCGCGCTCATCGCGACTCCCGCGTAGCAGCAACAGCATGGCGGCGATAGTGGTAGTACGCTGCGCACGCGCCTTCAGACGAAACCATGGGAGCGCCCAGAGGAGATTCAGGCGTGCAGCGCGTGGCAAAGGCCGGGCAGTCTGTGGGTTTGCTCAGGCCCTGCAGCACCATTGCGCTGATGCACTCAGAGGGCTCATCGACTGTGATCAGTTCGAGTTCAAAGAGGCGATTGGCATCGTAGGCCGCATACTCGTGCCGGAAGCGCATGCCGCTCTGCAGAATCTCTCCGATGCCGCGCCACTTCTGATCGGTCACTTCAAAAACTTCATGCAGTATCTGTTGTGCGGGCAGGTTGCCCTCGTAGCTGACTGAGCGCGCGTACTGGTTCTCCACGCGGGCCGTGCCTGCTTCAAGCTGGCGCACCAGCATGTGAATCGCTTCAAGCAGGTCAACCGGCTCAAATCCCCCAACCACAATGGGAATGGAAAACTCGCGGGCCAGATCTTCATATTCGCGATAGCCAACCACCGTGCATACGTGGCCCGGCGCAATGAATCCCTGGATGCGGTTGTTGCCTGAAGAGAGTAGCGCGCGAATAGCCGGAGGCACCAGCACATGCGAGGCGAGCATGGAAAAATTCGTGAGCCCTTCGCGTTTTGCCTGCCACACGGTCATGGCATTGGCCGGCGCGGTGGTCTCAAAACCGACCGCGAGAAAGACGATCTTGCGTTCGGGATTGGCGCGCGCGATCTTGAGCGCCTCAGTCGGCGAGTAGGCAATGCGCACGTCTGCGCCCCGAGCCTTGGCGCGAAACAGATCGGAGTGTGAGCCGGGTACGCGCAGCATATCGCCATAGGAAACGAGCGTGACATCAGGGCGCATCGACAATGCCACAGCCTTGTCAATGGTCTCGATGGGCGTCACGCACACCGGACATCCTGGGCCGTGCACAAGCTCGATGTTGGTTGGAAGCAGTTCATCGAGGCCATAACGCATGATGGTATGCGTCTGGCCGCCGCAGATCTCCATGATCACCCAGTGCCGCGTGGCGATGGAGGCGATATCCTGCGCGAGCGCGCGTGCTATTACGCCGTCGCGATACTCGTCCAGATATTTCATGCCATCTCCCTGGCGGGCAGGTTATCGCTTTCCTGTGCAGGAAATTCCTCTTCGAGCGCACCCATCTGACGCAGCAGTTCATAGGTGCGTGCGGCTTCCTGCTCATCGACCTGGCTGATGGCAAAGCCTACGTGGACCATGACGTAATCGCCACAACCGGCTTCGGGCACAAAGTCGAGGCTCACAGTGCGGACAATGCCGCCGAACTGGACTTTACCGGCGCGCAACCCGCCATGTTCCTCAACGGAAAGCACCCTGCCGGGGATCGCAAGACACATCGGATAGACCTCAGACCCTTGTAGGATGAGCCCGGAGCAGCGGTCCGGATGTGATCTGAATCACTCGTGGAGGTGCGCCACGATACATCGCACGAGGGGGATCAGTGTAACACTTCGACTTGGACGAGGTGAATGCCATGCTGGAAACAGGCAACACAAGATGGACACATCCCGCAGCGATTCTTGTTGCCACCAATCTGAGCGACCTCGAACGCCTGATGCCATTCGCCTTCCAGATGGCAGGCGAAACCGGGGCTCGGCTCCAGGTGCTGCATATTGTTCCGCTCAGTGCTGAATTTACCGCAGACGCCACAGGAATGCCGTACTACGACCGCGAGGGTGCGCTATATAACGCAACCAATATATTGCAGCCGTGGTGCGAGCGGGCCCGCAAGCTCGGGCTGCACTGCGACGCACTCGTCCGCGAAGGCCATTCCGTTGCAAAAGAAGTGATTGCAGCGGTCCGTCATTTCAAGGCGGACCGACTGATTCTTGGCACCCGGGGCCTGGGCAAGCTGGGCAAACTGCTGCTGGGCTCCGTCGCAGAGCAAGTGCTGCGCTCGGTCACCTTGCCGGTCTTTACCGTGGGACCCGAGGCTCATCTCCCGTTGGAAGAGAACAGCCGGCAGCGAACGGTTTTATTTGCTACCGCGCTGGGAGAGGGCCATCGCGCAAGCGCAGCACTTGCCTGCCAGATCGCTGCCAGCCAGCACGCCAGGCTTGTGATGCTCCACGTGCTGCCGCCGGTTGACGGCAAAAAGGAAGCCGACGCGCCGAATGTCCTTTACTCGACGATTCAGTACGAGTTGCGGCACCTGGCCAGCTCGGTGAACGCGGGCCACTGCTCCGACGTGGAGATCAAGATTCTCTACGGTAATCCCGCCATCGAGATACTGGCGGAGGCAAAGGCACTACAGGCCGGGCTGATCGTGATCGGCGCCGCACGGTCATCGATGCTCGAAAGCATTACTCGTGACCGCACTGTATGCCGGGTTCTGGCGCATGCACGCTGCCCCGTGCTTACCTTGCACGTATCCGCAGACTTGGCGGAGCATGCTGAGGCAGAGGCCGCAACCGCGCGATTCTGATGTGCTGAATAACAAATGGGCCCGGTAGAGTTGCGGTTGATCCGCCCGCCGGGCCGATTTGTTAGACTGTCAGGCGTTCCAGTTGTTCGGGCTGCAGGATCGTCATACTCGAACCCCTTACAACAATCCACTGATCCCGGCGGAACTGGCTCAACAGCCGTGTGACGGTTTCGCGCGAGATGCCCGCCAGGTTGGCCAGTTCCTCGTGCGTGAGCGTCATCGTAAATTTCAGCTCCGGATGCCCACCAGCCACGGCGCGGCCCCAGTCGAGCAGCACACGGGCAAGCCGGCCTGCAGCGGAATTCGACAGTGCCAGCCGCTTGGCGTCATAGAACACTGTCATATATGCATTGGAGAGAGATTGAGCAGCGCGCATGCTGGCTATGCCATGCTGGTCGAGCAGATCCAGGAATTCCTGCCGGCGCATGACCTTTACCTGGCAGGGTTCAATCACTTCGGCGCTCACCTCATACGGTACGTTTGCCAGCGCGGCGCTGAGGCCCATCAGGTCTCCCGGCCCGGCGATCTTGAGGATCAACGCCCGGCCGCTGCGCGAAACCGATGAGATTTTCACCTGGCCATGGCAGATCACATAGATATTCCTGACCGGGTCTCCTTCTGAAAAGAGCTTGGCACCACGCTCAAAATTCATCAGGATGCCGATTCGATCATAGTGCTCCAGCGCTTCGGGAGTGAGATTGCAAAACACCCGCAGGTGACGGTGTTCACAATGGAGACAGTCCTGAAAATGTGGATGAGCCGGTGATAACACAGTTGCGTTTTCATGGTTGGTTGGTCGAAGCATAACGCACTCTTTTCTTGCAGCGGCAGGCGTGTAGTTTACCTGCACACCGGCGAGGTTCTGGTTCAGGATGCATGGTGGAGGAGACGCTGACCGCACGGGTTTGCGCTGGAGCCAGACTGGCTTCGATTGCTGCTGTTCCCGGTTTGCCGGCAGGACCCATGGAATGCCTCCTGCAGAAGTGCATGCCAGCGCATGGAGATGCACGGTAGCTTCTCTGAGTGTCTGCCTGCCGATGTTGCGCGGAAGTGATTCGCTGCACGCGGATTAGTGACAATGATCACAGGACTGCTATCTCTCAAGTCACGCTCCGCTGTCACCCAGCACGCCTGCACCAGCCGATGCAGGCGCGTGTGATACGAGTCACGTTGCCGATTACTCCTCCGCACTATGCTGATTGCGCATAAGAAAATGTTGCGCACGAGCATGGCTCGATTCCGCAACAAGGAGGAACGCGATGCTGAATTCCTATCTGGTTGTTTGTGTGGCCGTTCTGATGGCCGCGGCTGCTGGGCCGGCTCCTCAGACCAGGCATCAGGATGCGCAGCCAAAACAGGAAGGCGAAACGATACTCGTGGCCCCGCCAAGCCCCGAAGCCAAGGCAATCTACAAGCGCGACTGCGCGCTTTGTCACGGCGACGATGGAAAGGGGCAGACCGATCTGGCCAAGTCGATGCAACTCATAATAGACGACTGGAGCAACCCCAAAACGTTGGCCGCCAAGACCGATCACGACCTGATCGAAACGATTCGCGCAGGCAAGGACAAGATGCCGCCCGAACCCGCAGATCGTGCCAACGATGCGGTGATGAAGGGAATGATCCAGTACATTCGTGAGTTTGCTAAAGCTGCCCCGGCTGCAACTGTGGAGCCTTCAAAATAGCGCGGCGTGTTAAGCGCGCACAACGGCTCCGTACAACTACCCTCCCGCAGAAGCTGTTTGTCTGGGCGCTTTCTGCGGGAGGGTTATTTTTGTGCGTACCGAACCCGGCAACGTGATGGCCGTCACAGCAGGCGTGGATATGCATGGTTAGGCTGGGATTGCGGCTGCGGTTTCAATAACCCCGCTTGGTGAAAACGCAATTTCACATACGCCGCTGGAGGGCATGCACATGATATCCAATGACATCAGAACCATGGTTCTTAATGGGCGCCAAGGCCAACACCCAGGCGGAGTGCGCGACTACTCAATCAACCCTGTTCTGGTGTACTGGGAGATCACACGCGCCTGCTCGCTGGCCTGCCGGCACTGCAGGGCTGAAGCAATGGCGACGCCTGACGAAAACGAACTCACGCACAGCGAAAGCATAAGGCTGCTGAGCCAGATCGCCGAATTCGGCCGGCCAACGCCGCACTTGATTCTGACCGGCGGCGATCCGCTCGCGCGGGCTGATGTCTTCGATCTGATCGATGAGGCGCGCAGGCTGGGCCTGACGGTCTCCATCACACCCAGCGTAACGCCCGGCTTGACAATGGAAGTGCTCGAGAAACTGAAGGCGCATGGCATCGATAGCCTGGGGCTGAGCCTTGACGGTTCGAATGCGCAGCGGCACGAGGCTGTACGCGGCGTGGAGGGGTGCTTCGAGTGGACGATTCAGGCCGCGAAGAATGCGGCGGCAATCGGATTTCCGATTCAGGTGAATACACTGGTCTCAGAAGAAACCGTCGACGATCTGCCGCAAATCTACGAGCTGCTCAAAACGCTCAAAATCCTGCGCTGGAGCCTGTTTTTCCTCATCTCGGTAGGCCGCGGCAAGGTGCTGAACGCGATTACCCCCCAGCAGGGCGAAGAGTGCATGAACTGGGTCTACGACCTGGCGCAGTCGGCGCCCTTCCAGATCAAGACGACTGAGGCGCCATCCTACCGCCGCATAGCGCTGAACCGCATGAAAAAGGCAGGAATGACGGGACGCGAAATTGAGCAGACTTCGGTCTATCGCGGCTTCGGAATCCGCGATGGCAACGGGATCATGTTCATCTCAAATGATGGCCTGATCTATCCCGCGGGATTTCTGCCGCTGACCGCCGGCAATGTACGCCGCGACCACATCGTCGATATCTATCGCAACTCGCCGTTCTTCCAGGCACTGCATGCGCCAAATCAGTTCCGCGGCAAGTGCGGCCGCTGCGAATACCGCGCCATCTGCGGCGGATCCCGGGCGCGCGCCTTTGCTTATACCGGCGATCCGCTGGCAAGCGATCCATTCTGCCCCTACGAGCCAGGCTCCTCGCAGAAGGCTGTCTGGACCAATGCACAGCGCGCGGTAATCCCAGTAGTAAATGCCTGAGCCTGCATTGATGAGCTGCGGCGCATGGTATTTTCCTCCTATCGGGTGCGGAAGATAAGCCAAATCGGGAAAAATGCGCCACAGCCTCCGTTTTTATAACGGAGATTGATAGAAGATTTTCCTCCCAGTTTCTACTCTGTTTCCTAGCTAGTTCAACCACTACTACGGATTATGACCGGGCCTGACTGCAATGGGCGTCAGTCCATTTTCCCGCTCGATTGGCTCTATCTCGATGCGGTGAACACGCAACTGTGTGCGCGGGCAGACGCGCAAGTGATTCATGTTGCGCGAAACAACGCCCATCTGAACCTGTGTGACAGGAGTCACAGGTCATTCCCGGTCTATGCGCCATAGTGGAATTGACGTTTACCAGGTACAGTTCCGCGATCGAAGCAAGAAACAAGCGGGACAGTGATTCTGGGAACACATTGAGGTGTGCAAGATGCGGTATTGGTTCTCCTCAGCAGCAATTGCAGCACTGATTCTGGTTTGTGGGGCGGCGACGGCACAAAAGGCCAGGGTGCCGAGGATTTTCGCCGCTGCAAACACGCCAGCGAGCAAGGTCAACCCCGACGATTTTGTAGGCGCGGATGTCTGCGCCTCGTGTCACGAGCCCGAGTCGAAAAACTTCGCCTCGAACCCGCACAGCAAAATCGCTTTGCAGCACGGCAACGCCGGCGTCACCTGCGAAGGCTGTCACGGACCGGGCAAGGCGCACGTGGAAGGCGCGGGCGATGTGACCAAGATCTTCAACCCAGCCAAGGCTTCGGCGAAGGAAATCGATGACAAGTGCCTGAGTTGTCACGCGGGCGCGCATCCGAACTTCGACCGCTCGCCGCATGCGAAGGCTGGGGTGAGCTGCACCAGCTGCCACAGTGTCCACGCGAGCAAGGAAGAGGCGCTGCTCAAAGCCCCGCAGCCTACTCTCTGCTATCAGTGCCACGCAGACCAGAAGGCGCAGTTCAACATGCCTTTTCACCATCGGGTGAACGAAGGCCTGGTCACCTGCAGCGACTGCCACGATCCGCACGGCAGCTTCCTGCCGAACAACCTGAAGTCCACGGCGGACCAGAACGCGGTCTGCACCAAGTGCCATACCGACGTACGCGGGCCTTTCACATTCGAGCACACCCCGGTCAAGGCGGATGGATGCACTTCCTGCCATACGCCGCACGGGTCGCAGAATGCGCGCCTGCTGAATATGCCGTCGATCAACACGCTGTGCAAGCAGTGCCACAGCGTCGTGGCTGGAGGAACCGTTCACGGCATGGACGTTGGATCGAGCTCTGCGCCGCCTTGCGTCACCTGCCACACCATGATTCACGGCTCGAATGCCAGTCCGGCATTTATCCGCTAATCGGGATTTCGCCGCGCTGCCTGCGGGCTGCGCGGCGCGGACCTCGGCTATGTACGCACGTTTCAGATTTTTGAGGTGAGCGAGTTTTTCAAGTGAGGCTTCATATGAAGAGTAATGGCTGGTTTTCACGGTTATCCAATCAACAGCCGCCTTTCGCGAAGGCTCACCGCGCCGCAGGAGTTATGGCAGTCGTCATGCTCATTGGCACGGTAGGCATCGCGATCGCGCAGGACGCGAGTCCGGCGCCGGCTCCTGAGACCAGGATGTCCATTCCCGACGGCTACACAGCGCATCATTCGATCGATCTGGGTGGCCGCATGACGAATCTCTCGGGTAGCGGCTCCATGTACGACACTCTCGTCAATCTGCAGGGCGGCCCGCGCGTGCAGGGCGAGAGCTTTGAGTTGCATGCGCTTCCGGGCAATAAGAAAGCTCTGGTCGACGATCTCAGCGCGTTTGGAACAGGATTTGGCGGCGACCCCAATATCATGGCCAGAGTCACTGCCTCCAAGGCCAAGCAGTATGAATTCACGGGTCTGTTCCGGCGCGACCGGCTCTATTCCAACTACAACTTGCTGGCGAATCCCAATCTGCCTGCCACCGGGCTGCTGGTTGATATTGGCCCCTCGAATGCGCCTGTCAGCCAATTGAACTGGGCACAGATGAGCCGGGCGTCTTCGGTCTCACCTGTGATGTTCAATACCGTGCGCCGCATGACAGACGCCGACCTCACGCTCAAGCCTTTCAGCACATTTTCCTATCGGCTCGGATACTCTCACGGCACCATGGAAGGCCCGGCACTCAGCCCGTCCTACACGCTGTTCGGTATGAAGTACAACGCCATGCTGCAGCAGTATCAGCGCAACGGCAGTGACGACTTCATGGGTGCGATTGACTGGAGACCTTCAACGGCCACCCGGGTCAGCCTGGAGGTCCAGGCCAACCACTATAAATCCGATACGTTCTTCACTCTGGATCCCAACGGACTCGTGGTGCAGGAAGCTGACGGCACACCTGTTTATCTGGGCAACTACACCAGCTTTACGCCCTATGGAGTGGCGGCCTGCAGCACCGGAAGCATGGGTGCAGGGAACTACACCAGCGCCTCGGTCTACACAATGTTCTCGCCGGCCAACACGCCAGGCGGCAAACCGATCATCAACCCGGCCTGCGCCGTTGTTACGAAGTATATGCGCAGCGAGCCGACCCGCATCTGGACACCTACTGAGACGGTTCGCTTCCAAAGCTCGGCTATCAAGAACATCGCCATGAATGGCAATATTCACTACACCCTCGGCACCATGAACATGCCGAACTACTACGAAGGTTCGCAGGGCCTGAACGGCGCCATTCGTTCCGCTGTCTCCACTGGCGGCTATGCTGTTGCGCACCGCCAGGTGCTCGGAGCCGATTATGGCATCGTGTGGCAGGTGGCCCCGACAGTCAGTATCGCCGACCAGGCGGACTTCAGCAGTATTCATCAGCCGGGATACGGTATCATCCCGTCGCCCGCTACTCTGAGTACGCCGGGGGCGCCCAATCAGACCATCAACTACTCCGGTACGCTGACTCCTGGAACGGGCACGCTGCCCCATGGCGTAGAGAATGTCCTGACCCCGAACTACTATGGCCAGGAGTACTTCTTCAACAATCTCACCGTGAGCTGGGACGCTGCAGCCCGCGCCCGTTTCTCGTTGACCTACCGAGTCGGCAATCGCAAGATCGGCCAGGGCGTGCCGCATAAAGGCGAATTGCAGGAGACGGACCCGGTCAGCGGCGAGTTGACCATCAACGAGAACGCAGGCATATTCAACGCCGTCCTGCACCCGGCCAACAACTGGGATCTCAACGGCAGCGTTGAAATTTCTTACAACGATAACGTCCTGACGCCGGTAGCTCCGAGGCAGACGCAGGTCTACCGCTTGCACTCGCTCTACCGCGCGAACAAGATGACCACGCTTTCGATGTCCTACAGCGATCGCGAGCGTCACAACAACACCAACAACGCCCAGGATCTGGTAGCCGAGGGTACTGCCTACAACGGCCCGATCAATCACATTGACTACTCGCGCCTGGGAAGCCTGGGAGTGACGTTGACACCGAGCGAACTTTATTCGATCGACGTGAACTATACCTACAGCGATGTGTACACGGCCACCAACACCTGCTACACAAGCGGTGCTACGGCTGCCAACACTGCGGTAACCCCCAATGTTCCAGCCATCGCCGGCGCTGCCCAGGTAAATGGCTCTGGCGCTCCCAACCTCTGCTCCAACAATGAGTGGAAGGCGCGGGACTTCTCGGATGCTCCGACAAACTTCGTGTCGGCGATCTTCGGCTACAACCCGATCCCAAAGGTACGTTCCAACTTCGGCTACACCATCAGCAAGGTTGACGGCAGCCGCTTCTTCCCGGACGCGCGCGATGTGAACGGCGCGCTGGTTTCGAAGTACCAGACTCCGTTTGTGAACTTCGCATACACTATGCGCCCCGGACTGACCTGGAAGGCGGAGTATAACTACTACGGCTACGGTGAGGGTGGGCCTTCGGGAGCGCTGCTGTGCAGCACCACGACATCGGCCACGGCCACTATCACGCCCTGCGCCAGCATGTCGATTCCCACGGGCAGGAATGAAGGAACCGCCGGTGCCGTGGCGCCTCGCGTCTTCCACGCCAACAACGTCACACTCGGATTCCATTACGAGTTCTGAGAATGGAGTGGCCTCGCGCTGCTGCATGCGGCGCGAGGCAAAGAACAAAGGGAGATTGCAATGAAGATCGGATCTGGAATCATGCTTGCCGCGCTGATCGTTGGCTCGACTGCGGCTGTTGCCATAGCGCAGGGTTCAGGTGCGGAGATCTACAAGGCCAAGTGTGCATCTTGTCACGGCGCAGACGGTATGGCAGGCTCGGGGGCAGGGAAGGCGCTGAAAGTCAAGCCGGCCACCGATCCCTCTGTGAAAAAGATGGACGAGGCTGCTATGATCGCCGCTGTTCGCGACGGGTTGGGCAAGATGAAGGCGTACAAAGGCAGCTTGACCGACGCAGAGATCAAGGCTTCGGTCGATTACTTCCGCACGTTTGTGAAGTAGGCAACAAACCGCTCGGCGAGGGGTTCCCCGCGTGCGTGCTGGAAAAACAAAGAGGAGTAACGCAATGACCAAGACGATGCGTTCTGCAGTTGTGCTGGCTGCTACGGCTTTAATGGCCTGCACTTTGAGCTTTGCCCAGTCGGGAGAAGCGCTTTACAAGACCAAGTGCCAGAGCTGCCATGGCGCAACCGGCACACCGAATCCGGGCATCGCCAAGCTGCTTGGCGTCAAGCCGGTCTCCGATCCGGACGTCAAGAAGCTCACCGTCGAGCAGGTCGAGGCTGTCATCAAGAGCGGCAAAGGCAAAATGAAGCCGGTGGCCGGACTTACCGACGCGCAAGTCAAGGACATCGCAACCTTCTTCAAGACCCTGAAGTAGGCGAGTCTGCAGCAAACTCAATCAGGCCCGCCGTTCCCCGGCGGGCGCACTTCCAGTGGAGGCCGAGGGACAAGTGTCATTTCTTCAAAAGTTCCGTGAATCCTGGGTAAGACCTGCGCTGTTCTTCGGCAATAACCCCATCAGTCTCGCCGGCGGCGCCATCACCAGCGCCTCCGGCGTGACCATGATCGGCTACTGGCTGATCGAACTTTTCGGCCGGCCGAACGCCAATCCTTACCTGGGCATCATCTTCTTCCTGATTCTGCCGGCTCTGTTCATCCTGGGACTGGTCCTGATCCCGATTGGTGTATTTCTGCGCCGCAAAGCACTGCAGAAAACCGGGCAGATTCCTGCCGAGTTTCCCAAGATCGATCTCAACGACCGCATCTTCCGCCACGGGCTCGACATCGTTTTTGTCGCGACCATCGTAAATCTGCTGGTGGTGGCGATGGCCAGCTACCAGGGCGCGGCCTACATGGATTCACCGCAGTTCTGCGGCCAGTCATGCCACGTGATGCATCCCGAATACACCGCCTACAGAATCTCTGCGCACTCGCATGTGGCATGCGTGGAATGCCACATCGGCACCGGAGCTTCATCATACTTCGAAGCCAAGATCAATGGCACCAAGCAGCTTCTCGAGGTCACATTCCATCCCATCGCGCACCTGGCTCCCAAAGTGATTCCCGACTATCCCACGCCCATTCCGTCGCCGGTGACTAGTTTGCGCCCGGCACGCGAGATCTGCGAGTCGTGCCATACGCCGGCCAAGTTTGTCGGCGAAAAGCTGTTGGTGAAATCGAGCTTTGCCGACGACGAAGCAAACACCGAGACGCAGACCGTCCTTGTGCTGCATCTTGGCGGCGAGGATTCACTCTCGCACCTGACCGGCATTCACGGCGTGCATTTGGGACATATTGAATACATCGCCACCGACAAGGACCGCAGCACAATTCCCTGGGTGGAGCGCACCAATCCGGATGGCAGCAAGACAACCTTCACCGCCTCTGCTCTAAACGGCGCAATGCCGCAGGGCGAGCGGCGCGTAATGGACTGCATCGACTGCCACAACCGCGCGGCGCACACCTTCCAGACGCCGGACGACGCCATCAATCGCGCCATGGCTGATGGCGCCATCAATCCGTCGCTGCCATGGATTCATAAAGAAGGGCTGGAACTGCTGAAAGCGAACTATGCAAGCCAGGAAGAGGCTGCGACAAAGATTCCGGCAGGGCTTGAAGCCTTCTATCGCACCAGCAATCCTGATGTGCTGACCTCGAAGGCTGTTCTGGTCAAGGCGGCAGAGCAGGAACTGGTCACACTTTACAGCGACAACGTATTTCCATTCATGCATGTAACCTGGGGCACCCACCCGAACAACATCGGGCATATCGAGTATCCGGGGTGTTTCCGCTGTCACGACGGCGACCACTCGGCCAAGAACGGCACAAGCATTACCCAGGACTGCGCGGCCTGCCACAATCTGTTGGCAGTGGACGAGGCCAAGCCCAAAGTCCTGTCGTATGTAGGGATGCAATAGGGCAAAAAACGGGTAACTTTGCACCATTTGCGCCGGAGCGGATTCATTGAACGCCGCTCCGGCTTTTTTACGCAGAAAATTGTGCCGGCCACCCGCTCTGTGGACGCGCAAAAGCCCGGCGGTCTGATAGACTTAGTCTTGTGGTTACAGCAGAATCGGCTGGTGAAGAGCGCCCGCTCTTAATCCCGGATTCAAGACCAAACCACTCCAGGTTGTTGCCCAACAACGTGGGGACGTAGCTCAGTTGGTTAGAGCGCTGCCCTGTCACGGCAGAGGTCGCGGGTTCGAGCCCCGTCGTCCCCGCCATACATTCCAAAATACTTACGGAACGTATGGCCCCACAGTGACAACCAAATCTGGACACATTACGGGCACAATAAAGTTTTCAGCCTGCATTTTGAGCCCGCTTTGTTGAATCGCTTGTGCCCATGTCAGCCACTTTCGCTCCCGCATTCGAAATCATCATCTTTACAACTTTGCTCTGTACAGCTCGCTTACCGAGCATCGCTTCCGCCACTTCGCCGCCATCTTCTGGTTAATGCCATGCCGGCGAGCCAGCGCTCTCAGGCTCTCTTGACTATGTTGTATCGCTCGACGGACCGCCTCTGTCGTGGTGGCGCCCCGGTGTAGAACTTGCCCCATAGTGCCTCCTTCCACTCTGTGGATAAGAATGCACCATCAAATGCCGGGACTAAACACATAGTGACCAGAAATCCGCAGGTGCCGGCTACGGTTCCGAGAATGGCGAAGGTGCGTAGCCCTCTGATCGCGCCGGGTTCATTTTCGCGATAGGCGCGCTGCCTCTGCACGCCGACCGCAGCGCCTCCCAGCGCGGCAATTGCAATTCCCAGAAGCGCACTTCGAACGTCCGACAGGAGAATCGGCTCCTGGCGCGTTCGACTCAAGGCCGTCGAGCCTGCTTCTGCCCCAACAAGAACAGCAAGCTGGGCTATGATCTCTCCAGCCGGTTTGGCATGACAGTGACGCAGAGCGCGATCTCGGCCTTTGCTCGCCGATCGCAATTTCGAGGGGATCAAAATGAGGTGTTTTGCTGACAAAGCCGACCGAAGGCCCTTATTAGACCATCGATTTCACCTTCTCCGCAGATTAGAATTGTGAAATGTTTTGCCGAAAAGTCCTGTATTGCGGGACCGCAGCCATTGTGCTGCTCCTGAGCGGAAGCCGGATTCCTGCTACGGGCAGCATTCTGCCGAAATACCAGCTTCGCCTTTACAACCTGCACACCGGGGAGCACCTGAACACCACTTATCGCGTGGGTAATCAGTACCAGTCTGGCGCCCTTGCCGAGCTAGACCATTTTCTTCGTGATTACCGGACCGGCGTTGTTCACGAGTATGACACCCGCGAGTTCGAGCTCCTACACGATCTGATGGTGAGCCTGGGGCGTCCCGACGGCGAGATTGACATTGTGTGCGGCTATCGAACCGGGCGAACCAACGAGTGGCTGCGGCACCATGGTCACGCGGTGGCCCGGCGCAGTCAACACATCGAAGGTAGAGCAATCGATATTCGTGTTCCCGGATATTCAGCGGCGAAGGTCCGCGATGCGGCTCTCCTCCTGCATCGCGGCGGCGTCGGATACTACGCCGAATCGGACTTCGTTCATGTCGATGTTGGCCCGGTGCGCCGCTGGTAAGCGATCGACCGCACTGCCGTGAAATCCATGCTGCCGGAAAACAGTCCCGTCGTGGTCTTTGCCAGCCCGCACCACACCTTCAGTACCTGGAAAATGAACCGTTCCTGTGATCGTCGTCACGGCCCACCGTACGGGTTTTTACCATATTGGCGTAGTGCGCGACTGGAAAGCACTGGCGGCATCTCTGGCCGCGGTAGCAATCTGCGCGTGGATTGAAAGTGACGCGGGAAACCATTCGGCGACGGGCTATCCCGCACCAGTTTCCGAAGTGCGCCAGATTCTTACCTCGGAGAAGCTCGCGGAGCTCTGCGAGCCGGACTTCGGGGGAATCGATTCCAGCATCTCCGGCGTGTATGAGCAGAACGGCTTTGTACCGCTTTGGATTTCCGGGGCAGGTCTAAGCCCTAAAGGGCAGGCAATTCTCGATGCGTTGCGGTTGAGTGCCGCGAGAGGGCTGAACCCGGAGGATTATGACGTCCTGCTGCTGGACGCGTGGGCTCGCCGCCTGCAAACCTCGTCACCCATGGATAGCCGCCAGATCGCCGTATTCGACGTTGCCTTGACGGTGGAGCTAACGCGGTACGCTGCTGACCTGCATCAGGGCAGGATCGATCCGCGTCAGGTTCGCTTTGCCATCCGACCCAAAGACCGGCTGGAGCCCGCGAGCTTTCTGCGGGAGTACCTCGCATCGACGCGGAGTCTCGCCGATCTATTGGAGCAGGCTGAACCGCCATTCAGCGGCTATAAGAGAACGCTGGCGGCGCTTGTTCATTATCAACAGCTGGCGGCGCAGGAGCTGCCTCAGTTGCCTGCTCGTCCGCGATTGCCATTGCGCCCTGGGGAGAACTATGCCGATCTTCCGGTGTTGGCCGGACGTCTCGAATTACTGGGGGACCTGGCGCCGCATCTGACGGGCTCAGCAGAGAACGGGGTTTATGAGGGGTCGGTGGTCGAAGCAGTCAGGAGATTCCAGAAACGGCACGGAATAACGGAAACCGGGACAATTGATAGCGCCACATGGAAGGCTCTGACCACTCCACTGTCGAAACGTGTTGAACAACTAGCCTTGACGCTGGAACGATGGCGGTGGATGCCTTCCACGGTCAGACCAGCCATCGTGGTGAATATTCCGGAATTCGAACTGCGCGCATACAACGAAAAGAGAGAACTGGCGCTCCGGATGCGCGTCATCGTCGGGCGCGCGTACCGGCACAAAACACCGGTCTTAGAGGACAACCTCGAGAGCATTGTTGTGCGGCCGTGGTGGAATGTCCCGCTCAGCATCCAGCGCGGTGAGATGGTACCCCAGATCCGCAGGAATCCCGAATATCTTCTGAAAAACAGGCTTCAGATCCTGGACCGGAATAATCAGCCCGTGGCGTGGAATAGCCAGGAGCCATTGGCGGATCGGCTTGCGTCGGGAGATCTCCATCTGAGACAGGAACCAGGTCCCGAAAATTCCCTTGGGCTTCTGAAGTTTGATTTTCCGAACAACTACTCCGTCTACATGCATGGCACGCCGGCCCATCAACTGTTTTCGCGCGGACGCCGCGATTTCAGCCATGGCTGTATTCGCGTCCAGGATCCGGAGTCTCTCGCAGAATGGGTACTGCGGGGTGATCCGAACTGGAACAGAGCGCTGATCGCGGCGGCCTGCGAGGGAGACCGCACCATCAGAATAGCTTTGCGCCAACCGGTTGCCGTGTTGGTTCTTTACGGCACAGCCGTCGTTGAAGAGAACGGAGAGGCCCACTTCTTCGATGACATTTATGGGTATGATGCGGAACTTGAGAAAGCCCTGACAGCGACAAGGCGTCTATGCCGTTCCCATCCCTGATGGCAGCACGGATTGCCGTGGCGAATTCAATCGTCAGCGCAGCAACTGGAGCAGTGAGCTGTCGTAGAAGGGAGTGGGTGTGAAGGTGGCAAAGAAGAGTGCGAGGCCGAGTGTGCCGAGTGCGATGCGGGCGGGGCTCAGGGATGTTTCTGTGGGGACGCGGGGGTGGCGCATGGCGGGGATGAGCAGAATGAGTCCCCAGAGCGCCCACCCGGCCCAGTAGCAGAGGCCGGCCAGAATGAGTGCGATGGGCAGCAGGCGTGTCGTGAGACGGTGCAGGCGCGGAGAGACGGCGAAGAGGATGTGTCCACCGTCGAGCTGGCCGCCGGGGATGAGATTGAGCGCGGTGACGAAGAGGCCGATCCAGCCGGCGATGAGCACGGGATGCGGTGCGATCTGTTCGAAGGGGGGAAGGTGCGGGTTCCAGTGGAGCAGCAGATGATGGAGCGCGCGGATGGTGAGTGGCTGGCCGCCGAATCGGATGATGGCGGAGGATGTACGCGCGGGCGATGAGCCGCTGAGGAGAAATCCGGCGGCTATGGCTACAACCGAGGCTGCGTAGCCGGCGAGCGGGCCGTAGATGCCGACATCCATGAGCGCGTTGCGGCTGGGGATGCGGGAGCGGATACGGATGACGGCGCCCATGGTGCCGCTGAGCGTGGGCGCGGGCAGCAGCCAGGGTAGCGTGGCGTCGATGCCGTGGGCGCGGCAGGCGAAGTAATGGCCGAGTTCGTGGAGGAGGAGGATGCCGAGCAGAGTGAGCGAGAAGGCGAATCCGCTCGTGTAGAGGCCGGGGTGGTCATGGAGCCATCCCCAGGGCCAGAGGTCGCTGTCGCGGACGACGGGAGGCAGGCCGGCGAGGAAGTTCTGCATAAAGCGCGCGCCGTTGGCGGTGGTGGTGACCGCCGTGGCAGCGAGCAGCAGAACGGGCAGGCAGTACTCCCGGAGAAATGAGCGCAAGGAGGGCCTCTTTTATATGCGGGATGGGGGATAGATTGCGTGCGTTAATCGAGTGAGGCCGCGCGGAATCGGCTCGATGGATTCTACCGGGGCTAATGCCCACACGTTTCTCGGGAGGGATTTTGCAGGGACTAAAGCTCCCAGCTCTCTCCGGACATGCGTAATACGGGGTCTGGCTGAACTCAGCTAGCTGCCGGTGGGCAGGGAGTGGAGCTCTTTGCCGGGCTTGAAGCGGACGGCTTTGCCGGGGGCAATGCTGACCTCGGTTCCGGTGCGCGGGTTGCGGCCAATGCCGGTTTTGCGGGCGCGGACGCTGAAGACGCCGAATCCGCGCAGCTCAATGCGCTCGCCGGCGGCGAGGGCCTGCTTGAGACCTTCGAAGACGGTGTCTACGGCTGCCTCTGCCTTGGTGCGCGGCAGGCCGGTGCGCTCGATGACCTGGTGAACGATGTCCTGCTTGATCACGGGAGTATCCTCGGTGGCCGAAATCTGAAACGACCTACAACGGTCATAGTACAGATTTCGCGGGAATTAGGAAACAGGTGTTTGCGGATGCGGTCCGGCAACGTATACGGTGCGGTCTGAGGGCCGTTACGCGGGTGCTGAGGGCAAGCTTTATTCACATTGTCAATGGGAAGAGCGCTTTCGTAAGATGAATCAGCCAGTGGAGCAATACAAGTGTATTTTCCGGTGGAGAAAAATCTGTTCCGCCGTACAGGAGAGGCATGTCGATACTGAGTGACCGTTGGATCCGCGAGCAGGCCGTCAAACACGGAATGATTGAGCCGTTCAGCGAAAAGCAGGTGGCTGCCGGCGTGATTTCGTATGGCTTGTCGTCTTATGGATATGATCTGCGCGTCTCTGACGAATTCAAGATATTTACAAACGTAAACAGTGCAATTATCGATCCGAAGGCGTTTGACGAGCGGTCGTTCGTGTCGGTGCAGGCGGAGTCGGTGATTGTTCCGCCGAACTCATTTGCGCTGGCGCGGTCGGTGGAGTATTTCAGGATTCCGCGCGATGTGCTGACGATCTGCGTGGGCAAGTCAACATATGCGCGGTGCGGCATTATTGTGAACGTGACGCCGTTTGAGCCGGAATGGGAGGGGTTTGTGACGCTGGAGATCTCAAACACCACGCCACTGCCGGCCAAGATCTATGCCAACGAAGGACTGTGCCAGATTCTTTTCTTCCACGGCGATCAGCCTTGCGAAGTGAGCTACGCGGACCGCAAGGGGAAGTACCAGAAGCAGCAGGGAATCGTCTTGCCGAAACTTTAGAGCAGCGAGCTTAACGTTTCATCGCAGCGAAGAATTTTTCAAGATCGCTGATACGCTCTGCCGCATACGGCATCTATGGTTGCAACAACGGCGCTCCTTAAGAACGACAGCCCGCAAGCCTTTGACTAGGCAGAGGTACGCGGGGGTGCGCGTCTACGGTGAAGCGGCTGATATGACTCAAAATAAGACAATCAATTCTGACCCGGATGCGATTCGCATCGGAGTCGTGGCGGATGAACCGATCCGCGTTGCAGGCCTTGCGAGTATCTTTGACCAGCCGGCAGCAGAGGGAAAGCCGCAACTGGTGCCGGTAATCGGGAGCCTGGCGGAGCTGCTGATCGGGTCTGATCTCGAATACCTGGTGATCGACCTGAATGCTTCGACGGGCGGATTGGAAATGCTGGAGTCGATCCGGCAGGTGAGGCCACACATCCGGCTGATTGTGATTGGGCCGGAGGGCGACGACGAACTGGTGTTGAACTCGATTGTGGCCGGAGCGCGCGCGTACCTGGACCTGACTGCCGCACCGGACGTCGTGAGGCAGGCGGTGGAGATCGTGACTTCCGGTTCGATCTGGGCTCCGCGACGGTTGCTCTCGCGGTTGATTGACCGGCTACTGAAGGTGCCGGAGGCGGCTCCAATGATGGCGGGCGGGCCACGGCTGACGGAGCGGGAACGGCAGGTTCTGGAGCTGATTCTGACGGCGCAGTCAAACCGCGAGATTGCGGCCAAGCTGGGG
>DASZXD010000347.1:0-18523 GCA_035546015.1 Occallatibacter sp.
GCTGCTGCCGGCCTGCCGCACGCTTGATTGTGTGTCGATATTTGCGGAGACATGCGCGGATGCGGCGCGAGTGTTTGCTGTCACGCGTGGATTCGATGAGTTGGATTGCTATTCGCGCACGCCGGCGGTGGGGCAGGGCGCAGCCCCGTGGAGCGCGGCAGAAGAGTTTCGCTTTGGCGTGCCCAGCGCGGAGAGTCTGGAGTTTTTCGGCGACGAGGATGCGGCTGCATGCTATCGCATCGCAATCGATGAGCTTGAAAAGCTTGGCGGCAAGGCGGTTGAGTTCGACTACAAACCGTTTCATCGCGTGGCGAGCCTGCTCTATAGAGGACCGTGGGTTGCAGAGCGGCTGGCGGCGATAAGGGATTTTCTGGCGCACGATCCGGAAACCGTCGACCCGACGGTTGGCGGCATTATTCGCGGTGCGGAGAAGCTGAGCGCGGCCGATGTGTTTGAGGCAGCCTATGCGCTCAAGGAACTCGAACAGGAGTGCGGCGCGACGTGGGAGCGCGTGGATTTTCTGCTGCTGCCGACTGCGCCTACGCAGTACACGATCGAGCAGGTGCGGGCCAATCCGGTGGAGTTGAATTCGAACCTTGGTTATTACACCAACTTCGTCAACCTGCTCGATCTGGCCGCTGTTGCGGTTCCTGCAGGATTCAAGACAAATGGACTGCCCTTTGGCGTCACGCTCATAGGCAAGGCATTCACAGACGAGGCGCTGCTGCTCAAGGCTGACAGCCTGCATCGCAGCCTGGCGCGCACGCTTGGGGGATCGCAGCGTGAGTTGAGCGAGACGCCGAAGATTGCGCCGCCCGACATGCCGCCGGGATGCATTCCGATGGCGGTGGTGGGTGCGCATCTCGAAGGCCAGCCGCTCAACTGGCAGCTCGCGCAGCGCAAGGCGCGGTTGCTTTCACTCACGCGTACAGATGGCGATTACCGGCTCTATGCGCTAGCCAACACAACGCCGCCCAAGCCGGGACTGGTGTATTCGCCCGGATATGGCGGGCAAGGAATTGAAGTGGAAGTGTGGGCCATGCCGGAGGAGACCGTGGGCAGTTTTCTGAATGCGATTCCTCCTCCGCTTGCGCTGGGAACGGTGCGGCTGGCTGACGGATCGGCTGTGAAGGGATTTGTGTGCGAGCCTGCAGGAATTAAAGGGGCGCGCGAGATTACTCACCTGGGAGGATGGAGAAATTATTTGATGCAGAGGAGCGCATGATACGGACGAACACGGATCGACAGCTGCTCAGTTGTCGTCATCACCATCACCATCGCCACCGCCGGCGCGCTGGCGCCCGCCGCCACCTTCTTTTTTGAGTTTGCCGGCGAGCGCGTTTTCGATGGTGACATGGAAGTCGATGTCGGCCGGATCGATATCCAGCTCATAACGGGCAAGTGGCTTGCCATCGCGGCCGATGAGGAATTTGGTGTAGTTCCAGCGGATGTCGCCGCCGGGAACGCTTTCTTTGGGGTTGCAGAGGAACTGGTAGAGAGGAATGGCATTGATGCCGTTGAGTGTGGCAGCGGCGAAGACAGGGAAATCGGCATGCGCGGTATCGGCGTAGTACTTGCGCATGGCAACGGGATCTTTCAGTTCCTGGTTGCCGAATTCGAATGAAGGGATGCCGACGATCTGAAGGCCGCGCGGGCCGTAGGTTTTCTGGAGTTCGTTGAGCGCAGCGATCTGGGTGCTGTAGAAGGACTGGCTGGCAAGGTTGACGATGAGCAACAGCTTGCCCTTGTAAGTGGAGAGCGGAACGATCTTGCCGTCCTGGTCGACCAGTGAGTAGTCGTAAACGGTGTGTTGGTCTTTGTTGTCTTGAGAGGTTTTGGACTGAGCGTCATCCGAGTGTCTTCCCTTGTGTTCCTGTGCAAATGTGTGCAGGGGACAAACGAACAACGCAGCAGCAAGAAGTAAGGCAGAACAGCGATTCATCCTTTTGATGGGAAGCTCCAAAGTTGCGTGAGATGAGTGCATGGATAACTGCATTGTGCCATTCAACGAGGTATTGCGCACGTTGAATTGCACCGAACAAAGTGATTTTTCTAACCGGTATTCGATTTGTTTTTGAGGCCTGTGCGGAGACCGCCATGTGGGTATGCTGAAACACATATCCAATGAGTCCGGCATCCCGCACATATGAATCGTTCAACCGTTTCGCATCAGACGGCGTATGGCCGTGGCGAGACGCTGAGATCTTCCGGATGTGCGGCATGGACTTTGAACAGTTAAGAACGTTTCTGCAGGTTTGCAGGCTGAAGAGCTTTTCGCGCGCGGCAGAGAAGCTGGGCATGACACAGCCGGCCATCTCGGCGCAGATTCGCTCGCTTGAAAAAGAAGTGGGCGCGCGGCTGTTCGACCGCGACGGCGGCAAGGTGACCTTCACCGCGGCGGGCAGGTTGTTTGAGCCGTTTGCCGAACACTGCCTGCAGTGCCAGAGCCACATTGTGGTGGCGGTCAACGAGCTTTACCGCTCGGCGCGGGGCGAAGTGTCGGTAAGCGCGAGCGAAGCGACCAGCCTCTACGTACTGCCGCCGGTGCTGGCGCAGTATAAAAAGCATTACACACGCGTGAACCTGAACATTGTGCGCGCGGAGCACCTGCGCTCGCTCGAGTCGGTGCTTAACCGCGAAGTGGATTTTGCCGTTGTGTCGATGCCGGTGAAGGATCCGCGGCTGGTGGTGCACGTGATTCACCGCGACGATATTGTGCTGGCGGTTTCACCGACGCATCCGCTGGCGCGGCGCGAGACGATCAAGCTCGACGAGATGCTGCAATATCCTCTGCTGCTGTTGAAGCAGGGAAGGCAGCGCACGCTCATCAACAACTTCTTCGATGGGTTCGATGCGCATCCGCGCATTGCCATGGAGCTCGATTCGAGCGAGTTGCTCAAGCGGCTCATCTGCGCGGAGCTGGGCATGGGATTTCTGCCGCGCGCCAATGTAATCGACGACATGCACGCGGGCCTCTTGAAGATTGTGAAGGTCGAAGGCATGCGCCTGCACCGCGAGCTGGCTCTTATCCTGCGCAAGGACCGCACGCTGACACACGCGGCTCATGCGTTTCTTGAGATAGCCACCAGCGGGACCACACTGACGTCTTATCCGCCGGTGCGCATGATGAGGCCGGCGCGCGCTGCACGCTGATTATCAGGTTCAAATTCGCTTTTGTGGAGACAGAGACGATGAAACGAAGCTGGATGCAGATGGCCGCAGCAGTAATGATGTGCGCAGGGATGGGGATGGTTGCGGCGGCACAGGAGCCGGCAAGTCAGCCGAGCCAACCTGCTGCTCCATCTCCATCTTCATCTTCAGGCGCGCCGGCGGCGCCGCATCGCCAGAGGCCGAACTTTCCACCCAAGACCGGGGTGCAGACGCCGGGCGTGCAGCATGACATTGCCGACATCGATCCACTGGCGACTTTTCCGGTGGAGGGACATCCGGACTGGATGGCCGTAGCCGATGACGGCGTGTGGGTGACGAGCTCGAGCGCGAATCATGTGGTGTGGCTGGACGCGAAGACGAATCAGCCAGGCACGATCATCACCGTAAACAAGCCATGCGCGGGGCTGGCGCTAGGCTTTGGCAGTTTGTGGATACCGAGCTGCGGCGACCACACCGTGGTGCGCGTGGATGCGAAGACCGGCGCAGTGCAGGGCACGGTCGCAGCAGGACCGGCCGACTCAGAAGGCGGCATTGCGGTGGGCGCGGGCAGCGTGTGGATTGTGACTACGAAGGACGGCGACCTGGCGCGCATCGATCCCAAGACCAATGCGGTTGCGGCGCATATTCAGATTCCGGCGGGCTCCTTCAACCCGATCTTTGCCAACGATTCCATCTGGGTGAGCTCGAATAAGGGCGGAACATTAGTGCGCGTGAATCCGGAGACGAACACGGTAGTTGGCGAGACGCCGGTTGGGCCGATGCCGCGATTTCTTACTGTGGGTGACGGGGCAATCTGGGTGCTGAACCAGGGCGATGGCACGATTGCGCGCGTGGACGACAAGACCGGCCAGCGTACCGCGCTGATTTCCGCAGGCATTCCGGGATTCGGCGGTGAGATCGCTTTTGGTGGCGGCGCGGTGTGGGCGACGGTCTTCCAGTTTCCCATCACGCGCATCGATCCGAAGACGAATGCAGTGACGGCGCAGTGGCATGGGGCGGGCGGAGACAGCATCCGCTATGGGCATGGGTCGGTTTGGCTGAGCAGTTTGATGGGCGCCAAGGTATGGCGGCTGCCGGATCCGGGGAAGTAGACCGGAGAGGAATATCAAAAAGGTAAATTAGATCGGCTGCAGTTTACCTTCCAGTTATTATCGGGCGCAGGCCTCGTGAGGGGCTTTGCGCCGTTTTCGTTGCTTAAGGAAGTGTGCAAATACACGCGTCAATGGCCGCGATTGAAGCGCGAAATCGATCTGGCTTATCCGCTGCATAAATAACTTGAATGTCTGCCGATCTGGACCTCTGAGCGGGTTAAAGTTTCAGTAAGCAAAGGCAGCAAAACCTCTCGCGCAAGCCGCAAAAACAAACTCAACTTAACGCTCAAAGGTGGAAGGATTTGTACCGGGTTCTTTCAGACAGGGGAAATCTATATCGCGGCGTTGTCCTGTTGATGGCGCTGCTCGGAGCTTTGTTTGCGCAACCGGCAGGGGCCGCCGAACCCGCCTTCACCGTCGGCTGGTCAGTCTACGCGGGCTGGAATCCGTACTTTTACATGTACCGCTCGGGGATTCTGAAGAAGTGGGCGGATAAGTACGGCGTGATCATCAAGGTGCAGCGGTTTGACTATGCCGCTTCACTCGATGCCTTTGTCTCAAAGAACATCGACGCCTGCACGATGACCAACATGGAGGCGCTGGACATGCCTGCGGCAGCGGGTGTGGATTCGACCTCGGTGATCATCGGCGACTACTCGAACGGCAATGACGCAGTGCTGGCGCGGAACAACCTGACACTGGCGCAGTTGCCGGGCAAGCCGATTCTGCTGGTGCAGAAGACGGTGTCTGAGTATCTGCTGGAGCGCGCGATGGTGCTGAACGGGCTGAGCGGCGATCTGCCGCATCTGAGGCTGCTGAATACCAGCGATTCGGATATCGTGGGCGCGTTTGTGGGCGATCGCAAGAACCAGGTGGCGGTGACGTGGAAGCCGCTGGTCTCGGAGATTCTGGATCAGGACTCGGGCGTGAAAGAACTCTTCGATTCGTCGAAGATTCCCGGCGAGATTCTCGATCTGCTGGTGGTTCGCACCGATGTGCTGAAGCGGCCTGACGGCTCGGGTGTGCGGTTTGCCAAAGCCATCACCGGCGCATGGTACGAGACGATGGCGCAGCTTACGGGCGGGCCCATGCAGGCACGCGCGATCAGCGGCAGCGCCGCGGCCAGCGACGACAGCGTGGCTTCGTATAAGAACCAGCTACTCACTACGCACCTTTTTGCGACGCCGCAGTCGGCTGCGCAGTTTGCGACCGATGCTGCGCTGAAGCAGAAGATGGACCTTGTTCGCCAGTTCTGCTTCCATCACGATCTGCTTGGGCAAGGCGTGCACTCGGTGGACGATGTGGCGATTCTCTATCCGGATGGCGCGATCCAGGGCAGAAAGGATCGAGTGCGGCTGCGGATGGATGCGACGTATATGAAGCTCGCAGCGGAAGGGAAGCTCTAGCGATGAAGCCGACCTTTCATGTAACGGACCTTGCAGGCATTCAGGTGCGGCCTTCGCGGCTGTGGACGCAGTCGCTGAGCTGGGTGCTGTTCCTCGTCGGCATCGCGCTGTATGTGCATCTCTCGGTTGCGCGCCATCAGGAGAATCCCGATGACCGTGTGGCTCCCACGGCGCACCAGCTCTACGATGGCATCAAGACTGCAGCGCTGCAGCCTGCGGAAGAAGACGATCCGCTCGATCCCGATGCGACATTGTGGCAGCAGATTACGCACAGCATGCTGTGGAAGGATACGCTGGCCAGTTCCGAGCGGTTCCTGATTGCGCTGGCTCTGCTGATTCCCGCGATTCTGCTGGGCCTGCACATGGCCATCTTTCCTTATTTCGGGGCGGTCTTTCAGCGATTTGTGCTGTTCTTCGACAAGATTGTGGCGCTCTCGCTGCTGCCGATTCTGTTTATTGCGTTCGGCATCGAGGAATGGTCAAAGATCATGCTTATGGTGATTGGCGTGGCGCCTACGCTGATCCTCGACACGTACAACATTGCCAAGAGCGTGCCGCGCGAGCAGATTGTGAAGGCCTTCACGCTCAAGTCAACCAATCTCGACGTGGCTTATCGCGTGGTGCTCAAGCAGGTGCTGCCGCAGATCATCAACAGCGTGCGACTCAACCTGAAACCGCTGGCGCTGTTTCTCTTTGCCGGCGAGATGATTGCTTCGACCGACGGACTGGCGTATCGCATCGCCATCATGCGCCGCCACATGGGCATGGACATCATTCTTCCTTACGTGCTGTGGGTAGCGCTGCTCCTGTTCGTCATGGACGCACTGCTGCGCATTGCCAATCGGAGGCTGCATCCGTGGTATCAGCCGCTTTGAGACTCGAAGTCGCTCCTGCTCCGGTTGCCGCGCCTGTCACGCGGCGAACGGAGATCGCGCTGCGCGATGTGACGGTCGCGTATCCGGCAGGCCGCGAAGGCATGAAGACTGTGCTCTCGGGGATCAACCTGGAGATTGCCGCGGGCGAGTTCGTGGCGATCCTGGGTGAGACGGGTTGCGGCAAGAGCACGATGCTGCGGCTGATTCTGGGCCAGGAGTTTCCGACAAGCGGCGCGGTGGACGTGGATGGGAAGCCGGTGAAGCGGATCGACGCGCGCTGCGGCTATGTGCCGCAGAAGTACTCGCTCTTTCCGGACCGCACGGTGCTGGGCAATGTGATGTACGGACCGGAGAATGCGAACAGCAGATTTCTGGGCCGGTTCCGCCCTTCATACTTTCGCTTCCGCAAGGCGCTGCGCAAGGAGGCGCAGGGTTATCTGGAACGGATGGGTCTGCGTCCGCAGGATCTGAACAAGTATCCGCACCAGCTCTCAGGCGGCATGCAGCAGCGCGTGGCGATTGCGCAGGCGCTGCTGATGAAGCCGCCGGTGCTGCTGATGGACGAAGCCTTCAGCGCGCTCGATCCATCAACGCGTTCGAGTCTGCAGGAGCAGCTGCACATAATCTGGCAGGATTCGCGGCCAACGGTAGTGTTTGTCACGCACAACACGCAGGAGGCGCTGATGCTGGGGACGCGGCTCATCCTGCTTGGCCGTCACCACGAAGAGCATGCGCAGAAGAGCAATGTGCTGCTCGATATGGAAGTTCCCACAGCGCGGCTGCCTTTTGCGCGCCGCCAGCACAGCCCCGAGTTCCATGAGCTGCATGAGTACGTGAAGCAGCTTGCATACAAGTCGTCGTCGATGCATCGCGACGGAGAGCTGACACAATCTCCCAACACGGAAGGCAGTTTGTGATGAAGCGTTTTTTTCTCCTAGGAAGTGTATGTGCAGTCGCTGCCAGCGTAGCAGTGATTCCGGGCGACACGGTGTCTGCAGCAGGACCGGCCGCGCCCGATCCGGGCTCGCAACAGTTCTATACATCGCGCGTGACGCAGATATTGCAGAACAACTGCGTCGATTGCCATTCCGATCCGGCAAAGGCCGGCCTTCATCTGGACTCGTACGCCGGAATCAAGAAGGGCGGAGACGATGGTCCAGTAATCGTGCCGGGCGATCCGGATACGAGCATGCTGATTCAGGCGATTCGCCGCGACGGCGATCTGAAGATGCCGCCCAAGCACGCGCTCGATCCGGCGGATGTGGCCGATCTTGTTGCATGGGTAAAGGCCGGCGCTGTGGGCTCCGATCCTGGGCCTGGCGCTGCTTCGGCTATGTCATCTTCAGACGCTGCACCAGCGGCTTCGGCTTCCGAACCAACTTCGGCAAAGAAGCCGACGATGGCGATGGATGCCGACCTCTTTGAGAACAAGGTGCGGCCGATTCTGGTGAACAGCTGCGGCGACTGCCACTCCGACTCCGCGTCTGGCGGGTTGCGTCTTGATTCCAAGGCCGGATTCATGAAGGGTGGCGCGCATGGAGCGGAGATCGTTCCGGGCGATCCGGATCACAGCCGCCTGATTCAGGCAGTGGAGCAGACAGGCGACCTGAAGATGCCGAAGGGCAGTCCAAAGCTGAAGCCCGAAGACATAGCTGCTCTGGTGGAGTGGGTGAAGGAAGGCGCGAAGTGGCCGGATTCGGCTGCGGCACCACTGAACCCGACCGCATCGACGGGCGAGATCACCGAGACGCAGCGCAAGTTCTGGTCATTCCAGCCGCTCAAGGATGTTGCGACTCCGGCGATTGAGGACAAGCAGTACGAGCACTGGGCGAAGACACCGATCGATCATTTCATTCTGGCCGGCTTGCACAATGCGGGCCTCACGCCCGCGCAGCAAGCTGACCGCCGTACCCTCATTCGGCGCGCAACTTATGACATGACTGGATTGCCGCCGACCGATGAAGAGGTCGAAGCGTTTGTCAACGACAAGTCGCCGAACGCGTGGGAGAAGGTTGTGGACCGGCTGCTGGCTTCACCGCGCTATGGCGAGCGCTGGGGCCGCCACTGGCTGGATGTGGCGCGCTACTCAGAAGACGATGTGCGCGGACTCGATCCGAAGGGCCGCGGCTACATGCCGTTCGATGGCGCATACCGCTATCGCGACTGGGTGATCAAGTCGATCAACGAAGATCTGCCCTATGACGAATTCCTTCGCATGCAGCTTGCGGGCGACCTGATGCCTTACAAGTCGCATGCGGAGCGCGAGGAGAATCTGGTTGCAACCACGTACCTAGGCGCGGGCCCGTGGGTGTGGGATCAGGCTGAGCCGGTGCAGGGACGCGCCGACGAACGCAATGAGCGCGTAGACGCTGTGACGCGCGGCATGCTTGGACTGACTGTTGCGTGCGCACGCTGCCACAATCACAAGTACGATCCGATTGCGCAGAAGGACTATTACCGGATCGTGAGCATCTTTGCCAGCTCCACATATAAGGCGTATCCGGTGGTTTCTCCGGTGATGGCCGATGATTACGAGAAGAAGGTGGTGCGGGAGGCAACGCTGCGCGCGGATATGCGCGACTATACCAGCGACCTGAGCAAGCAGCTTGCGGGCGCGCTGGCAGCGCAAACATCGGATTACATGGTGGCCGCATGGAGCGTGCTCGGGAAGAACAAGCGCCAGGCAGATGAGGTTGCCAATGGAGCGAAACTCGATCCTGAGGTGCTGCAGCGCTGGGTGGATTACCTAAAGAAGGATCATCCTTATCCGTATCTGAACGATTGGAAGGCGATGATCGCTTCACCGGAGAGTACTGAAGATCAGGCCAAGGTTCTGGCGGAGGCGTTCCAGAAACAGGTGATGCGGGTACGCGCAGCAGGCCTGCAGGTTGACGAAGAGAACCAGATTATCCGCGACAAGAACGATCTGCCGCGACGCCGTCTGCTCATTGATACCAATCCCGGCAAGTTCGATACCTTCGATGAGTTCTGCCCTGGCTGCCAGCTTGAGTTGAAGGCGTTGCCATTCGACGATGCGAAGTTCTACGCCGATCTCTTTGTCTCGCAGTCGGGCGATCAGGAAGAACGATTCAGGCCTGGTGTACTGGTGTTCACGGGATGGGGACTGGAACGCAGGCTTGGTCCTGCATTCCAGAGCTACATCTCGGACGAGCAGAAGAAGATGGGCGCGCTCGACAAGGAACTGAAGGCGATGACCTATCCCTACGTCAACGGCGAGATGGATAAGGCCAAGCCGGTCGACGTGAATCTGAATGTGCGGGGTAATCCGCACTCGCTGGGACCGGTGATTCAGCGCGGATTTATTACAGTGCTGAGCCCTCCGGACGCGAAGCCATATTCGGATGGCAGCGGACGGCTGGACTTTGCCAACGATATAGCGAATCATCCGCTGGCGGCGCGCGTGATTGTAAACCGCATCTGGATGTGGCACTTTGGCACGGGCCTCGTGAATACGCCGGACAACTTTGGAGTGATGGGCGACAAGCCTTCGAATCCGGAGCTGCTGGAGTGGCTGGCTTACCAGTTCGTTGCGCACGGACGCTCGATCAAGTGGCTGCAGAAAGAGATCCTGATGTCTGCGGTCTATCAACAGGGTGTGGATGAGTCGCAGGCCGCGCACGACAAGGATGGCGGCAACCGGCTCTACTCGCACTTCAACCGTCAACGGCTGGATGCGGAAGAGATTCGCGACGCGATGCTGGATGTTGCGGGCGACCTCAACCTGAAAGACACATCGGGCCCCTCGACCGACTTTACGCCTGACAATCTGCGCCGCACCGTGTTCTGCAAAGTGAGCCGGTTCCGGCTGAACAATTACCTGATGATCTTCGACTTCCCGAATCCGAGCTTTACGGCGGAAGAGCGGTTCTCAAGCAACGTTCCGCTGCAGCAGCTCTACTTTATGAACAACCCGTTCGTTTACAAGCAGGCAAGCGTGCTGGCTGAACGGGTGAAGAGCGAGCCGACAGATGAGGCGCGCATCGAGAAGGCGTACGAGTATGTTTACCAGCGCAAGCCTACTGCAGAAGAGTTGCAACTTGGCTTGAAGTTTTTAAGCACGACCCCGGACAAGCCGGGCTACTCCGTCGTCGGCGAGCCGATCACCGCATGGGACGAATATGCACGCGTGCTGTTGAGCTCGAACGAATTTCAGTTCGTTAACTGATCAGCTGAGGCGGGCGCGACACGACCCGCAGAGGAGAAGAAACGATGTTTCATCGACCGGCAAATCAACCAATCACCCGCCGCGAAGCGCTGCGCAGGATGGGCTGCGGTTTTGGATATCTGAGTCTCGCCAGCCTGGTTGGGCAGTCGATTGCGCGTGCAGAGACCTCGAGCAATCGTGCTTCGTGGATGATTACCGACAAGCCGAAGGCCAAGCACGTCATCTTCCTGTTCATGAACGGCGGCATGTCGGCCATCGACACCTTCGACTACAAGCCGATGCTTGAGAAGTACAACGGCCAGCCGATGCCGGGTGGCCCGCTCTCGCACGAGCGCAAGGTGGGCAACCTGATGAAGTCGCCGTTCAGCTTCAAGAAATATGGCAAGAGCGGCATCGAGGTTAGCGAGATCTTTCCGCATCTGGGCGAGTGCGTGGACGACATGTGCATCGTCAAGTCGGTGTATACGGAGATTCCCAACCACGAGCCGGCGCTGGAGATGATGAACACCGGCGCGAATTTTGCCGGCCGGCCTTCGATGGGATCGTGGATCACCTACGGCCTGGGCAGCGCGAACCAGAATCTGCCGGGCTTTGTGGTGCTCTGTCCCGATGTGCCCACTACCGTGGGCCCGCCGCTCTGGTCGTCGGCGTTTTTGTCGCCGGTGTATCAGGGAACATACGTCTCGGACAAGGCGGGCAACGAGGAGTTCGATCCGCAAAAGCTCATCGCCAACATTCACAATGAGCGCTTTGACCTGAAGCAGCAGAAGAAGGAGATGGACCTCGTCGAGCAGCTTGACCGCATGGACACCGGCTCTGCGCAGCAGGGTCCTAAAGACCCGCAGCTCGAGGCGACGATCGGCGCGATGGAAACTGCGTATCGCATGCAGACCGAGGCGCCGGATGTCTTCGATGTGCGCAAGGAGTCGGCCGCGACACTGAAGCTTTATGGCGAGGGAAGCACGGCGCGCGGCTGCCTCACAGCGGCACGGCTGATCGAACGCGGCGTGCGCATGGTGCAGGTCTATTATGCGAAGGGCGATCCGTGGGATCACCACTTCGATATCGAACTGCACCGCAAGACCGGACACGACTCAGATCAGCCGTTCGCGGCGCTGATCAAGGATCTGAAATCGCGCGGCCTGTTCGACGAGACGATCATCGTAGCCGGTTCCGAGTTCGGACGCACGCCGGTGGTTGAGGTGGGCAGCGGATTCAACGGCGGCCAGACGCACAATGGCCGCGACCACAACCCGCATGGTTTTACAATGTGGATCGCGGGTGGCGGTTTCAAGCAGGGCTTTACCTACGGCAAGACTGATGACTTTGGCTGGAAGGCGGTGGAGAACCCGGTGCATGTGCACGACATTCACGCTACGATTCTCTACCAGCTGGGCATTGACCACACCAAGCTCACGTATCACTACAGCGGCCGCGATTACCGGCTGACCGATCTGTACGGGAACGTGATTCACGACCTGATTGCATAACTGAAACGCCGCTCAACTGAGGCCGCGGAAGTTCGCGGCAACTGCAGGAAGAGCGGCGTTGCTGTATTCGGATCGAGGCTGAGGATGAGACGACTGCTCGTGTTGCCGATTGTGCTGTTCATTGCTGCGTCGCTTTTGCGCGCGCAGTTTCCGCAGCCGGATGGCGGCGATCTGGAGCCTGGCACATTGCCGCTCACATGGAATACCGGTGGGCCGAAGTGCATGGAGATGCCGGAGTGGCAGGTGCACGAGTACAACCCGAATCTCTACATCCTGCGCCAGTCTGGCTGCACGGATGCGGAGATGCCGTTTCTCTATCTCTTCTTCGGCAAAGACAAGGGCCTGTTGTGGGATACGGGCTCGCGTCACGGCGACTTGGCGCCTGAACTGCAGCTTGTGGTGCACAACTGGCTGGAACGCAATCACCGCGACAGCATTCCGCTGATCGTGACGCACTCGCATTCGCATGGCGATCACACCTGGGGCGATGCAGCGATCCAGGCTCTCAGCGATCCGAAGATGCCGATTGAGTTTGTTGCGCCCACGGTGGAGGCGGCATCGAAGTTCTTTGGTATCGATCCATGGCCAACGGGCATGGGGCAGGTGGATCTGGGCGATCGCGTGTTGAACATCGTGCCGATTCCCGGCCACGACAAATATGCCATTGCTCTCTATGACCGCAAGACGGGCATCGTTCTTACTGGCGACAATCTTTATCCGGGCCGGTTGTACATTCCAGATTTCCCAACGTACAAGGCGAGCACGGAACGGATGATTGCTTTTCTCGAAGGCAAGCCGGTTGCACACGTGCTTGGCAATCACATTGAAGAAACGCGTACGCCCTTCAAGGATTTTCCCATTGGCTCAATCTATCACCCGAATGAGCATCGGCTGGAGCTTTCGTTCGGCGATCTGCTGGAACTTGAGGATGGGCTGAAGTCGATGGAGAGCGCGCCGCACCGGTTGGCGTTTGCCGACTTCACCATCTGGCCACTCGATCCGAAAGAGCATGGATTGGGCCCGCAGATGCAGGAGATTTTCAAGCGTACGCAGGAAGAGCAGCTGAAGAACAAGTGGGATCAGCCGCAGTAAGAACTGCGTCCGCATCGATTGACTGCGGATTCTTCGATAAGAGTCCTGCGATGATGTATGGCCTGATTTTGAGGTGTGGAAGCGGCTTCAATCGACTGCGATTGCGAAGTTCGCGCACCATGCCGAGATTGAAAATCGCCAGTAAATAAAGGGCGATTCTCGCTACTATTGAAATTCTTTATCCTTATGCGTTCACTATGACGCCTGTGTCAGTCTCACAATAAGCCATTTAACGGCCATCTCCATTCTGGCTTGCTCATTCGCTGGCAGCTCCCGATGACTGGTTTTCTGCTCCAGGGGGCATGGGAAAGCTGTATCTCAAGTTACAGCGCCCCTGATCGAGACCTTCTATTACTCCGCCATTCAACGAGCGGAACAAGATTGCGCACCACTGGAGGCAACGTATATGAAGCTGCATCGATACCTTCTTCCGCTAGCTGCCTGTTTGCTTACTCCGCTTGCACTCATTGCGCAGACCGCCGTTACTTCTCTGCGCGGAACAGTGACCGATCAGTCGAGCGCGGTTGTGGCCGGCGCACATGTGACCATCACCAACCCTGAGACGGGAGCCAAGGCGGAACGCATCACAGACGCGCACGGCGCGTATGACTTTGAGCAGATTGTGCCGGGGAAATATAACGTGCTGGTGGCGGCGACCGGTTTTGCTTCGCAGCAGCAGGTGGGTCTTGAGCTGCTGGTGAATCAGCCAAGCACTGCAGACTTTAAACTTGCGGTGGGCGCGGCCGCTGTGCAGACTGTTGAGGTTGTCGATACAGCGACTGCGCTCAACACCACCGACGCGAGCGTGGGCACACCATTCGACACCAAGCAGATTCAGTCTCTGCCCTTTGAAGGCAACAATGTGCTCGACCTGCTGAGCCTGCAGGCGGGCGTGCTGTTTCTGGGCGACCAGAGTTCGCAGACGCAGGATAAAGACAGCCGGAGCGGTACGGTAGACGGCGCACGCTCAGACCAGAGCAACGTCACCCTTGACGGCCTAGATGACAACGACCAGAACGCGGGTTATGCATTCAGCGGTGTGCTGCGTTCCACGCGCGATTCGGTTGAAGAGTTTCGCGTGGTGACCACCAACTCCAACGCTGACTCCGGCCGCTCTTCGGGCGCGCAGGTTTCGCTGGTGACGCGGAGCGGAACCAACTCCTATCACGGCAGCGTGTATGAGTATTACCGGCCGACGAACACGGTGGCCAACGACTGGTTCAACAAGCAGGCTGAGCTTGCGTCGGGAGAGTCGAATACTCCGCCCAAGTTTTTGCGGAATACGTTTGGGGGCTCGTTTGGCGCGCCGGTCATGAAGGATAAGCTCTTCTACTTTGTGGCTTATGAGGGCCAGCGCACGGCTGAAGATCAACAGGTGACGCAGGAAGTGCCCATGGCGGACTTCCGCAACGGTTATCTCAAATATCTTGCAGGCTCATGCGCGTACACCACGCAGCCTTATGCCTGCGACGGCGGCAATGTGACGCTGAATCCTGCGAACGTGGCCTCGATGGACCCCAACTGCTATGAACTCGGCTCCTGCCCGCTTGGCCCCGGCGTCGATCCGGCGGTGGAAGCGATCTATGCGAAATTGCCCTCTCCCAACGGCACGCAGTTAACGGACGGCTACAACCTGGCTTCATACACCTTCTCGTCACCGAATCCCATCAACCTGAATACGCTGATTGCCAAGGTGGACTACACGCTGAACGACAAGCATCGCCTGTTTGCACGCGCGAATCTGCAGGACGATCACACCACCGGTCCGGTTCAGTTTCCGGGCGCGCCGGCGAATTACCGAATTGTCGACAACTCCAAGGGCATTGCAGCCGGCGATGTGTGGACCATCTCGAATTCGCTGGTCAATAACTTCCGCTACGGACTGGTGCGGCAGGGCTACGCCTATCGCGGCACCACCAACGGTTCCTATGTTTCGTTCCAGGATATTGCTTCTCCCACCGGCACCGGGTTTACTTCGCAGGTTGTCGATGTGCCTACGCACAACTTTGTCGACGATCTGACGTGGATCAAGGGCAAGCACACGATGCAGTTCGGTGCGAACTACCGGCTGGTGTTCAACAATCGCTCATCGGACGCGACGCTCTATAACCACGCCGAAGTTACTTATGAACTGCTTGGCTATGGCGCGATTGCGGGCACCGGCTCCAGCCTCGATCCGGATGCTTTTGGATTTCCGACCGTCTCGAATAACTATGCGGCGGCTTACAACATTGCAGTGGCCGATATTACGGGCATGATTACGTCGGCCACCGAGTACTACAACAACGTGTATGCCAATGGGCAGTTGACGCCGCTGCCGCCCAACAAATGGGTGAGCCACCACTACCTGACCAACGAGTTCGAGTACTACGGGCAGGACAGCTGGAAGATCAAGCCGAATCTAACGATTACCTTCGGTCTGCGCCACACGCTGCTGCAGGTGCCTTATGAGCGGAACGGCCAGGAGGTGGTGCCCACAGTGAATATGGGGAAGTGGCTCACCAATCGCTGGCAGGGCGCAGGCAAGGGCGAAGTGGTGCAGCCGGCGTTTGGATTTATCCAGGGAGGGAAAGCGAATGGCAAACCGGGCTTCTGGAATATGGATAAGCTCAACC
Source organism: Occallatibacter sp. (assembly GCA_035546015.1). Taxonomy (GTDB): domain Bacteria; phylum Acidobacteriota; class Terriglobia; order Terriglobales; family Acidobacteriaceae; genus Telmatobacter. Next base: position 15,927 of record DASZXD010000347.1, read on the forward strand.
TCGCGCCGCGCTTTGCCATCTCTTATCAGCCGAGCGACAAGCTGACGATTCGCACCGGATTCGGTGTCTACTACGATCACTTCGGGCAGGGAATTGTCGATTCATTTGACGAGGCCGGCGAATTCGGACTGGTCACATCGGATCAGGCTCCGGTGGGAGCGGCAGACGCCGACTCGGCTCCGCGCTTTACCAGTGAGGGAACGGTTCCAACGAGCATTATTCCGGCCATCAACGTAACGGGCGCAACGCCGGTTATTCCCGGCGACGACCTGGCGCTGGCTTGGGGCGCGGATCAGAGCATAACCAGTCCGTATTCGTACGCCTTCAACATTGGATATCAGCTTCAGTTGCGCCATGGCCTGATGCTCGAACAGACCTATACGGGACGGCTGGGCCGGCATCTGCTGCAGATGCGCGATGTGGCCACGCCGTCCGACCTGGTAGATCCACAGAGCGGCACGGATTACTTTGCCGCAGAGGCTGCGATCGATAAACTGATCGACGCGGGAACCGACGTTTCACAGGTGGGCAAGATCTCCTACTGGGAAAACATGTTCCCCTGGCTGGCGGGCAATGGGCTGACGGCCACGCAGGCAGTGTATGAGAACTATCTGCCGTTCCGCGGCAACGAGTCTTCGGCTCTGTTTGTGATTGACGCCGTGCCTGACTACCTGACTCCGGATAACCAGCTCTACCGCTACTTCGATCCGCAGTACTCGTCGCTCTATGTCTGGTCGTCAATGGGTACAAGCAGCTATAACGGCCTGCAGTTTGCACTGCATCAGCAGGAGACGCACGGGTTCCAGTTTGACGGATACTACACGCTGTCGAAGTCGATCGATCTGGGCTCTGACACGGAACGCACCGGGCCCACGGCGACGAGCTTTGGCGGATATTCCAGCCAGATCATCAACGTCTACAACCCGAAGGGTAATCGCGGGCCTTCGGACTACGACGTGCGCAGTGCGGTAACGGTGAACGCTACCGGAGCGCTGCCGTTTGGGCGCGGCCGGGCTTTTGCAGCCAACGTAAACCGCCTCACAGACCTGTTCATAGGCGGGTGGACACTGAACGGTTTGACCCACTGGACCAGCGGATTGCCGTTCAGCTCGATTGACGGGCTGGGCTGGAATACCGACTGGGCCGACCAGAGCTGGAACGTGGCTACGACGCCGATTCGCTCAGGCGGTCACTCGCTGGACAGCGGCGGCCAACCGAATGCGTTTAAGGATCAGTCGGCGGCGATTACAAATATCCGGCCGCCCTATGCAAGCGAGACCGGTGAGCGCAACTATTATCGCGGCGATGGCTATTTCAGCATCGATACGGGCCTGTCGAAGACCTTCGCGGTGACGGAGCGCCACCAGTTCAAGTTCTCCTGGGAGACATTCAACGCCACGAACTCGGTTCGCTTTGACCCGGCTACGATCTCAAACAACCCATACGGCAACCCCGGAAGCTATGGGCGCTATACGAGCCTGCTTACCCAGGGCCGCCGGATGCAGTTTTCCATGCGTTACAGCTTTTAGACGAGCTGCACTGTGTCATTTCATTGTCATTTCCGATCTGCGTTGAGGCCTCAGGCTGCGAAAACAGCCTGAGGCCGTCAGAAAGATAATAGGATGAATACATGCGTTTGAAATTTCTCTCCTTCCTGCTGGTTTGCACGGCTTCGTTTGCCGGCGCACAGACTTCCACCTGGGTTCCCGACAAGGCGCATAGCGAGGTCGATTTCTCGATTGTGCACATGAGCCTTTCCAACGTGCATGGACGCTTTGGCGGTATTGGCGGCGCGATCCAGTGGGATGAAGCGGATATTGCAAAATCGAGCGTAAACATCACGATTGACGCAAGTTCAGTGGACACCGGCGAGAGCGCGCGCGACTCGGAGCTGAAAGGCTCCAGTTTCTTTGGCGTGGACAAGTTTCCGACCGCCACCTTTGTGAGCACCGGCGTGACCAAGGGCGCAAGCGGCCTGACGGTGAACGGCAACCTGACCCTGCACGGCGTTACAAAGCCGGTCGTGCTGCAGGTTGACGGGCCCAACGGCCCGGTGCCAGGCATGGATCACAAGCCGCACGTGGGCTTTTCAGCCACCACGACGATCAACCGCCGGGATTTCGGCATTGGCTCCGGGTATCCTGCGGCGATTGTGGGCGACGAGGTGAAGCTGAGCATCGACCTCGAAGCCATTAAGCAATAAACGCATGCAGTTTGAGGGACCAGGCGGGTTGTGCAGATGCATGCAAACTGAGTCCGGTCATCATGATCCCCGGCAAATCTCCAATTTTGCCTGCCTTCTACCGCTTCAGTAACCCCCTCAGCTGCTTCCATTTCCTCAACAATGCGGGCAATCGTGCGGGAAGGCGATTATAGTTGTGGTAGCGGTTGCTGCATCTGTTTCCTGCTCTAACGGGCAACAGGTTGCGAGCCGTGGATAAGCCCGCAACGCAATGAATTTGCCCAACTCCATCACGATGAGCCGGATCATCATGATCCCGCTGCTGTTGTGGATACTCTCGCCGCACTTTCCCTGGCGCGGCCCCGAGGGAACTCAAGAGCTGGTAGCCTCGATTCTTTTTGTGATGGCCTCCATT
>DASZXD010000348.1:0-4600 GCA_035546015.1 Occallatibacter sp.
CCAGATCGTCCAGATCCTCGTCGCCGCCGAGACCCTCTTCCGACTCCTCGTCCTCGTCGTAGTCCCGTTCCTTGAGCTTGGATTCTGCGCTGCGCCGGGCACGAGTCTTCTTGTAACTCTGCTGTGGGGGCGGCGCGGGCGGCGAGTGCGGCTCAAGATACGTGCGCATCTCCTCAGGGGTTGAGAGCTTGCCATCAATTAGTTCAAGAAAGATCGCCTGCACCAGGTCGCTGTAGCCGGGCAGGTCAGGCGTGATGCGCATCTCCTGCATCAGAGTGTAGGGAATCCGCTGACGTGCCTCGGGCCATACCTTTAGAAACAGGTGATAACGTTCCTGCACGGCCTGAGACTTACTCGTAAATCCAAGCCAAAGAACAGCTTCAGGATCATAGCTTGTGAAAAGCCTGAAGCCGGCCGAGGCGACTGCATTTGCCTTTGCCAGTAACTCCTTGGAAAACCCCGAGGCCAGCGCATCCAGGCTGTTCCACTCTTCCACAAATCCCTGCCGCAGCATCAGCTTTTTCAGCGCAGCCAGATCTTTGGGTGGGAGCTTTGCCGTGAGCAACTGCATCTGAGCCGCGGACATGTCAGGATGAACGCCCTGCATGAGCAGTTCGACGGCTAGGTCGTGTAGTGCCTTGAGCTTTTCTTCATCGGCCTTCGCAGTGGTCCAGGCAGGAAAGAGCACCTTCATCCAGCCCTCGTCTTCCAGCGCGCGCAAAACCTTTAACCCATCTTCCTCATGGCCAATCTGCTCCAGTTCCTGGCTGCGCGCATGGGCAGAGATCGACTCAATCATGCCCTCCATCTTGGCGTTTTCATAGCGGGACTGCGTCCGCGGGTCCATCTCCCAGCCAAGCCGCGCTTTATAGCGCGTAGCTCGGATCAGCAGCGACGGCTCTTCGAGGAAACCATAATTCGAAACCAGCCGCAACGTTCGAGCCTCGATATCGGCCGCCCCGTTCAGCGGGTCCATTAACAGCCCAAATGACCCTTCGTTCAGAGAGATGGCCATCGAGTTCACTGTAAAGTCTCGCCGCCGCAGATCTTCCTGAATGGATGCAGGATGGAAGACAGGTTTCCCGGGCTTGGGATATTCGACCCGATGCGTGCTGACCACGTCCACGCGGACTGTGCCCGGAAAGCACAGGTATAGGCTCCGGGAAGCCTCATCTTCGCCCCAAATCTTGCCGCCAAGTTTTTCCAATGGTTTCTTTAATTTGAGGGCGTTTCCATGAATAGCAACTTCAAGTTCACGCACACCATGCCCGCTGGTCAGGTCGCGAACCGCGTCGCCGGTGAGAAACAAGATTGTCCCGGCTTCACGGGCGGCCTCGCGCAACTGTGCAAGTGCATGCCGCTGGTCAGCCGAAAGCCGATTTTCCAGCAGATAGATGTAGTCGGGCATCCGCTTTCCTGCTTCCGTCGCCCCAATTCTCTGTCAAGTACCTGATCTGTTTAGCCTTATCAGCAGACCAAGGCAGAGCGGGCAAAGCAGTACATTAACACAACCGTGATGGAATGGCTAGGGATATAACGTTTTAGGAATGAAGGTAATCACGGGTAACCTGCAGATGCGACGAAATGTCGTCGGTTGATGCTGTACCAACAGCGGTGCATGGAATCGGCAAACCCGGATGGATCATCCGTGCGACAATCCAATGCGATGGGATCTGCTCGAAAACCTGTGATTGTACGCAAGTTCTCGCGCGACTGGTTCGCCGGTTACGCCGGACCGGGTTTTGCCGCTAATCCGGCTGAGCTCGAAATCCTCGATCTGACTGGCAAAGTAGTCCGGGTACTCTGGGATCAGGTGAAGTGGGTCTGCTATGTCCGCGACCTCCCCTCCGCGACTGCTGACCAGGCCAACCCTGAACGGCTCCTCAGGAAGCGCTTCCTGGTTCGCCCCAGAGCTGCCGGCCTGTGGCTGCGGCTTACGCTTGCCGACGGAGACGAATTGGAGGGGCTGGTTGCCAACGATCTGACCCTCGTCCAGGGGGCAGGCCTGCTTCTCACGCCACCAGATACACGGTCGAATACACAAAGAATCTTCGTCCCGCGCCAGGCAATCCAGCATCTCAAGGTGCTGAGTCTGATCGGCGTTGCAGGACAGAGAAGAATTCCTGCTATGCGCTCTGAATCTGATCAACCCGAGTTATTCCCAGGGGAATCTGATGGTTAGGTGAGCGTCGTATCAGCCATTTCAACCGAATCGAGCAGTCCGGCGTAAAAGGCAGTTGTAAGCCCCAGAACATGGGTGTCCCGATAATGCTCCAGAACCCATGCACGAGCAGCTTCGCCCATCCTGCGACACCGGTCGGAATCGGCAAGTAGTTCCAGCACTGCGTTTGCGATAGCAGCAGGATTTCCGGGAGGAATCAGCACGCCGGTCACTCCAGGAACAACCGAGTCGCGCGCTCCCGTGGCAGGGGTTGTCACCACTGGAATCCCCGTGGCAGCAGCCTCCAGAACCACATTAGGGAACCCCTCGCGCCAGGTAGGTAATACCATCACGTCCATCGCACGATAGTAGGGAGCAGTCTCGCGCACGAAGCCGGTGCAGTGGATGCGCGCGTGGTTTTCGATGCAAGCTCGTATTCCCCCCCCTAGCGCGTCCTCCGCATTGTCGAACCAGCCCACCAGCAGGAGGTGTGCGTCTGGCGCGCCCCTCAGAACAGCCTCGAAAGCCTCCACAAGTTCCGGTATACCTTTATCGCGTGTCAGCCGGCCCGCAAAGCCTACAACCGGCGCGTCGGGCGGGCATCCGTACAGTTCCCGCACGCTACTCGGTCCCGGTGAAAATTGCGTGGCATCCACGCCGTTGCTGCTTCCTTTGCCCAGCAGATGCAGCTTCACCGATCGCGCTACGTTAAGTTCACTTGCCCTCATCCGCAGACTCTCGCTGTTACACAACACCACATCCGCGCAGGCTGCAGCCACTCGTTCCGCCGCCAGCAAAACCGCCCGCTTAAGCCCTGATGCCGTTTCCAGCTTGAGCCCGCGCAGCATATACACCCGCCCAGGCACGCACAGCAGCCGGGCTACCAACAGGCCCAGCAGACCTGCTTTCGGTGTGCTGAACTCCACAATATCCGGCCTGCACCGCTTCATAAGCTGCCACAGCCTGAACAGCGAAATCAGGTCGGCAAGAGGCGTGATTCTACGCTGCATTGGAATGGCAAACCGTTCTACGCCCACTCTCGCCGCAGTTTGGTCCAGCAGCTTGCCTGGGCTCGAAACGAGAATCACCCGAAAGCCCTCAGCGCGAAGGGCGCGCAGACGGCTCTCGAGGACCATGCAGGTCTGTGAGTCGGTAACACCAAGCAAAATCACCGGTGGCCGCGAAGAACGAACCGCCAACGCCGGTGCGAATTGGCGCAAAATCGTTGTCGACATAGCCAGCCCCGTGCTGTCGATTGGTTTCCAGGTTATTAGGGGGAACAAGGGAACTGTATCACTCTAAGTTAAAAAATGCGACTGGCTGTTGAGGATTATTGGAAATAATTCGGAGATCAGGCGTATAGTCAGCGACACAACTGTGGCACAAAAACTCCGGCTTCTCTTACTCATCCCACATCTTGGCGGTGGCGGAGCAGAACAGGTAACTGCTCTGCTGGCTGGTGGTTTGTCACGCGAAAAGTATGAGGTTCATCTGGCCCTGGTCACACAGAAAAGTCCTCCTGCCGAAACCTTGCCGCCGTGGATTGCCGTGCATCTGCTTGGTGCTGCTCGCGTGCGTTCAGGAGCGTTCCGTCTTCTGCGTCTGGTACACCGGCTCAAGCCTGATTTAATCCTGTCCGGCATGGCGCATCTCAACTTCCTTGTCCTATTGCTGCGCCCCTTCTATCCACGCAAGACCCGCGTTTTCGTCCGCCAAAACACGACCGTTTCATCAGTTCTCGCCTTTGGCAAAGTGCCATGGTACACACGCATGTTCTACCGGCGCCTCTATCCGCACGCCAACAAGATCATCTGTCAGTCGCGCGCCATGGCGGATGATCTTGCACGAGAGGTTCGAATCAAAAAGGACCGGATCGTTGTTTTGCCTAATCCAATCGACATTGATGAAATCAGTGCAGCTAACAAGCAGCCCGCTCACCTGACAGTAAGTAGGACAAGCCTATGGAGCAACCCGGGGCCGCACCTGCTCGCCGTTGGCCGGCTCGCTCCAGAAAAAGGTTTCGATCTATTGCTGCAGGCGCTTGCACTCGTTCGACAAAGATTCCCGCACGCCGACCTTGCCATCGCGGGCTCCGGCCCCGAAGAATCCGCACTTCGAGCACAAAGCATCGCGCTCGGCCTCGGATCGGCGATTCACTTCGCCGGCTACGTGAATCGGCCATACGAGTTGTATTCCCAGGCCGCGCTTTTCGTTCTCTCGTCGCGTTATGAAGGCATGCCCAACGCACTGCTCGAAGCCTATGCCGGAGAGCTGCCCATCGTCGCTACACCCGCCTCGCAGGGTCTGGTCGATCTGCTGCAAGGGCAGCCAGGAACCTGGCTCGCAGACAATACATCGGTGGAAGCGCTCGCGGCCACGCTGATCAGGGCACTGGGAGAACTCAGCCATGGTCAACGCTTCCAGCGCTATGCACTGTCC
>DASZXD010000349.1:0-6777 GCA_035546015.1 Occallatibacter sp.
ATGAGACATGAATGTTATCCACCAGTCAAAGTGCGGCTTGATTGATTCGGACTTACGATGAGGCGCCTGGCTCTGGTGGCCTGCCGCATGGCAACCTCGCGATTGCGCTATGTTGGCCGGTGGTGCATCTGCTTCATGCTGTGTGATCGCGCTCACTTGACACTGCAATTTCCGCGCGCCTACGATACAGATATTGCTAAGGGTGACGGAGTTCACCTTTAACCGCTGTCCCTTCCGATAGACCGGACAGATGATGACTCCTGACAGGGAATCCTGTCCGGAAGTCGCATCTCCGGCACGATTCCCGATTGAAAATCCAGGAGATTGGATCCATGACGAATCCATGGGTTCTATCCGTCGTGTCAGCTCTCTCTGCGCGGAGGATCGCTCTGCGTACCGACGGTCTTTCGCGCGCCGGGAGCGCGGCTCATTGCCGCATTGCCTGGCACCTGCACATGCGGCGGGTTGTTGCGCTCTTTCTCATGAGCCAGCGGCCCGCCTGCTTTGCGAAGAGGCTGCGCTCTTTGCTTGCGCACTTCGTCTCACTTCTTTCACATGCATCCACGCACAAAACATTTCGTCCTTACGGCTTTATTGCCGGGAAAGCGTAATCCTTATGTCTGAAATTGCAGGACTGGAAGCTCTTGAGATTCTCGATTCACGCGGCAATCCCACTCTGGCGGTTACCGCCACGTTGTCCAGCGGAGTGAAAGCCACCGCGAAGATTCCTTCCGGAGCATCGACCGGCAAACGCGAAGCTGTCGAGCTTCGCGACGGCGACAAGGCTCGCTACGGCGGCAAGGGCGTGCTCAAGGCGAAGGGATATGTCGAGGGAGAGATTCTGCAGGCGGTGCGGGGATTCGATGCCAGCGATCAGAGAGGGCTGGATGGCAAACTCTGCGAGCTGGACGGAACCCCCAACAAAGGCCGCTTCGGCGCCAACGCCATTCTGGGTGTGTCGCTGGCGGTGGCGCACGCGGCGGCAAAGGACCGCGGCTTGCCGCTCTATGCCGCTCTGGTTGAGACGCCCGCAAATCTTCTCCCGACTCCCGGACTCAATGTGCTGAACGGCGGCAAGCACGCCGACAGCAATGTGGACTTTCAGGAGTTCATGATCTCGCCCATCGGTGCGCCTTCATTCGCTGAGGCCCTGCGCGCGGCGGCCGAAACCTTTCATACGCTGAAGGCGGTTCTGCATCAGAAGGGCTATGGCACGGGCGTGGGCGACGAAGGCGGATTTGCGCCGCAGTTGAAGTCGAATGAGGAACCCATCGAACTCATTCTGGAGGCAATTCAGAAAGCCGGGTACAAACCGGGCCGGGACATCGTGATCATGCTCGATCCCGCATCCAGCGAATTCTTCGAGGACGGCATCTATACCTTTGCCAAATCCGACGGGAGCAAAAAGACGCCCGCGGAGATGGTGGCCCTCTGGAAAGACTGGCTCACGAAATATCCGGAGATGTGGTCCCTGGAGGATGGCGTAGCCGAAGATGACCGCGCCGGATGGCAGCAGATCACCAAAGAGCTTGGAGACCGCGTCCAGCTTGTCGGCGACGACAACTTCGTCACCAATCCGGGGCTGTTCCGGCAGGGCATCCAGGACGGCATTGCGAATGCCATCCTGATCAAGCTGAACCAGATCGGCACGGTGACGGAGACGCTCGAATGCATCCGGATCGCGCGCGAGAACGGGTATGGAGCGGTCATCTCGCACCGCTCGGGCGAAACTGACGACACGAGCATCGCCGACCTCGCTGTAGCCGCCGGCATGGGGCAGATCAAAACAGGCTCAGCCTGCCGCGGGGAGCGGATTGCGAAGTATAACCGGCTACTCGAGATTGAACGGGAGCTGGGCACGAAGGCGCGTTATGCAGGCGCCAGCATGTACAAGCGCTGGGGCAAGGAGACCAGGGCTTAGCTGTCTGCATGAGGTGTTGGAGTCCACCGTTAACCGCTCACAAGGGCAGATGACTCCTCGAAGCGAAACATACTTGGAGGAGTCATGCCCGCATTTCGATCAGAGTTCACACAGATGCCGCCCCCCGGAGAGCTTAACGATGCGCAGCAACGGCGTCTTGGCGTCACCTGCGAATACATTGACAAGCTGCTCTGCGATATTGAGCACGTCCTTCATCAGGCGGCTTCCGTATCGCCGTTTCCCCGCCACATCGTCGACATTACCCCGGCCCAGACGCGCGTGCTGGAGGATCACATCCGGCGGCTTCGCGAACAGCTCCTGCGCACGCTTGCCTGGCAACACATGAAACCCGACCCGCCGGATATTCCGGCGACGCGCGCGGTGCTGACGAATCTCGCATTTATCGATATTGCCGTCGAGGAGCTCAAGCCGGGCTATATGCGCGGCTCCGGCGCGCTCTCTGAAGCGGCGAGCACGGAACTCAACGGCGTCGTGCACGAGCTTCGTTCGGTCTGCCAGAACATGGAACGGTATCTGCGGCAGGAGCTCGGGACCAATCTCAATGCGCGTCTGGACAGGCTGGAGAGTGCCGGATACGATACCTCTCTTTTGCGGTTCATCGAAGAGGTTGTGACACGCCATGGGCTGGTCGAGTTCCGCTCCCGCATCTCCATGCTCACATCCCGCATGGAGGACGACGATCTCCAGGTCGCGCTCTTCGGGCGCGTGAGCTGCGGAAAATCGTCGCTGCTGAATGCGCTGCTGGGTACGGCCGTGCTTCCGGTTGGCGTGAACCCAATTACAGCAGTCCCGACCAGATTGCGTTACGGCACGCAGCTCTGCGCACACATTACCTATGCAAGCGGCAGTTCCGAAGCCGTGACCCTCGATGCATTCGCCGCCATGATTACGGAGCAGGGCAATCCCGGAAACGCGCGCAATGTTGTGCGAGCGCTTGTCGAGGTGCCGTCCACCCGTCTGAAGCCGGGCATTGTGCTTGTGGATACGCCTGGGCTCGGGTCTCTTGCGCGGCAGGGAGCAGCCGAGACCATGGCCTATCTGCCGGCCTGCGATCTGGCCGTTCTGCTCATTGATGCCGGGGCGACACTGAACGAGGAGGACATCGGAACCCTGCGCCTTCTCTACGAGGCGGGGATTCCGGCCATCGTTGTGCTCAGCAAGGCCGACCTGCTTGCGGAAGGCGATCTCCATCGTGCAACGGGTTATATCGAGGAGCAGTTGCGGCGTGAACTGGGCCTGACGCTCCATGTTCATGCGGTGAGCGCGCTGCCGGCTTACGCGGTTCTGCTCGATCACTTTTTCGAGAAGGAGCTTTTACCGCGCTTTGCCCGTGCGCGCTCTCTGCGCGATGCCTCCATCGCGCGCAAGGCCGGAGCGTTGCGCGAGTCGGTTGCTACGGCCCTTGAAACGCTGCTCCGGCATGCGGAACGCGGCAAGAAGCGTCTGTCTGTCCTCGATGCACATTCGGCGGAATGCACCCTGCGCTCGATTGCCGGAGCGATTGGCGAACAGGGGACGGTGCTGGATCGCGCATTCCTCGAACTCACGGAGCGGCCGGAGGAGATTATCGGCGAAGTGTCCGAGAGCGCAGTTGCGCGCATCTATGCGGGGACTGCTCGTTCCATCGGTCCAATCGAGATTGCGGAATGGACCTACAATGCCGTACAGCGGCGAGTCGATGAGGCTCTTGGGCAAACACGAAACGCCTTTGACAGCGCCATCGCTTCCCTGCGGAAAGTGGCCCATGGGATGGAACGGTCCGATATGCCGGATGAGGACGATACCGGCATGCTGCTGCGCGACGCGCCAAGGCTTGAAATCGATGTGATTCACCGCAGTGTAGAGTCGGGGCGCTGGAGATGGCTGGGCAGACCGCTTGTGCGGCTTCTGGTGCGCAACGAACTGCATACGCATCTCGGCCCCGCTCTCAGGGAGGAGCTGCACCGCTATGGCCGGGCTCTCGGTTTATGGAGCGAGCAGATGACACGCAAGATGCAGGCATTGGTGAACTCCTATGCCGATGCCTATCGGGCACAGCTCAACCGCATGCAAGGCGCGGCAGGCGACAGGATGCCGTCCGAAGAGATGAAAGACGATCTCGCTTTGCTGCTGAACTGGGGTGCGGCGGGCGATCGCGACGCCATCAAGGAAAGAGCATAGAGGAGGATTCGATGTTGAAAGCAGGCAAGGCCGTCAAGGTATCGATCTACACCGCCGAGGGGGCGACGCATCACGGTGTGCCGGTTTATTCCAGCATTCTTGATTTTCTGTTCTACCGCGGAGTCGCCGGAGCCACCGTTCTGAAAGGTGTAGCTGGCTTTGGAGCTGATCATCGCCGGCATTCTTCAAGTCTGGTGGACATCTCCGATCAGCTTCCACTGAAGATCGAGTTCGTCGAAAGCCAGGAAATGGTGGATGAACTTCTGGGCAAGCTGGAGGAGATGGCCGGTTCGGGAATGATCGAGATTCAGGAGACAACAGTTGCGAAACCGGCCGAGCCCAGGAAAGCGCGAAGAAAAGAGGATCACCCGGCCCATCTGAAGATCGAAGGCAAGGCGCCGATGATGAGGATTTACATCAGCGAGCAGGACCGCTGGCAGAACAAAGCATTGCATCTGGCCCTGGTTGAAGCCATGCGGGCGAACGACATCGCCGGGGTCACCGTCTACCGGGGCATTCTCGGGTACGGAGCCCACCATCGCGTGCGCCACGAGCGCATGCTGTCCCTTTCGCACGATGCCTCGATCATGCTTTCCGCTGTCGACTCCGAAGAGAGAATCCGCGGCTTTCTCCCCATCGTGGAGCAGATGGTTGAGGAAGGTCTTGTTGTTCTCTCCGATGCGGATGTCATCAAGTATGCCTATCGTGCGCAAACCACGGACGAACAGGCATCTACCGGTCTCGGTCAGGCCCAGGAGTAAAAGGAGGCCCCGATGAAAGAGCAATTCAAGGGCAACATGCTGCGCATCCATTTCGGTGAAAGCGATGAATGGAAGGGCCAGCCGCTCTACGAAGCGCTGATCGCCAAGTGCAACGACCTTGGCATGGCTGGCGCCATTGTCTATCGCGGGATTGAAGGCTACGGAACCAGCACCAGAATCCGCCACGCGAGCCACTGGAAGTTCTCTCGCGATGCGCCCATCATGATCAGCATTATCGACACCAAAGAGCAGATTGCCCGTCTTCTTCCGCACCTCGACGAGATGGTGAACGAGGGCCTGATCGCCATGTCCGATGTCGATGTCATCCGGTATGCCCGCGAGGAGCGGCCCGGATCTGGAAAGTGAGGGAAGAGCAGATGCCAGCCTACGGCGGGAGTTCAACTGCGCAGGAGGAAAGCGCTCTGTTGACCGCAGCATCTGCGGCGCCGGATGGTACTTCTCGCCTGTTGCAGCTTGGCGATTTGGCTCAGGAGCTGAGGGCGGATTCTCTCGCCGGAGAAGCGCGCGAGCTTGCGGCGCGCGTTGCCGAGGGCCGCTTCTATGTTGCCTGTGTCGGCCAATTCAAGCGAGGCAAGTCTACCCTGCTCAATGCTCTGGTGGGCCGCGCCATTGTTCCGACCGGATTTGTTCCGGTCACGGCAGTGCCTACGGTCATCCGGTATGGCGACGCGCTGCGCGCGCGGGTGCGCATGCAGGATGGCTCGTGGCGGGATGTCGATCTGCCCAATCTGAAGGAATACGTAACTGAGGAATGCAACCCTGAAAACAGGAAAGACGTAGAGGGCGCGGAGGTGTATGTGCCGAGCGCTCTGTTGTCCTCCGGCATGTGTTTTGTCGACACTCCCGGCCTGGGCTCGGTCTTTAGCGGCAATACGGCAGCCACGCAGGCCTTCATTCCTCATATCGATGCGGCATTGGTCGTTGTCGGGGCCGATCCACCCATTGCAGGTGAGGAACTGGCGCTTGTGGACGCGGTTGGCAGGCAGGTTCAGGAACTGATCCTGGTGATCAACAAGGCCGACCGAACCAGCGATGCGGAGCGCGCGGCAGCAGCAAGGTTTACGCGCGAGGTTCTGGAACAGCGGCTGCATCGCCCCATGGGCGAGGTTTTTGAGGTGAGCGCCGCTGAGCGGATGGACGATCGAGGACCGCTCAGAGACTGGGAGAAATTGCTGGCGAACCTGCGGCGTCTTGTCGAGGAATCCGGTGCGCATCTCGTGCACTCGGCGTGCAACCGGGGCCTTGAGCGCCTGAGCGAGCAACTGCTGGCTGTGGTCAGCGAGGATCGCGACGCGCTGCTGCGGCCTGTCGAGGAGTCCGAATGCCGGATTCAAACGATGCGGGAAACCATCGGCGAAGCAGAGCGCTCCATGCGCGAACTTGGCTTTCTCTTTATGGCGGAGCAGCGCCGCATCTCGGACTTTTTTGTCGAGCGGCGCCGGCAGTTTCTCGATGCGGCATGGAGAGAGGCCGCAACAGAATTCGATGTCGAATCGACGGCCGTCCCTGCCGGGCTTGGACCGCGCTACCGGTGCCGCATGATGCACCTTGCGCAGGAGATTGCGGGCCGCAGGGTCATGCCCTGGCTCAAACCGGAGCAGGAAGAAGGCGAGCGCCAATATCGCGCCGCTGCTCTTCGATTCGTGGAGATGGGAAATCGCTTTTTGGACAGGCTGGCTGGCGCGGGACTCGGCGAACTGGCCCGAATGCCTCACGCGCTTGATCCGGAGAAGGGACTGCGCGTTCGTTCTGACTTCGTTTTCGAGAAATTCATTGGAACCGCGCAGCCTGTTTCTCCGCTGCGCTGGCTTGCCGATGTTTTTCTAGCGTTCGCGGGCGGGCGCAGATGGATTGCACGAGATGCGCGAGAGTTCCTGCGGCATCTTTTGGAGG
>DASZXD010000350.1:0-4642 GCA_035546015.1 Occallatibacter sp.
TCGCACGGTCATTCAAGCTGGCGCCGGTGCCCGTCTGCTCTCGCTGCACAAGGCGATCGAGCCGCAGGCGGAGCGGTATTGGCGCCTTTATGCGAGTTCCATTATTAACGATCTGCACCTTTCCATTGCCGAACACGAGGCTATCATCGATGCCGTGACAGGCGGTGATGCAGAACGCCTGGAACGCGCCCTGCAGAAAAACTGGGAGAACGGGCTGGTGCGCCTCGAACGCGTCATCGAAATCTTCGGCGAGCGTGGAAGCTGGTAGTTTCCACGCTCGCTAGATTCTTGTCGTCGGAAAGCTATCAACTCTGCCAAGCGCGGCATGTATCCAGCATCTGCCGGGCCTCCCGTGCCAGGTCCGGAACCTCAAGGGCCCGGCTTGGTTTGTACTCCGAAGAGAGCCATGTCTCTTCCCAGACATCGAGAGACGAAGGCTTCTTGTCTCGCAGATCCTGAAAGAAAACCTTCCATCGTGGCACATAATAATCGCGAATCAGTCCACCCCACACGCGCGTGGCGTAGTCTGCCAGTTCAGACCATCCCCAGAATGTGATGAGGCGGCGTGAGTTCTGATCGTAGTACGCGGCTTCGCTGGCGCTGTTGGCCCAGCTTCGCGCGGCTTCGACCCAAGTCTCCAGGCGGCGGTCCTGCCGCAGATGCATGAGGGCGTCGATCCGCAGAAGCATCTCCAGTGCGGCCTGGGCTTTCTCGTCTCGTTCGCCGGGGCGGCCTTGTTGGTGCGCTGCGCAGGCCGCAGCAAGCATGCGGTCGACGCTGCCGCCGGCCGATTGCGCGACCATCTCGATCAGATCGTTGCGGTAGAGCTCGTTTGCATGAAGCAGATCCGAGCTCGTGAGGAAGCTTTCGGCCGCCTGCTGGAATACAGGCCCTGTATCCACTGAATATTGGTAGCGCTTCTCGTATGCAGAGTCTGGTTCGAGACTGGGGCGCGTCTGCCATCTGTGCTTGCTCATCCAGCTGTGCGCGCTGTAGGCGCTCTGCCGCAGAAGACGCCATGCCTGCTCAATCTCAGGAGGGCACGCTCCATAGCGTGCCTGGCAATAGGCTGCAATCCATTTGTCGAGATTGATCGCGGAGCCTGACCAGCCGATATCCGTCATGAGCTCGTAGACAACTTCGTTGTTTTCGATTCCTTCGGGATCCATGCTCCATCCCACCAGGTTTCCCTTGAGAGGATCAGAAAGCACGGCAAAAGGTTCCGACGCGATCAGCGCAAGATCGCCCTTCATATTGTTGTTTCCGCCGAAGGTATGCGCCATTCCGTTGATCCATTGCTTGCCGAAGAAGGCATTGTGCCGCTTCCACTGATTGCCATGGAAACGGGTATGCGCATTGGCATCGGCATCGTTGGTGTAATCGAGAATGATCATGCGTTCATTCGGAACCTTCAAGAGAAGCGCTTCAATCGACGGATTGTCCCAAAAGACCGGATCGTCGGCGAAGAGCCACCCCTGCATCACCCAGGTGCCGTCCGGGTCGCCGGCAAGAATCCCCTCGTAGACTGTTCTGCCAAACTCCGCCAGATCCTCATACCGTGTGGATGGGCTGACCGGAGGCGCCAGCTCGTTAAACGTATCGGCGAGGTAGTACTGGACCTCTCCGAATTCGCTTTTGTATTGCTGGATGAATCGGCGGCCAATCTCGCGATAGAGGTCCTTTTCCTTGGGATCCAGAATGAAGGTTTTCGACTCTCGCGGCATGGTCGGGTAATCACCTGCGCCCCACAGCAGCGTGAATGTCCGGGCCTGCGGATGGCAGCGTCGAAAGCCCTGTGGCACAAAGCCCGAGAAGGCAGGTGCTACCGGCGTCATTCCCAACGAGCGCATCTGGTGCAGAAGCTTTACCTGCAGCATCTTTTTTTTCTCGATCCAGGACTGCGGCAGCGGCCCGTCAAAATAATCGATGTTGCCCATGCGGTGCCAGGGAAGATGACCCGGTCCGGTGGAGAAGTGATCCAACTCAGCCTGGGTTACACCGAAGGACTTCCAAACGGATTGCCAGATTGCTTCCTGCCCCTCCATCGCCAGCGGCATCGTGATTCCGTGCAGGGCCATCCAGTCCAACTCCCGCTGCCACCGCTCCCAATCCCAGTAAGCTGTCGAATAGCCGAATGTGCAGGGGTTGTAATACTGCACGAAACGATAAGGGCATTCAATGGTGTATTCGGCGATGGAGGGGAGGCTGGCGGGAAGCTCAATATGCTGTCCGCTCCAGGTAATCATCGCCGAGCATTGCGCACGCAGGTAGGTGTATGCGGCGCGGCAGAGCGCCAAACCACTGGTCCCTTTGAGCGAAACGCGCCCCCGCGAGGCTGAAATATGCGCGAGGTGCCGGCTGCTCGCCCCGTCAATCTGCTGCAAATCGAATTCATTTGCGCGCGCTCCCAGAACGCGCTCCAGTACGCCGCGCGCGGCAGACACCGCATCCATGTGAGCGGCCACTTCGTGCACCTGTGCGTGGCTGGTAAGCGCTTCGCTTTGCCAGGGAGACGCCAGACTCTCCGCCATGGCAGCGCCGATGCTGCCGCACGATAACTCAAAAAAATTCCGCCTTGAAATCATTCTCAACTTCTCCCTTGATGCGTTTGTGACGGAGCAATTTCACTCCTGCTGCTCAATTCTTGTGTGTGTTGCGTTTGACGCGATCGCTGTGTGTCAACCATGTAGACATGAAAATTCTATTGACTTGGATTCATTATTGTATATATTGTGGAATACTATCACGACTCGAAACTTCCCCAGCGAGTAGCAGCGGCAACTGAATTTAGGCAATCACACACTGATTCAAGCCCAGTACAGAGCCCTGGGCCAGCTTGCAGACCGGGCTGAGGCAGCCCGCAGTTCGATGTCTTCGCGACAAACCTGAATGGAGAGGCTATGCAAAATCTCAACCCTACCCGGACACAGAGCAATCGGTACCGGATTTTTTCATCCCCTGCACTGCGGCTGTTTCTCTTCATCTTCCTGGCCGTCTGTCCTTTGCCGATGAGGCATGCAATGGCGCAGACCATCTATGGATCGATTGTCGGCAGCGTCACCGATTCGACCGGCGCACTGGTAGGTGGAGCAACGATCCAGGTCACGCAGATCGAGACTGGAGCCACGCGCACGGTTTCTTCGAACAGCGTAGGCGTCTACAGCATCTCGACGCTCGATGCAGGTACGTACCGGGTGATCGTAACCAAGGCAGGATTTGGCGAATTCGCCGCGAAAAATGTGGCGGTGCGCATTAACACGATTGTTCGCGTGGATGCCGCGCTCTCAGTGAGCTCGGTGAGTCAATCCGTTCAGGTTTCCGCGCAGACTGCGCAATTGCAGACCGATAGCGCCGATGTGCACGGTGAAATTACATCTAATGCCCTGCAAAACCTGCCCCAGCCGACGCGGACTTACGAAGGATTGATTGGCTTGATGCCCGGCGTGTCGCCGCCCTCGGCCAGCTCGGGTGGCACAAACAACCCCGCACGCTCAATGGCGCTCGAGTCAAACGGCACCAGCCAGAGCGCGACCAATGTCCGGATCGAGGGGGTCGGATCGACCAATCCTTGGGTCCAGTACTTCTCCACGGCGGTTCCTTCGGTAGAAGCGCTGGAAACCGTGAACGTGGTCACAGCCAGTGCCGATGCCGATGAGGGCCTGGGGAGCGGAGCCGCTATCAATGTGCAGATTAAAAGCGGCACGAATCATCTGCACGGTTCGTTCTACGAGTATCACGAAGACAACGCGCTCAAGGCCCGGCCCTACTTCGAGCCGGTGGACCAGAGACTTCCCAAGCTGATTGACAACGATTTTGGCGGAACGCTGGGCGGCCCCATCTTCAAAGACAAGCTCTTCTTCTTCGGCAGTTACGAAGGAGACTTCACCCGCATGGGCAGCAGCAATATCGTAACCGTGCCCACCGACGACATTCGCAACGGCATCATGACTGCTTCGCCGACACCCATCTACGATCCCTCCACGGGCAATCCGGATGGCACGGGCAGAACGCCATTTGCCGATAACACCCTTCCATCGATCGACCCGATCGCTGCGAAGATTGTTGCGCTCATTCCCGAGCCGAATCTTCCGGGCCTGGCCAACAACTACTTCGTGAATACGCCGATCGTGAGCGATTTGCACAAGGTCGATACGAAATTTGACTGGCACACTACGCAGAACCTGACGTTCACGGGCCGTGTCAGCGATTATCCGTACATCGACAATCAGAAGACGATCTTTGGCGATGTTCTGGCGGGCGGACACGAATACACGCAGAATGGAAACATCTACGCCATCTCGATCTCCGGTACTTATGTGGCGCGGCCCAATCTGGTGCTCAGCGGAACCTTTGGCGTGACGCACTCGACACAAAACTACGCACCGCCGGGAACGAATGTCCGCTACGGCTCCGATGTGCTCGGGATTCCGGGCACCAACCTGGGCGACTTGCCGGCAGGCGGCAGCATGCCCAACTTCAACATCAACGGCTACGAGTTTTACGGCTACGATTATCCGGCGCTGATCTACAACGACCCCATCTTCCAATACACCGGTACCGGGACATGGACCAAGGGCAGGCACACCATCAACTTCGGAATCGACATCAGCCAGCAGCACATGAACCACATGGAGGTGCAGCC
>DASZXD010000351.1:0-6847 GCA_035546015.1 Occallatibacter sp.
GCTGCCTTCACTGCGGCTCATGCGCGCGGTGTTTCTTTCGATTCTCTGGTTGATGCCGTTCCGCAACTCAAGCCTGTGCCGGGCCGCTTTCAACCTGTCGATCGTGGACAGCCCTTTACCGTGATTGTGGACTATGCGCACACCGACGATGCGCTGCGCAATCTGACAGAACTGGCAAGGCAGATGACCGCGGCTTCGAGCAAGCGCGTCATCACGCTCTTTGGCTGTGGCGGGGACCGCGACCGTACCAAACGGCCGAAGATGGGGCTGGCCGCAGGACGTGGCAGCAACTTCGTCGTGGCAACAAGCGACAATCCGCGTTCAGAGGACCCGCGCGCCATTCTTGCCGAGATCGAACCCGGTTTGAAGGCGAGCGGCGTCGAGTACACGATGGAAGCCGATCGGGCAGCGGCGATTCGCATTGCGCTTGAAGCGGCTGCTCCGGGAGACGTGGTGCTGCTGGCCGGTAAAGGCCATGAGACGGAACAGATTCTCAAAGATCGAATCGTTCCTTTTGACGATGCGGAGATAGCTCTTTCCACGCTGGCTGTAATGGGATATTGTGAGGGTCGATGAATCTCTCGCTTGCAGAAGCGGCAATTGGCGCAGGCGCTGTGCTCGAGGCAACGGCAAGCTATGCGAATGCCGGCGCGATCGAAGTGAGCGGCTACTCCATCGACTCGCGCTCTGTGCAACCGGGCGAACTGTTCTTTGCCGTGCGCGGCGAACGGCTGGATGGGCACGACTATGTGGCCGCAGCGCTGGCGCGCGGAGCGGTTGCAGCGGTTGTTTCGCGCGCGCGCGTAGCCGGGCTGCCTGACGCGGCGCTGGCTGCACCGCTGCTCATTGCGGAAGATCCGCTGCTGGCGCTTCAGACGCTGGCTGCGCATGTACGGCGACAGTGGGGCAAGCGCGTGGTGGCCATCACCGGCTCTGCAGGCAAGACGACGACCAAGGAAGCGATTGCGGCGGCGCTTGGTGCAAAGTTCAATGTGCTCAAGTCACAGGGCAATCTGAACAATGGCTTCGGGCTGCCGCTGCAACTGCTGCGGCTGAAGCCCGAGCACGAGATTGCGGTGGTCGAGATGGGCATGAACCACGCAGGTGAGATTGAGGCGCTGGCACGCATTGCCTCTCCCGACTGGGGCGTGGTGACCAATGTGGGCAACGCGCATGTGGAGAATTTTGCCGAAGGACAGGCGGGGATTGCGCGCGCCAAGTTCGAACTGGTGGCTGCGCTGCCGGCCAGCGGCGTGGCTTTTCTGAATTGCTGCGATCCGTATGTGTCCCAATTTGGACGCGATTTTCCGGGACGCGTGGTTTACTTTGGCGCGGGACCGTGCGCCGATCCGCAGATTGTCTCGACAGCCGAAGATGCGAATGGATTGCACGTGCAATATCGCGCAGGCGAGCGCGAAGGCATGTTTACACTGCATCTGCTTGGCAGCCACAATGCTGCGAATGCAATTGCCGGGCTGGCTGTTGCACTTGAAGCAGGCGTCGACCTCGATGCGGCAATTGCGACGCTTGCATCACTCACCGCAGGCGACAAGCGCGGACAGTTGCTAGAGCTTGCCGGTGCGACGATTCTCAACGACAGCTACAACTCAAATCCCGAGGCGCTGCGCTCGATGATTCAGACGCTTGCGGCGAGGCCGGCGCGGCGGCGGATTCTGATTGCGGGCGAGATGCTGGAACTGGGCGAGCATGCGCCTGCTTTGCACACCGCGTGTGGACGCGCCGCTGCTGAGGCCGGGCTCGACCTTGTTGTAGGCGTGCGCGGCAATGCGGAGCATCTGGCTGCAGCGGCCTGCGCCGGCGGCGTAGCCTCGCTCTTTCTGCCCGATGCGGAGGCCGCTGGACATTGGCTTGTACACAATCTGCGCGCGGGCGACCAGATTCTCATCAAGGGCTCGCGCGGGGTGCATCTCGAACGCGCTATCGAAACGGCTCAGAATCTACTTTCGGCGACACACACATCATGAACTTTCGCAGATTTGCAGTACAGCTTGTACTCCTGGCTTCCATCGCATGCAACATGCAGCTATGGGCCGCATCGAATCCAGACTGGACAAAACCATTTCCGCCATTCCGCATTGCCGGGAATCTTTATTACGTGGGCAGCGCCGATCTGGCGTCGTATCTCATTGTGACGCCCCAGGGACTGATTCTCATCAACAGCAGCCTCGAATCTTCCGTCCCGCTGATTCGAAAGAGCGTGGAAGAGCTTGGCTTTCACTTCAGCGACGTCAAGATTCTGCTCATCAGCCATGCACACTGGGATCACTGCGCAGGCAGCGCGGCGATCATCAAGCTCACCGGCGCAAAGTATTTTGTGATGGAAGGCGATGTGCCGGTGGTTGAGTCGGGCGGGGCGAAGGACTTTCACTACGGCGCAGAGATGGATAATCGCTATCCGCCGGCACATGTAGACCGCGTGCTGCACGACGGCGACACGGTTGAGCTTGGCGGCACTGTGCTTACCGCGCATCTCACGGCCGGCCACACCCAGGGCACGACGACCTGGACACTGAATGAGAACGAAGGCGGCCGCACGCTGCATGTTGTGATTGTGGGCAGCCCGAATGTGAATCCTGGATACAAGCTTGTGGGCAATGCGGCGTATCCGCAGATTGCATCGGACTATAAGCGCGGGTTTGCCGTGCTCGACGCACTGCCCTGCGATATTTTCCTGGGCGCGCACGGCGGGTACTTCGGGCTGAAGGAGAAGTATCCGCGCTGGAAAAACGGCGACAAGGATGCGTTCGTCGATCCGGCGGGTTACAAGGCTTATCTTGCTGATCGCGAGCACGCATTTGAGGTGGAACTGCAGAAGCAGACCGCCGCAAAGCGCTGATTCAGGGTTTCAACCTTAGCGCCAACATGGATTCCGCTTGTGCGAGCGAAACTCCGTGCAGCAGAAAAACCTTGCTGCGTGAGGATTCGCCGGACGTAAGCTCAATTGCGCTTTTGGGCAGTGCGAAAATTTTACTGAGAAATGCGATCAGCTCGGCGTTGGCACGGCCTTCAATGGGCGGCGCGTGTACGGCGATTTTGAGCTGCGCGGCCGTGCCTTCCGAGTAGATGCCGACGATTGCGGTCTTCTTTGCGCCGGGCTGCGCGCGCACGGCGAGCGAGACTCCATCGCGTGCGGCACGCAGCATTATCGCTGCTCCGGCTGCAGACTGCGCTTGCCGAAGAGGGCTGTGCCGACGCGGATGCGCGTGGCACCTTCAGCGATGGCCATTGCAAAGTCGCCGCTCATGCCCATGGAGAGCACATCGAGATTGAGTTTTGGGTATAGCTGCGTCCAGCGGTCGCGCAGCATTCGCAAACTGCGGAAGCACGCGCGGGTGATATCGTCTGGCGCGCCCCAGGGTGCGATGGTCATGAGGCCGCGGACTTCAAGATGCGTGAGGCCGGGTAGTCTTTCGAATAGTTGCGCGGCTTCTTCAGATTCCGGAAGCAAACCGGCTTTTGTCTCTTCAGGGCTGAGTTTCACTTCGATCAGAACGGGCAGGCGCCTGTTGCACTTCGCTGCCGCTTCATTCAGACGCTCGGCGAGGCGGAGGGAGTCGAGGGAGTCGACGGCATCGAAGACCTCTGCCGCTTTTACGGCCTTGTTCGACTGCAGATGACCGATCAGATGGCACTTGATGAGGTTGCGTGACGGTCCGAGATCAGCGGCTTTGGCCGCAAACTCCTGCACGCGGTTTTCTCCAAAGAGCGTGAGGCCCAATGAAGCGGCTTCAACAAGCGCGGAGGCGGGCTTGGTCTTCGAGACGGCCATCAGTTCCACTTCGCTGCGTGGGCGGCCAGCGGTGCGGCAGGCAGCGGCGATGGCATCTTCGAGCTGTTCGAGATTTTCGCGGAGTACGGTCATCGATAGGCAATTCCGAGCAGGGTCCATTCCACGGCGAGCATCAGACATGCGAGACAAGTGAGGAGCCGCGCTGCGCGCTGGCCACGGCGGTAGGAGGTAACGAGACAGAAAACTGCGCACACGATGGCAGCTATCAGATTGCCCGCCGTAATGAAGTAGTGAAGCGTGCCGGAAAGCGGGCCAGTGAATCGGTAGTTCATGGTTGCCGCAACGAACCAGATGAGGCTCAAGGAGGCAATGACCACAAGAATGAGCGTCCCAAGCCTGTTTGAACGCTCAGACCTCAGCAGCAAACGCCACGCAAAGAACAGAGGAACCGCAGGAGAAGAAAAGAGCGCCAGCCACGCGCAGTACTTCCACAGAATGATATTGCTCATGGCGTCTTCTCCAACCTCAGTGGCCGCGCTCCTCCAGGAACTTTTCAACCTCCAGAGCAGCCATGCAGCCCGAGCCGGCCGCGGTAATGGCCTGGCGGTAGCGCCGGTCCTGCACGTCGCCACACGCGTAAACGCCGGGAACCACCTGGCCCTGGTGCGTGGTGAACACGTTGTCTGTGGTGCGGATGTAACCTTCCTCGTCGAGGTCGATCTGGCCAGAGAACATTTTGGCATTCGGTTCGTGGCCAATACCAAGGAAGAGGCCGTGAACAGGCAGTTCGCTGATATCGCCGGTCTTTACATCGCGCAGGCGCAGCCCGCGCACTTCCTTCTCTTCGACACCCAGCACTTCTTCGACGATGGTGTTGGTGCGCAGTTCGATGTTGGGATGCGCTATGGCGCGTTCCAGCATAATCTTGGAGGCGCGAAACTGTTCGCGACGGTGAAGCAGCGTGACCTTGGAGGCAAAGCGGGTTAGGAAGAGCGCTTCTTCCATAGCCGAGTCGCCGCCGCCCACCACGGCAATGTCTTTGCCGCGAAAAAAGAATCCGTCGCAGGTGGCGCAACTCGAAACGCCATGGCCGATGAGCGCCTGTTCGCTGGGCAGATTGAGCCAGCGCGCGCTGGCGCCAGAGGCAACGATGAGCGTACGCGCAAGAATCTCGCCGATCGAGGTCTCGAGGCGGATGGGATGTCTGCCTACCTCGACGGTGTTCAGGTGCGCAAGCTGGAACTCGGCGCCAAAGCGCTGGGCCTGCTTCTTCATGTTGTCGATCAGCTCGGGACCCTGAATGCCTTCAGGCCAGCCAGGGAAGTTTTCAACCAGCGTGGTGATGGAGAGCTGGCCCCCGGGCTCGTGCCCTTCGAGAACCAGCGGTTTGAGTCCCGCGCGAGCCGTGTAGATGGCCGCCGTAAGTCCGGCACAGCCGGAGCCAAGAATGACTGTGTCTCGTATCTCTGCCATTTGTTTACCTTTACCGATTGTAGACGGCGCGGCCCGGTTGCCAGACGGGCAACGCGCCTTCAGTCGGCATTGGATAAGATGATGCACATGGCAAATCTGACTCTTGTCTACGGACTGCGACTGCTTCCCGAGGGCGAAGTGGTGGGAATTCAGGACGCAACGCTTAAGCTGGCCAATGGACACGAGGCCCACGTGACCATGCACACCATCGAGGGCTCGCGCGAGGAGATCGAAACCCAGCTGAAGCGGAGCCTGGATGCGTTCTTTGACTTCTATCCCGAGATTTGAGGAATGCGGGAGTCCATACAGGCCGGCTGCCGAAAACTGCGCGGCGGACAGGCAAAAGCGAGAAACGCGGTTAAAACTCACTCATCCTGCAGGTTTTGCGGCTTATCTTCGCGAAAAGAAGGAATTTTCCAATCCGCAAATGATTGGAACCGCAGCGATCGATTCGCCTCTGGTTCGCCTGTGCTGTCTCGTTGCCGGACATTTTTCGCACAGGCGGCTGATTTTGGTTAGATAAAGCCAATATCTGAGCTTTTCGCGTGGATTCTCCAATGGAGTCCTATTGGCATGCCGGCCTGCCCCAACGACTGTCTACTGTTCCCTGCCCTAATCGAAGACCACCGTCTTGTTGCCGTAGCAGAGGATGCGGCGGTCGAGATGCCAGCGGACGGCGCGGGAGAGCACCATGCGCTCAAGGTCGCGGCCGCGGGCTACGAGATCCTCCACCTGATCGCGGTGTGAGATGCGGGCTACGTCCTGCTCGATGATGGGGCCGTCGTCGAGGACCTCAGTGACATAGTGGCTGGTTGCGCCGATGAGCTTGACGCCGCGCGCATGCGCTGCGTGATAGGGGCGCGCGCCAGTAAATGCGGGCAGGAACGAGTGGTGCACGTTGATGATGGACGCCGGATAGCGGGCGACGAAGTGCGGCGAGAGAATCTGCATGTAGCGGGCGAGGACGACTAACTCGATATTGTGGTGCGCGAGCAGATCGAGTTGGCGGGCTTCGGCTTCAGCGCGTGTGGAGGGTGTGACCGGGATGTGCTCGAAGGGGATTCCGTAGAACGCCGCGAGGGGTTCGACGGCGCGGTGGTTGGAGACGATGAGCGGAATGTCGCATTCGAGCTCACCGGTCTTCCAGCGGTGGAGCAGGTCGGCCATGCAGTGCAGATATTGCGAACAGAAGAGCGCCACGTGCGGGTGGCGCGCGGTTACAAAGAGTGTCCAGCGCATCTCTAGTTCGCGTGCGAGCGGCGCAAAGGCGGCCTTGAAGCCTTCGAGGTCGAATTTGTCCCACGCTTCAGCGGTGGCGCCTGCGGACTCCTCGGTACCGGCCGATTCCTGCATGCCGGAGTTGAGCGCCCACTCGACGCGCATGAAGAAGAGGCCAAGTTCGTGGTCCTGGTGCTGGTCAGCGTGAAGAATGTTGGCGCCGCGCTCGTAGAGCAGTCCGGAGACGCGGGCGATGAGTCCCTTACGGTCAGGGCAGTCGATCAGAAGAACTGCGGTGTCTTTCATCCTGTTTCCAGATTACCGGTTCCAGATGACTGGGAGACGGTGCCAAGCGCATTCGTTTAGAATCCGGCTTCGCGCGTTTTCATTTTTCTCCACTGAGGC
>DASZXD010000352.1:0-4804 GCA_035546015.1 Occallatibacter sp.
GCATTCTGTAGACATTCTACGATCGTTTGTGTAGCGTGTCTACGGAAGTATGGACACGCACTCGGGCCGGCGGTTGGGTTCCCTTCCGATGGCCCGCGTGACACCGCGCGGCAAAGGGCTGTTATCAGTCATCAGAAGACGTAGTTTTCTGATGCCTTCGCCGGCGTAGAGGTACCGGCGACATCATCCGCGCCGAAGGCGCGATCATCCGTCAATCATCATCTCCAAAACATTTCGGTGAAAACTTGTATTGTGGCTTGGAAGGCGGTAGGAGAACCCCGCCGTTCGAGCAGCGGGGTTCTGGCTCGGCAACCTTCATGAGAAGGCCACCATCGAAGCTGGTTCTACCCTCGCATGAGCCGTTGCCATTGTCAAAGTCCGCCTGCGTGGGCGGATGGCGGTTCATGGAGAAGTGGTTCTCCGGCAGCGCGTTTGTCGCGGCCAGGGATGCCAGATGGTGTTCTGGATTTGTACACGTTGCGATCGCGGACAATGCTATTGTAGCCCGGTGTGCCGCACCGAAGCCCGGCGCCGGCAGCACCGGGCGGCCAACCGCCGCTATCAGCAGAGTCTGGAAGGTCGGCTCGACCACCGGGATCGTCAGCGGCAGTACCGCGAGCGCCGGTGCCGGCCGCGCGTGACGGATCAATCTTCCCTTTCGGTCATTTCTCCGGCACCATCCGGCTGTGGAGAAACGATCACGACGCAGGTGGCGGTCGCGCTCCGAGTTCAGTCACCGGGCCGGCTGGAAAAGCGAGCCGGTCTCTGGCTGCGCTGCTCGATCGGTGGCCGGCCAGGCCGCTTCGTCGATCCATTCCCACGGATTCCACGACGAAGGTGAGTTTCGATGATCAGTCCCGAAACCCGCGTTCAGATTCGCCGCTATTTCTACGCCGAGCATTGGAAAATCGGCACGATTGCACAAGCCCTGAACGTCCACCCCGACACCGTGCGGCGCGCCATTGAAGTGGAACGCTTCCAGCACGCCGAGCCGCTCCGGCCGTCCGTTGTCGACCCCTATTTGCCGTTTGTGCGCCAGGTGCTGGAGCAGCATCCACGCTTGCGCGCCACGCGCATCTATCAGATGATCCGGGATCGTGGCTACTCCGGCAGTGTCGAGCAACTGCGCCGTACCGTGGCCCGCCTGCGCCCACAACCGCACGAGGCTTCCTTCGATTGCAGGTATTTCCTGCCGAGCAAGCACAAGTGGACTGGGCCTATTTCGGTTCCATCATGGTGGGCCGCGCCAAGCGCCAGCTCTCCTGCTTCGTCATCACCTTATCCTGGTCGCGGGCGCTGTATCTGGAGTTCTTCTTCGACCAGACCACGGAGAACTTCCTGCGTGGTCACGTGCGCGCGTTTCAAGATTGGTCCGGCGCGCCCAGAGTCATCCTGTACGACAATCTGAAAAGCGCCGTCCTGGAACGCCGCGGGAACCATATTCATTTCAACCCGCGGCTGCTGGAACTTGCCGCTCACTACCACTTCGCGCCACGTCCTTGCCAGGTACGGGCGGGAAATCAAAAAGGCCGCGTGGAAAGGGCTATTCGGTATGTACGGGATTCATTCTGGGCCGGCCGTGTCTTTACTACCCTGGCGGAGTGCAACCGCCAGGCGCTGGTGTGGCGCGATGAAGTAGCGCACCAGCGCCGCTGGCCCGACGATAGCGCCCGCTCCGTGGCCCAAGCTTTCGCCGAAGAACAGCCACGCCTGCTGGCGCGCCGCTCCACTCCTTCAACACCGATCGGATAGAGCAGGTCCGCTCTCGCAAGACGATCTACGTGCATTTCGATCTCAACGACTATTCCATCCCGCCCGAAGCGGTGGGCCGGCCTTTGACTCTGGTGGCCTCCGACACCGACGTCCGCATCCTGGATGCCGCCGCCGAGATCGCCCGCCATCATCGCTCCTATGACCGGCAGCAATCCATTCTGGACCCGGCGCATGAACAAGCCTTGCTGCGCGCTAAACGCAAAGCTCTGCACGCCACACGCGCGGGTCGGCTCGCGCTGGCCGTTCCCGAAAGCGATGACTTGCTGGAGCGCGCCTTCGCCCCTTCGCCGCTTCCGGCGCTGGATCTCAGCCGCCATCCCGAGGCGCAGGCGTTGGATGTCCGCCCCCACGATCTGGAGACTTACGATGAGCTCGCCCATTCGCACGATGACGACCCGGAGCAATAGCCTGCCGGAACGACTGGAACAGATCGGCTTGCATGCCGTGGCCGGCGACGTGGACGACTTTCTGGCGCGCGCCACCAAACAGCGCTGGTCTCCACGCCAGATTCTGGAACATCTGTGGCCGAGACCGAGGCCGCCGAACGCGCCCATCGCAGCCTGGAACGAAGGTTGCGGCTGTCAGAGATCCAAGAAGTTTAAGCCTATGGCCGACTTCGACTGGTCTTGGCCCAAGAAGATCGAACGCGATGTGATCGAACGTGCCTTGACCCTGGACTTCCTCCCCGAGGCTCGCAACCTTGTTCTGGTCGGCACCAATGGTTTGGGCAAGACCATGATCGCTCAGAACATCTGCCATGCCGCCTGCTGGCGGGCCACTCCGTCCTGTTCCGCTCCGCAGCCTCTTTGCTGGAAGAACTCCATCGCCAGAGCCCCGAAGGCCGCCAGCGCAAGTTGCGTACCTAAGCCAACGTGGGACTCCTTTGCGTGGACGAGGTCGGGTACCTGTCCTTCGACGACAAGTCCGCCGACTTGCTCTACGAGGTGATCAACCGGCGCTACGAACGAAAACCGGTGATCCTCACGACCAATCGACCCTTCAAAGAGTGGAACGAGGTCTTTCCCAACGCCGCTTGCATCGTAACCCTGCTGGACCGTCTACTGCACCACGCCGACGTAACCAAAATCGAAGGCGACAGCTACCGGGTCCGTGAAAGCGAGCAGGAAACAGCGGCGCGCCGGAGAAAAAAATGAGCGACGCTTCCGATCCGGCCACTTACGTTGCCGCGGTAGTCACGCTTTACGTCGAACTCCCTGACACTCCGCTGCGCGCCAGCGTTTCCGATCAATGGCTCGCCCGCCGACTTCATGACGATGGCGTGCCGCTGCAGGTCGTCGAAACTGCGCTACTTCTCGGCTCGCTACGACGCCTAATTCGCCCGGCGGATGCTCCGTGCCTCTCCCCAATCCGCTCGCTGGCCTACTTCCGACCCGTCATTGACGAACTCCGCACGCATCCGGCGCCAGAAAGCTACCTCGACTACCTTCGCCTCAAATTGCGCCAGACCGCTACGGCGTTCCCGGCGGACGTCCAAAAATCTGCGAAAGACACCTGAGATCATGGAGTTTGGCCGTTCTCCACCGGTGGGAATGTGCGAACTTTCCCTGCGGCCGTGCGTATTGTCCGTATGCGCTCGTTGATCCTTTTCACAGCGGCAGTCATTTCGTCATGCCCCGCGACTGCTCAAGGCGGACAAACGGTTGATGGGCAGTCTCGAACGAGTACCCCTCCGCGAACTGGTAGTCAGCCGCCAACGGCGAAGCCTGTCCCTTTTCCGCTACAGCTTGAGATGCGTGTGCCATTCGAGCCCACGGCTTTCCCGAATGGAAAGCGGATGCACCTCTTATACGAGCTGCACCTGACTAACTTCGCCACATCGCCTCTTTCTGTGCGCCGGATTGAAGTACTAGACGCGGATGCCGCAAGCGGCGAACCGCTTGTGAGCTTTCAGGCTGAGCAACTCGCAGCCATCTTTCAAGCCGTCGGCGGCAAAACACCTGTCGGCCAGGATGGCAGTCTCGCAATCCCCACTGGCCGAACGGCCGTCGTTTTTATGTACGTGTCATTCGACAGTGGCTCTCATATTCCGGACAAACTGGTTCATCGCGTGATCACCAGCGACTCCTTCGCAACTGGCGCGATTATCGCGACACGTCACACCTCTCTGCATGTCCTCGGACCACCACTGGAAGGACCGGGCTGGCTCGCAGCCGATGGCCCGGACAATGATCCCGATAATCATCATCGGCGCGGAATCCTCATTTTCGATGGCCGCCCCGTGATTTCAAGGCGGTACGCCATCGACTGGAAGCAAGGCAAAGATGGCGTCTCCTTCTCTGGAGATCCGCTGGATAAGCAGTCGTATTACGCCTATGGAAAGAACGTGCTTGCCGTCGCGGACGGCCGCGTCGTCACCGCAAGAGACGGTCTTCCCGACAACATCCCCGGGCACAACGAAGCGTTTCACCCCGCAGTACCAATTACGCTCGAAACAGTCGCCGGAAACACGATCACCATCGATCTAGGCGACGGTCAGTTTGCCTACTACATGCATCTCCAACCGGGGAGCCTGCGGGTCAAAGCTGGCGAGCGCGTACGGCGAGGCCAAGTGCTCGCACGC
This sequence comes from Occallatibacter sp., assembly GCA_035546015.1. Classification (GTDB taxonomy): domain Bacteria; phylum Acidobacteriota; class Terriglobia; order Terriglobales; family Acidobacteriaceae; genus Telmatobacter. Next base: position 4,355 of record DASZXD010000352.1, read on the forward strand.
GTCGGCTGCTCTGGTGACGCCCGAGAGCCACATCTTCATTTCGAAGTGACGGATTCATCGAAACCGATCGCGGGAGAAGGTCTGCCCTACGTGATCGAGCGCTACCGCGTCCTGAGTGCGGATGGCGGATCGAGAGCAGTACGCACGCGCGAGCTTCCCATGAATAAAAACCTCATCGAATTCGCGGGAGGCCACGAAAAATAGGCAAAGACAACAGGATGCAGCAACCTCCAATGCCATACACGCTGCTGCACCACGCTATAGTCGGCGAAAGCCCAGAAAACTACGTTTTCTGATGACCGCTAACAGCAAAGCCGGCGGCACGCACGGTGGGGCAAGTGATGTTGCCCAAAACAGGTACTATTTGATGTACAGTATGGATAGTGGACGACGGCTAAACGGCTGATTTGCCAGAAGGCGGGAGTAATTCAGTGGTAGAATGCCAGCTTC
>DASZXD010000353.1:0-51604 GCA_035546015.1 Occallatibacter sp.
ACGCAATCGACGTCATCAACCGCATTACGGTTGTTTTCGTAAAAGGTGAATCGCACCTGCACATCACCAAAGACAACCTCTTTCCAGCTTGAAGTCGCTCCCCGCCGAAAGACGCCTGGATTGATCACTGGAGCAAACTGCCTGGCTTCAGCACCGACTTTAAGCTGGTCTATTAGAGCCGGCTTGCACCAGGCAAAAAAACCGTCTTGTTTCGGCGTGAGAGTGTCCCATATAAGTCTCTTAATGTAGTCCAGTGGGGTTCCCTGTGAGAGGGTAATTTGGCGCATAGCCTCGCAAAGATTCAAAAAGCATGCCAAGGTCCTCTCGCTATTATCCAAGAGCGCTTCGTAACGTCTGGCGCCAGTTGTGGCATCCAAATCGCTTCCGATAAACGGGTAGGTCGCACGGACCGCCTCCCAACACGCGTCGGTGAAGTTAAAGCCGGGATCGGCTGGAATTAGCATGAGATCGAGAGCCTCAGGGAATTGATTCGTAAGTGTAACGGGCGTAAATCCTACCTGCTTGTAACCGTCAGCCCAGACAACGACCGTGTAATTGTCGGCAAAATTATCAAAGAAAGGCAGATGAAACTGGGTCACGTTCGTGCTAACAAAATCTCTGAACTGCTGTGTCTGATTGCCGTCTGTAATTGTGACCAAGAACTGCGCCGGTGCAGAAAACAGCCGTCGGCTACCATCGAAGATTCGTAATTGCAGCTTACTTGTATTGTCGGATTGGTTTGAAGGCTGTGATGCTAGCAAAGAATCGGGGTCATGGCTAGCTAACTCCATTATTGCTTCATCTACCTCTTTGGTCCTTGCGATAGGCGGATGGCCGACACTAAGAGCATCGGAAAGCTTGGTTGCAAAAGCTATCGCGAACCATTCGTTACTGCGCGGGCGGAACCCTTCAGCGGTAACAGTTATGAAGAAGTCGCCATACGCGCTTATGTCTTCACGAAAACCCTGCACGCCGTACGGTACTGACTGAACCCGCGCACTCTTAGAACTCGGATGTAAAAGATACGTAACGGCTTTGACTCCCTCGGGAAGATCGTCGACAGTCAATCTGATCTCATAATGGATATACTTTCCGGCCGGCCATGCACGCAAAGCCCCGTCGGGTGATCTCTTGAAAGTCGCGACCAGTCTTCCGCTTTCCATTTCCTACCCTCGCTTCAGCAACCACGGCTGCTCACTTCCACCGGTTCTCGTTCGAGTCGCACATTTCTTTGGCTTGGCTTCTAGCTTCAATGTCCGCGCCTTGCGCATAGCCGCGCGAAAACACATAACTTCTTTCCCGAGTGTGATAGATAACGAGCTCAGTAATGCTGTTTCTTATTGACTTAAGCTTATTCAAAGGTCGCCTTTCGGTGAGGGCTTGTTGAATCTCTATAAACATGACATCGAATTTCTTTTCGCATTCGTCCACGAGGTGGGCTCTCTTCTCCACCGATCCACGGGTCACGTAGACCCTAATCACCACGGCGAACAAGACAAGGACTACACCGGGAGTCCATTCATACCAAGGCAATCCCACCAATAACGCACTGAAGTCTTCATGCGCCTTGGGATCAAGTAGCCTCGCTCCTGGAAAACCAAGCCCTAATCCAACCAAAATTGCTAACACGTCTCGGGTGTAGGAATAACAGGCATGAACGATATAGAACCACTGTTTTTTTAAGCGGCGTCCCGAAAGAAGATATTGCAAGACATCCGTCAGAATCTCTTCCACGTCTTCCCGTGTTGTTTCCTGATTGTCACCCATAGCCGGTTGGTGCTCACAAATGGGAGTTTTCTCAATGGAAGAGCTAAGCAATTTTAGCCCACAGAGAGGGTGGCTAGATGCGCCAGTCGGCCTGCTCTGGTTCGATTCCTACCGCGTCCACCAAGAATCCATAAAAATCAGGTCAGGCTCCGTGGCGTTGCTGTGCTCGTGTGAATCTGGGCGCGCGGAGGGCTCAAAGGCCGGTCCGGTCAGGATTTTGGGGACTCATCCCTCTCATTTCACTCGCGTTGCCGCCGTCACCTCAACGCGTAATCCTGCGCACAGACGGCGCACTATGCATAGCTCCATCGTGTAACCGTCGCGTACATCGCGTCAGGAGGGTTTCCGTGCGTATTACAAACATCAATGGAACCTCTGACAATGACTGCTCATGCGGGAGCTGGCTAATTCATTGGAAGCGGTACAGCGGTGTGCCACTGCCGCCCACCTGCGCCTGCACCACCTGTTACGACAGGCCGACGGTAGGCGCTCATGTGCAGAAAGACACGCTCCTCGATAACGCGTGGTACATTGTGCCGCTGTGCGACGCTCACAACAGATCCACGGCCGCTCTCGATATCGGAAACACGCCGCTTGTCTCCGCCAATACAGCGGACACATGCGCAAAGGTCGAAGCTGTAAAAGCGTGATCCGTTGTCCCGGGCCGGAATCCCGGAGCCCGTCATCGCCCCGCTTCAAGTGCGGGCAGCGGACGGCGTACCTGATATTTATAAGTGTGCTCCAGCGCGCATGTGTCTCACGCCTGCACCGTAAAAAGCTGCTGTATATTGGCTGAAGATTCCTGAGGACAAACTGCGATCTGGAATCGATGGGGGAATGCCGTGGCTGTTTCCTGTCCACAGTGCCGTGCTGCAGTTGTTCCGGGAATGCGGACCTGCCAGTTCTGCGGCACTCCGGTGGAGTACGTTGCGCCAGAGCCTGCGGAGAGTCCGCAGGCCGAATCGCCGCGCGATGAGACTGCACAGGATCAGCCTGCTGCTGGCCCGCTCCCGGCCGCCGCGATGCCTGTTGCGCAGAACAGCAACCGGCCAAAGACCGCGGTCAAAAAAGGCAAACCCTTCTCGGGCGTGTCGCCGGTGATGGCTCTGCTGGCCGGCGGAGTCATCCTGTTCGTCATTTTCATCGCCGTACGCTTCCTGGTGATCCCGAGAATCTTCAGAGGCGGAAACCAGTCGTTCACGCTCACCATATCGCCAAGCCGGAACGGCGGGGCATCGTCCGGCTCTGTCAGCGCAGGCGAGCTCGGCGTGGATATCTATCCCGGCGCGCGGGCATTGTATGACGCGGAGCACCGCGACACGGCTGACGGCACCGTGGTCTCCGCAACCTTCGTTTCCGACGAGTCGATGGACAAGGTGGTTGAGTTCTACAGGACCCGCATGACCGGCCAGACAGCGATCTATGCAAGCGGCAGCGGCGTGGTGGTCGCCATCAGCCCGAACCCGCAGCAGTCGATCATCGTTTCCATTGCGCCCGGACAGGGCGAAGGCAAGACAAGAATCTCGATCACCAACACCACGGCAAAAAACGCCGAGTAGCGCGAGCCTTTTGTGAGCAATCGCTTGCCCCTGCGATAGCTATCTCCGAACCGAATCGGCGGGTTGCAGACTCGATTCCGCTGCATCCACCATCCTGTTGCATGATCCCTTATAGACGAGATGAGGGTGTATGAAAAATCAAGTGCCGGCGCTGTTGCTTCATGGGTTGGTCAGTCGGTAAGCCCCGGTCTGAGCGTCTTCCACTACGCCAACGCGATCTGTCGCCGGGCTGTTCGGCATCTGCAACAGCGAAAAGATGTCGCGCAGAACGGATCCTGTGAACAGATAGGAGTGTCCAATGATTCCCGTGTCGACATCGGTTGCGTCGATGACATCCGCATGCGGGATAGGAGGAGCGCCGGCACCAATCCTTCGTCCCTCCTGCAGGAGCGTGGAAGCAAGCAACGCCATGTCTGCATGCGAAAAGTAGATCGTCAGCCGGTCCGATGCGCACTCCATCGCGCCGACCTGCTGGTGAAACAGCTCGGGCGTTATGTCCGGTGCCGCCAAGATTGTATTCGTCATTGGCTTGGGCCTCTGGCACAGTTGAGGGGCTGCCTGCAGCTCTGCCTGGGCAGTCAAAGTCGATCCAATGCTATGCGCGATCACATGGAATATTTGAGCGTCCGATTGCCGCCGGAGTTCAGGAAGCAGAATGGCCAGGTCGTTGGCGCCGACGGGTACTCGCCTCGAATCTCCACCGTAGTTACGCCAGATGTAGGTGAGGCTTTCCTTGTCAGCGGGCCAGCTGAATGCGATGGGCACACCCTTGAATTTGAGGTTCACGGCCAATCCGGCAGCGGATTCAAGAGCGTCCTGAAAGGAATTGCGAAAGCCATGTACAAAGAGAAATGCGCTGTGCTCCCGCGATTCCTGTATTTTCCGGCTTAAGAGCCGATAGAATTCATCCTTCGGCAAGTAAGTGATTTGCGGTTCAGCCGGCGCGCGGGTCACAATCTCTGTGCCTGGTGGAGCATCGCTGTGTTGATCAATCTGGACATATACGTTCGCCTCTCCAAAGATGAGGGACGCACAGACCGCTGTCTGGCCTTGACAGATGGTGGAAGAAATAGCAGGGTCTGGGGTCGCTCCCGTCTGTGCTCGTAGATTGTCTGCGCTGCGATCGGTGCAGAAATAAACAGGTTTGAGAGCTTTGACGTGAGTAGCAGCAAAAATAGAAAGCGGGTTGCCGTATCGGACCAGTACCAGGCTGGCTGCACATAGCGTTGTCATCATCCAGAACTTCCAGCTGTGTGGGTTCAGGAATCTTTTCCAATCCGTCGTCGTCGAATAGGCATTTGCGTCCACGAAGTATGACCGAAGCGCGGCAGGTGAGTAGGAGGCCCCGAGGCCGATTAATCCGAATAAGAACCCTAGCAGGTCCTCGCGCTTTATCCTCCTGACCACAAGCGCAAAAAGAATCGCCAGCGTGGCGATCCAGAGATTCTTAGCCACTTTCCATAAGGAAAAGGGGAACTTGGGAATGGACAGAAGAAGAAGGGGCGCGCAGAGCAAGACGAGCGCAAAAATCAGGGCTAACCAGTCCAAATGATCAAAATTGAGGAGTCCACGGAGACGACGTTTTCGCGGCCCCGGCTTGCCATCCGTCAGATCACGTGCAGGCATGGTGAGGTGAGATTACCATAGGCACATGTGAGGTCCGCATGAGAACAGGACGCACACCAGACAGAGTTTAAACTCATTGCTCTTTTTCCATTTTCCACCTCCTGAATTGCAATAGCCGTATTCTCGGCGCAGCTCAGTGTCCAGCACATCTGGTGATCCATGTCACAGGCCTCTGTGCAATCGAACGGCGTAAACTGAATCTGCCGGGGTTAATCCATGAAAAAAGCCGGATTTGGTCTCTATGCCGCTCTCACGCTGCTCATGATGGTCTGGGGCTACTACCAGGCCATTTACGTGGCGCCTACCGACGCCATGCAGGGCGAGATCTTCCGCATCATCTTCTACCACGTCCCGCTCTTCATCTGCGCCTTTCTCTTCTTCGCCATCTCGTTCTCAGGCTCGGTGGGCTTTCTGTCGTTCCGCCATACCCGGCCGGAGTGGGCGCAGATTGCTGACGCATGGGCACTCGCCGGCGCTGAGGTTGGTGTGGTCTGCTGCACAAACGCGCTCATCCTCGGCTCCATGTGGGGCCGGCGCGCCTGGGGCATCTGGTGGACATGGGACGCGCGGCTCACAACCACGCTCGTCCTGTGGCTTATTTATATGAGTTACCTGCTCATGCGCCGCTTTGCCGCGGGCCCTCAGGTGCAGACGCTGGCCGCGGTGCTGGGTATCTTTGGCGCACTCGATGTGCCCATCGTTTACATGTCGAACCGCTGGTGGCGCACGCAGCATCCGGCGCCGGTTTTCGGCGGAGCGTCCGGTTCCGGCATGGACAAATCGATGGCCATCCCCTTTGTATGGAATGTCTTCGCCTGGCTTGCGTGGGGCATTCTGATCTTGGCCATCCGCTACCAGGTGGAGCGCCGCCAGCAACGGATTGCCGCAGCAGAGGCACAGGAAGCACTGGCCGGCCACCTGGTCAGATAAACCAAAGCGAGGAAAAGAAATGGATCAAGCCGCAATTCTCGATCACCAGTTCCGGGTCGCCGGCTACGTCATCTCGTGGTGCATTCAACTGGGTTATGTGGCATGGCTGGGCTATCGCTGGCGCGCCCAAAAGCAGGATGTGGACCGTATTGACCGCACGGGGCGCTGAGCCTTAATCCAATAAGTGAATTATTTATTGCAACTTGCCGAGGGCCATCTTTCGTAATGCGGAAGACCCTCTTCCGGCATTACTTTTGCGATACCACTTTAGCGCCACAACCCTATAGCACCCAAAGATTTAGATGGCAGTGAACGTGGTATTTTTGTTTTTTCCAATCCGGGCGATCATTCAGTTGTGGACAGGCTCAGTGAAGCCGCACAAGGAGACACCTTCAATGCATGATCTTCTGATTGCCCTCGCTTTCATCGGTATGGTTATCGCTCCGGCCATCGTCGCCGCCAACTCCAGCGCCGACTCTGCTGTCGAGCCCGAGTAAGTCTCCCCCAAACCAATTTGGCGTAGTGCGCCGTCCCCGGATTTGCGCTGTTATTGTTGACGCACCGCCTCACCAGCAACCTACGACGACTCGAAGACACATTCCGCCCAGCGGCCGGCAATAGATAAAACTCGTACTGCTGCAACCAGTACAACCTTCCCGCACTCGCGCCTTTCTTCCCGTTTCCTACTGAATCCTCCATCAGCTACGAAGCTCGCCTGGCACTGCTGTGCCTTCGGTCACGCCCTCAAAGCGGAATTACTATAGACTGAGGGTTCGAGAGGCCAGCCATGTTAGTGGTCATGAAAGCGCAAGCCACGCCTGAACAGATACAGGCGGTCTGCGAACACATCGAGCAGCTGGGTTTCCGCCCGCATCCTTTACCCGGCGCGCAGCGCACCGCTATCGGCATCACCGGCAACCAGGGCGAAGTTGACCGCGGCAACCTTGAGGCTCTTCCCGGTGTGGCCGAAGTCATCCGCGTTTCGAAGGCCTACAAGCTCGCCAGCCGCGACGTAAAGCAGGAAGACACCGTCATCCGTTTCGCCGGTACAGATGCCGCTATTGGCGGCCGCGACCTGGCTGTCGTTGCCGGGCCCTGCTCGATCGAAAGCCGTGACCAGGCCCTCGCCATCGCCGAGCAGGTAGCTGCCGCAGGCGCACAGTTCTTCCGCGGAGGCGCCTACAAGCCGCGCACCTCGCCCTACGCGTTTCAGGGCATGGGCATTGAAGCGCTGAAGATTATGGCCGAGATCCGCGACCGCTACGGCCTGCGCATCATTACCGAAGCGCTCGACAGCGAAACACTCGACCTGGTTGCCGAATGGGCCGACGTGATCCAGATCGGTGCGCGCAACATGCAGAACTTCTCGCTGCTCAAGAAGGCCGGCCGGCTGCGCAAGCCGGTGCTGGTCAAGCGCGGACTGAGCGCCACGCTCGAAGAGTTCCTGATGGCCGCCGAGTACGTGATGAGCGAAGGCAACTACGAGGTCATCTTATGCGAGCGCGGCGTACGCACATTCACTGACCACGCACGCAACACACTGGACCTTAGCGTCGTGCCGGCCATCAAGCGCGTCAGCCATCTGCCCATCATGGTCGATCCCAGCCACGGCACCGGCCGTCGCGACAGCGTGCTGCCCATGGCCCGCGCCGGTGTGGCCGCGGGAGCCGACGGCATTATGGTCGAAGTGCATAACCACCCCGAGATCGCGCTCTCTGACGGCCCGCAGTCCATCTATCCCAACCAGTTCGCCGCGATGATGGATGAGCTTTCTCAGATTGCGCCCGTCGTTGCGCGCAATCTGCCGCGCGGCATCCATGTGGCCGCAGCCGCCGGATAGGATGAACGCGTTGCACATCGGACCGAAGAACTACGGACTATTTGCCGCATTTCTCATCGCCGGCCTGCTCGCTCTCACCGGCTGCCGCCCGCATGACTTTCCGCAGTACCCGCCCAACTATCGCGAGTACGCCTATATCACCAACAGCGGCAGCGGTACAGTCACCATTCTCGACGTGGTCAACGTCCGCATCGACCGTGAGCTGCAGGTGGGCCAGAATCCAGTTGCAGTTGCCGCCAGCCCTACGCGCAACGAGGTCTACGTGGTCAACTCGGGTTCGGGCACCGTCTCGGTCATCGACACTGAGCACAACACCGTTGCAGCCACCATTCCGGTCAAGCGCCAACCCGTCTCCATCGATCTCGACTCCACCGGCAATCTCGCTTACGTCGCCAACTCCGGCTCGAATTCAATTTCCGTCATCGACCTTCGCGCGCGGCGGGTCATCGCCGAGCTGGGAGCAGGCCAGCAGCCGGTGGCAGCACGCATCTCGCCCGACAGAAAAACTCTCGTGGTCGCCAACCGCGGCGCAGACTCCATTACGCTGATCGATCCCAAGACCGGCAGCGTCCGCTCGGTCTTCAATGGCTGCCCCGGCGCACAGGCCCCGGTCATTCTGCCCGACTCATCGAAGGCATTCGTTGCCTGCTCCTCCGGCCATCAGGTCATGGCCATCGCGCTCGGGCACATCGACGATCAAGCTGCTGTACCCGACCGTCTTGAGGCACTGATGGACGTGGGCCGCGGGCCGGTCGATCTCGCACTCAAGCCCGACGGCGGCGAAATCTTTGTCTCCAACTCACTCTCGAATTCGGTGTCGGAAATCTACAACACCACGGACGAGGTCGGCGACACGTACATGATCGGCGAGGACCCAGTCTCCGGTCTCGTCTCGCGCGACAACGCACTGCTCTATGTTGCAAATCTGCGCTCTCAGTACGTCACCGTCTATTCCATTGACGACGGCAAGCGTGTCGGCTCCGTCCATGTAGGCGACGGCCCCTCGGCCATGGCCTTCTCTGCTGCAGGACATCTGCTCTTTGTGGTGGATTCACGCTCGGATGATATCGCCGTTGTGCGCACGGCCACGCCTGAGGTGCCAGGCGTCGTCCGCACCACTGCGCAGTCTTTGTTCACGATACTTCCCACGGGGCACAACCCCAGCGCCATCGTGGTGAAAGCCTTCAAGGTGCAGTAACTTTTCAAGCCGACTTGCCGATCTGCTGACTCGCTAACCAGCCGTCTTATGCTCCCCCAGCCTTGCCACGCTGAACTGCGCGCCGGCAAACAGGATCAGCCCCGAGCAATAGGCCCAGAACAGCAGACCCACTGACACATAAAACGCGCCGTAGATCGATTTCAGATCCATGTGCGGCAGCACCAGCACAAAGACCTCTTTCGCCAAGAGCCAGATCACGCCGGTCACAATCGACACGCGCAGCACGGGCATCGGCGGCACCTTGCGGTTGGGCAATATCCAGTAGACACAGAAGAAAAACAAAATCACCGCGATGCCCGTGGTGAGAGTGAGCATGATTGCGCTGAGCCCGTTGAAGACGAAGTTATCCGTATGCCCGAAAAAGATGAATGTCAGCACCGTGCGTGCGCTGGCGTTCACCGCCACGCTGCCCATGCCCAGCACCACCATGACCAGCGCCAGCGCAAAGGCCACTGTCTGATTGAGCAGATAGTTGCGGCTTCTGGCCACGCCCCACGCCTGGTTGAGAGCCACTTCAAGCGGCAGAAAAATTCCCGTGCATGAGATCAGAATTACCACCAGCGAAAATGCCTGCACTCCATGACGGGAGGACAGCGCCGCCGCGGCCTGCATATTATTCGCCAGCCAGTTCGGCTCCCGCGTCGTCGTCGGGAAGAAGTAGTTCACCATCGAGGTGATCACATCCACCATGGCCTGCGAGTGAAACACCGAGAGCGCCAGCGTATACATAAGCACTACAAATGGAATGAACGACAGAATTGCATTCGCCGCCACGCTGAAGGCGAAGGTGTGCACCTCGCTGTCCAGCAGGTAGGCGATCAGCGCCGTCCCATGCCTGCGCCACTGGAACCACTTCGACCGTGTTGCCGGCGCCGGCGGAGGCGCTCCACCCACCGTTGTTTCCAGCGGCAAATCCGTTTTCAAAGCTTCTGACACGCACAACTCCCGCGCTGCGAACCGGACCCGGGTGTCCGGTCCCTACTCCGTGCGCAAAAAGATCCTTATTCAAGGATAGCCGCCTCGCCGCTATTCCTGTTTGTCCGCGCCCGCGATCCGCGCCAGAGCCCACCTGGCCGCCGCGCTCAATCCCTCATCCGCGGCTTCGGCCCACTCCCGCAACCGCGAAGCAAACTCCACCAGCCCAGCATTTCCCATCGCTATGGCCACATTCCTGCGCAGCCCCGTATATCCCGCTCTACGCACCGGCGACCCGTTGAAGTTCCGCTCGAAGGCCTGCTCATCCAGCCCACCCAGCCACTCCAGCGCTGGATTGACAAGCTCTTCCCTCGCCTCCAGTTCGGAATCCGCGCCAATCGGAGCTTTGCGATTCCAGGGACAGACATCCTGGCAGATATCGCACCCGAACACCTGCCGCCCCATCCCTGCCGCAAGCTCTTCGTCGATCAGGCCCTTGTGCTCAATGGTCAGATACGAGATGCAGCGTGTCGCATCCATCTGGTAAGGCGTAAACAGAGCATCGGTTGGACACGCTTCGATGCATCGCCGGCATGTTCCGCACCGGTCAGGAATCAGCGCCGCAGGCGCATCTTCACTTTGGACAGGCAGCGAAGTGATCAGGACACCGAGAAAACCATACGACCCCAGCTTTGGATGAATCAGGCACGTATTCTTTCCCGTCCAGCCAAGCCCCGCAGCCACGGCCAGAGAACGCTCCACCACCGGCCCGGTATCCACATAGGCGCGCGACTCGAACGCCCCAAGCTGCTCCCTCATCCGCAACTCCAGCGCTTTCAGCCGCTTGAGAAGCACCTTGTGATAATCGCTGGGCCTGCGGGTTCCATCCACATCCCGCCGGCTGCTCCAGGCGTAACGCGCAATCCAGCCAGTACTCTCCGGTGAATGGTCCGTCGACTTCGGCTGTGCCGCGTGATAGCTGGCAAAGCAGACCACAGCCGAACGCGCCCACGGAAACGGCACACCAACACGTTCCCGCACCAGCCGTCCATCTTCAGCCGCACGTTTGAGATACCGCATGGTCCCGGCACGGCCGGACTCGATCCACTCCGCAAACCGCTCCGCGTCGCGCGTCTCCTGGGCATGAGGCAGCGCCACGACTCCGGCCTCGGTAAATCCGGCTTCCAGTGCGAGCGCACGCGCCCGGCTGCGGACAATCTCAACCTGTGAGCCGTCGCGTGAAACGGAAACGGAACTGGAATCACTCATTCTGCGTACCGATTCTCAACAGCAGCGATGCTGTTCATTAGCGGACGGCCAGAGCGAAATCGCACATGGGCCGCCGCGCACGGGATAGCGAAAACAGAGACTTTCCCTTGCAGTTTCAGCATATTCCCCCTAACGCGGCCGTGACTCATATTGGCCCGCCGCGTGCTCATATCAGGGACAGCCGGGCTCCAGGTTTATTGAGAGGTTTTTATGCATATCGTCTTCAGCAGCAAGTGCGCTACCGCCGTCATCACGCCCGACCAGCCCGGTGAGGCAGCCGAACTGGTCCGTGGCAAAGAGGAAGCCCTGCTCGAGGAGCTCAATCCGCTGGTCCTTGCACAGTCTGTCACGCTCGATATGCGCGCCGTCCAGCGCATTGACGCCGCCGGCATCGCCGCGCTCATCTCGCTTTACTGCATAGCCACGCAGGCCGGCCACAGCTTCACCCTCGCCCACGCCACTCCGCGCGTGGAAGAGATTCTGCTCCTCGTCGGTCTCGAGTCCATTCTGGTTTCTCATGCCGACGAGCCTACGGCGCAGCCCTGCCATGACCTCGAACTCAGCGCAGCCTGAGACTCCCAAATTCGCGCACCGCCGGGTACAATCATTCCCGGCTTCCTCTCCGGGTAGAGAACGAACTGGAAATTGATCCGCAATGGATCGGATAGTGTGACCCATGCGCATCCGGCTGTTTCTTACCACCGTGCTCACTGCAGCGGCCATTCTTCAGGCCGCGCCTTGCCCTGCGCAGGACGCCGACTCGGCCAAAGCCTTCATCGCCTCTGTCTACCGCCACTATGAGCACGAGGGCATCGGCATTGACGCCTTCAGCCCGCACGGCAACCTCTACTTTCACTCCTCGCTCATCGCACTCATGCTGGAAGACCAGAAGGCCGCCAGTCCCGATGTAGGCGCCATCGATGGCGATCCTGTTTGTGCCTGCCAGGAGTGGGACGGCATCTGGGATCTCAAGATCGACGTGCACGTCGACGCGCCTGACCGCGCCACCGCCACTGTGTCCTTCGCGCTGTCAGCGCCGCAGGACCGCCCCAAAGACTCGCTGCGCAAGATGGTCTTCACCCTGGCCGCGGAAAACGGCGAGTGGCGCATCTACGACATCCTGGACGAAACCGACCCCACCGCTCCCTTTGCACTTCGCAAGGCCATCGAGCAGGACATTGTCAGTCATTCGCACCACTAATACGCTTTACATCGTCCCAGATGGCGAAAAGCCGTGCCAGATTTTTAAATTCCCCGCGCACAGCCGCACTGTGACGAACGACACCGCGAATCGTATACTTGAATCGCTATTGTTACTGCGACATGCCGCAGGGCGCAGTCCGATGTCTGGATGTCGCGCGCATGCTCAGTCCAGCCACTTTGTCATGGAATCGTTGAGCCTCTGTTCGCCACCCTCTTGTATCGACCCGCCAGCGCAATCCAAGCAAACGGAGGCTTTACCCCATGACGCAAGGCGTTCTGGAGCAGTCGCTCGCCGAGGCGAGCTCAACCTCAAGCGCAACCAAGTATGTTTTTTCCTTCGGCGACGGCAAGGCTGACGGCAACGGCAAAATGAAAGATGTTCTCGGCGGCAAGGGCGCAGGCCTGGCCGAGATGACTCTTGCCGGCCTCCCGGTGCCTCCCGGATTCACCATCCAGACAGAGGCCTGTCGCGAGTACATGCGCGGCAAACTGAGCCCGCAGATCGACAAGGAGATGCTCGCCGCTCTCAAGCAGCTCGAAGCGCTGCAGGGCCAGAAGCTCGGCGCAGGCGACAATCCACTGCTCGTCTCCGTCCGCTCCGGTGCAAAGTTCTCGATGCCCGGCATGATGGATACGATCCTCAACCTCGGCCTCAATGACAAGGCCGTCGAAGCCCTCGCCAAGCGCACCAACAATCCGCGCTTTGCTTATGACTCTTACCGCCGCCTGATCCAGATGTTCGGCGACGTTGTGCTCGACGTGCCCAAAAAGAAGTTCGAGCACATCTTCGACGCCGTGAAACACAAGACCAAGGTCAAATTTGACTATGAGCTTACGGCAGACCACCTCAAGGGAATCATCGCCGAGTATAAGAAGCTGGTGAAGAAGGAGACCGGCAAGGACTTTCCGCAGGAGCCGATCGAACAGCTCAAGGAAGCCCGCGACGCCGTGTTCCGCAGCTGGCAGAACGAGCGCGCCAAGACCTATCGCCGCATCAACCGCATCGATGACTGGCTCGGCACGGCGGTCAATGTGCAGGCCATGGTTTTCGGCAACCTCGGCGAGAGCTCGGGCACCGGTGTGGGATTCACGCGCAATCCTGCAACCGGAGAGCACGCCTTCTTCGGCGAGTACCTCATGAATGCGCAGGGTGAAGACGTGGTCTCCGGCGTGCGTACGCCCAACCCGATCAGCCACCTTGAAGAGCAGATGCCCGAGTGCTACACGCAGCTCAAAGACATCACCAAGCGGATGGAGAAGCACTACCGCGACATGCAGGACTTCGAGTTCACCATCCAGGATGGCAAGCTCTACATGCTGCAGACGCGCAACGGCAAGCGCACCGGCCTCGCCGCGGTCCGCGTGGCCATCGACATGGTGAAGGAAGGCCTCATCACCAAGGAAGAAGCCATCTTCCGCGTCGAGCCCAACCAGCTCTATGACTTCCTGGTTCCGCGCCTCGTGGAGAAGGGCGAGAATATCGAAGTACTCGCCACCGGCCTGCCCGCATCGCCGGGCGCTGCCGTGGGCCAGATCGTCTTCACCGCTGAAGACGCGGTAAAACACCACGGCAACGGCTCCTACAAGTCCATCATCCTGGTTCGCGGTGAAACCACGCCTGAAGATATCGCCGGCATGGAAGTTGCCAACGGCATTCTCACTTCGCGCGGCGGCATGACCTCGCACGCGGCTGTCGTTACCCGCGGCATGGGCAAGTGCTGCGTGGCCGGCGCAGGCGACTGCACCGTGGACGAAGCCAAGAAGGAACTGCGCGTGAAGGGCAAGGTCTTCAAGCAGGGCGACTATATCTCACTCGACGGCACCACCGGACGCGTAATCGCCGGCAAGCTGAAGACGCTCGACGCACAGCCCGACGATCCCGATCTCGTCAAGTTCATGAGCTGGGTCGATCCGCTGCGCCGCCTCAACGTCCGCGCCAACGCCGATATCCCGCGCGACGCCAAGCAGGCCCGTCAGTTCGGCGCAGAAGGCATCGGCCTGTGCCGCACCGAGCACATGTTCTTTGCGGAAGACCGCATCGGCCACATGCGCGCCATGATTCTGGCCACCACGGAGAAGGATCGCCGCGCGGCGCTTAAGAAGCTGCTGCCCATGCAGCGCGCTGACTTCGCCGGCCTCTTCAAGGCGATGGAATCGCTGCCGGTCACCATCCGCCTGCTCGATCCGCCGCTCCACGAGTTCCTGCCCAAGCGCGAAGACCTGCTGGTGCAGATTGCGCGGCTCGAAGAGTCCAAGCCGCGTTCGCCCAAGCTCAAGGAACTACGCGCGCTGCTGCATCGCGTGGAAGAGCTGCACGAGATGAATCCCATGCTCGGCCTGCGCGGCTGCCGCCTGGGCATCACCTTCCCAGAGATCACCGAGATGCAGGCACAGGCCATTCTGGAAGCTGCAGTTCAGGTGAAGAGCAAGGGCGGCGATCCGCACGTCGAGATCATGATTCCGCTCATCGGCTCCATCGAGGAGATGCGCAACCAGACCGCCATCGTCCGCCGTGTCGCCGAGGAAGTCTTCAAGGCGAAGGGCAAGAAGGTCGACTACATGGTGGGCACCATGATTGAGCTGCCGCGCGCGGCACTCACCGCCGACCAGATCGCCGAAGAGGCTGAGTTCTTCAGCTTCGGCACCAACGACCTCACGCAGACCACCTTCGGTATCTCGCGTGACGACATCAACAACTTCCTGCCTGCGTATCTCAAGGCCGGCATCTTCAAGCAGGACCCCTTCGCCACACTCGACCAGACCGGCGTTGGGCAGCTCGTGCAGGGCGCAGTCGAGAAAGGTCGCAGCACGCGGCCCAAGATCAAGCTGGGCATCTGCGGCGAGCACGGCGGCGATCCCGAGTCCGTCAAGTTCTGCCACAAGATCGGCCTGAGCTATGTCTCCTGCTCGCCCTTCCGCCTGCTCACGGCGCGCCTTGCAGCCGCACAGGCCGCGCTGGAAGAAGCACAGGCAAAGGCCGGCAAGGAAGTCCACCAGGGCTCGAAGTAATTACAACTTCACCCAACCAGAAAGGGCGCTGCCATCCGGCCGCGCCCTTTTATTTGAAACAAAATTTTCGACTCGCTAACGCGAATCCCCGCCCGGCGCATAATACCCTTCCCGCGTAATCACGATCAGGTCGTCTTTCTTCGCTTTCAGTGCGATCTTGTGATAGCCGCCGTCGTTGTCCACCTGGTCAGGCGTATAGGTCAGCAGGTACTGGCCGCGCAGCTCCTCGGCAATCTGGTTGTAGATGTCGTTCAGGTTCTCTTTCTTCTTCGCCTCAAAGTAGCGGCCGCCGGTGCGCGTGGCAATCTGCTGCATGATCTTGAAACCGTCTACGCCCATCTCGTCGTCGCGTCTGTGACCGCCGCCTCCGCCGCCCGGCCAGCCTCCTCCGCCGCCGGGGTAACTGCCGCCCATGCCGCCACGTCCGCCGCCCGGAAAACTAAACCCGCTGCGCTGAGTCTCACCTCTGAAGTAGATGGTGTAAATCGAGAGATTCGCGTGATCCGCCGCATCGAGCGCCTCGCTCAGCGTCTCCTTGCTGCCGCGGTCCACGCCGTCCGAGAAGATAATCAGCGCCTTGCGCCCCGGCTTCGGCTTCATCAGCTCATCTGACGCCAGATAGATCGCGTCATAAAGCTGCGTTGCATTGCGCATGCTGTTGCGCCGCCCATAGCTGCCGTCGTCGCCGCTCGTCTCAGGCCCTTCCGGATTGTTATGTTCTGCCGCCGTCGGCCCCATCGCCTCCAGCTCGCTGTCCAGCTTGTTGCGTGAGTTGGTGAAATCCTCGAGCAGTTCCACCTCGCGATCAAAATGAAGCAGGAACGCCTGGTCGCCAGCCTTTGCATCCTTGGGATCGGCCGGCAGCATCGACTCCACAAACTTCTCCGCAGCCTTCCGCTCGCTGTCCATGGCGCCGCTCATGGTGCGGCTCGTATCCACCATGAGCCCCAGAAGAAATGGCAGGTTGCTCTCGCGCGAAAAGCTCTTGATCGTCTGGGGCCGGTTGTCTTCCGTCAGCGTAAAGTCGCCGGCTGTCAGGTTCGAAACCAGTGCGCCATGCTTGTCGCGCACCGTCACCGGCAGCAGCACTTCGCGCGCCTGCACCTTGAGCGTCGCGACGGGCTCATCTGAAGCTGGCCCGTGCGCTGCACTCGCCTGAGCCATGCACAGCCCAGGCGCTATAAGAACAGTTGCCGCAAAAGAGAAAAGCAGTGAGGATTTCATAACGTATCCGGGGACACACTTTCATCTTTATAGACGCGTCACCCGCCGCATCGTTGACCCTGGGCCAACCGAACTGCCGCGGACAGCCTCACAGCTTCCGCGGCATGCTTGGCACAAAATTGGCGATCGGCGCACCGCCGGGAAAGAACTCCCGAAACAGCATAGGCCGCGCCGCGCCGGTCATCTGCCCTTTCACCGTCTTTTTTGTCGAGTACCAGTGTTCCTTGGTGAACTTCGAGTAGAAGATGGTTACATTCTCCTGCAGATAGAAGGCCCAGTCTCCGTTGTCGTCGCGGATTCCCATCACGCAGCCCCAGGGGAACGTCCATGAAATGTCCAGGTCCTTCGTCGAGTTGGTCTTGAGCCACCCCTCGAAGGCCTGCGAGTGCGCCGTCTGCGGGGACTGTGCCGTTCCCAGTCCGCGCTGCGAAACATAATCTGTTTTATTGATTTCGGCGGTAATGGGCGCGGACCCCGAGTAACGCGTCATCAGGTTGCGCCAGAAGTCGGCCGCATTCACCGGATCGGCCTGCCCGGTTTGACCGCCGGCATGAAACACCACCGGGGCCCGCGGCGTTCCTTTCACAAAGATCGAGCAGCCGGTGATCGTCGCGGTGAAAAAGTACTTCGGGGAATTATCCACGCCCGTTCGCTTTACCGGCGGAATCGCAAGCCCGATGATGCCGCCGCCAGCCGTCCATGGCAAAAAGTATGACCGCACCTTGCCCTGCTGCTCAGTAAAGCTGCCGTCTACGGTAACGCCGCCTTCGGCAGCCGGCACAAAACTTGCGCTGTAGCCCGTGCCGCGTTTCCGTTTTGAAAAATTCAGCCATGCAATCTGCTTCGTCTGCGGCATACGGGAAAAAACATAATCCTGGTTCCCCAGCGCATTCGCCATATTGATCTTCTTGTCGCCGATGTCTTTCTGGATATCGTCTGCCGGAGCGACTGCATATTTCTGCATGAAAGCGATAGGGTCTGCCATGAATTTCTTATTCATGCCGCCGGACATATTTTCCTCCAGGGGAAGTGAATTCTAAATAGATTTCACTTGAGAGGGTATCAGACCCGGTCAGCACATCATGGAATCCGCTGGCGCAGCTTGAAGTCCACGTGAATCACCTCACCGCCGTCATCGCTCATCGGCGTGGGCGCAATATGCTGCGCCATGCGGCTCTCCGGCGTGTGCGCGTTGGCGAACACCACCTCGAACGACTTCTGCCGGCCCAGCTGGCGCTCGAGCCACTGCACGTTGCGCATGAATGGCCGCTGCTGCCCCGGCCGCGAGATATCGGTCACCTGCACATACACATCCACGCCCGCCAGCCGCAGCGCCGCCCACTTGTTTTCAAGATCCTTATATGTGCCATAGCGATTGGCTTTCCAGTTCTGCTGGCTCAGGTTCTCGGCGCCGCCCGGGGCCCCAAACCGATTCCCGATCAGGTGTCCCGCATCGTCGCCGGTGCCGCCGGCAACGGTCCGCTGCGCCGAGTTCGAGCGGTGCGTGGCCACCTGGTTCGGCATCCCAAGCCATCCGTAGGCCCGCTTATACGTCTTGCCGTTTCGTGTAAAAGTCTCAAAGGTATACTGCCCGCGCACATCCATTGAATTCGCCATATACACACCTGTACCAATCTCGAAACACACTACCTTATCAGTGTGAAACCACGAGAAATCGTTTCGCGCGTACAGCTTCGCATAAACTGCCCGGCAGGTTTGATCTATAATCCCCTAGAATTCTCTAACCACCATAGTTCTGCTTTCGTTGTTGCTCTTAAAGTAAACAT
Source organism: Occallatibacter sp. (assembly GCA_035546015.1). Classification (GTDB taxonomy): domain Bacteria; phylum Acidobacteriota; class Terriglobia; order Terriglobales; family Acidobacteriaceae; genus Telmatobacter. The sequence continues at coordinate 18,349 of DASZXD010000353.1, forward strand.
GAGGAATGGTTTGCACGCTGGCCTTTCACATGCCGGTCATCTTTCCCAAAACCGCTGGTGGCGCAGGCATGCATACGCAATCCGGCTGGTGTCCTGCTTCTTCTCCATCACTCTTGCCACGGTTTATGTAAAGTTCTTCGAGCGCAGCGGCCCCACGGTCAATCTCATCTGGGTGGCCACCGGGCTCTGGCTCACCTACCTGCTTCTGGCTCCGCGCTGGCGCTGGCCCGGCTACCTGATTGCCGGCGCGGCGGCCATGGCATTCGGCAGCGCACTTATCCACGAGCCGTGGCAGACGAATCTTCTCTACAATAGTTTGAATCTCGTCGAGGTGTTGATCGGAGCACTGCTGCTGCGGCGAAAGTCCACAGTGCTTCCCGAGTTTACCGATCGCGAATATCTGGCCCAGTTTGTCGGCTTCGCAGTGTTGTTAGGCCCCATTACCGCTGGCGGAATCCTTACGCTGGTCATGTCGCTGTGGCAACACAACGGCACCATCGACACGCTCCTTGGCTGGGTTATTGCCGACGGACTGGGAACTGCCATAGTTGTACCAACCTTCGTTCCCATCTTTCAAACACGCTTCAGCAACTCCGCAAGCCTGAAGAAGCACTGGCATTATCCATTGGCGCTTATTGTTGTCACAGTGGCGGCATTCTCTCAAAACAGAATGCCGCTGTTCATCCTCATCTTTCCGGTGCTGGTTCTGCTGCTGATGCGTCTTGGGCTTGGCTGGGCGGCGCTCGCTACACTTTTCATCGCCGGAGCAGTCAGCTGGTACAGCATTCATGACCTGGGCCCATTTGCGATCTCTGGAACGGTGTACTCGGTTGGGGCAAGCATTCAGCTGCAGTTCTTTGTCGCCTGCTGCATTCTCATGATTTATCTCGTCTCCGTCATCCTCAAAGATCGAGACGCCACGGAATATCGGCTTGAAGAGATCTCTTCCATCCACTCCATGGTGACGGATAACTCGCGCGATGTGATCATGCTTGCCGATCTCGACGGCCTCTGCACTTATGTCTCTCCTGCGGTTGAGGACCTGAACGGCTGGAAGCCCGAAGAGCTGATCGACCAGAAGCTGGCCGCGCGCGCACATCCTGAAGATCGCAAAAAGGTCGAAGACGCGATCCGGCGCATCCGGCACCACTCTGAGGCGATCATCGTCGAGTACCGCACGCAGAAGCGGAATGGCGATTACATCTGGATTGAGTCGAGCCTCCGGCTCTTTCGTCACCGCAAGACCCGCATCCCGGCCGGAGTTTTGAGCCTCATCAGAGACATCACGGAGAGAAAGCGCAACGAGGGCCTGCTGCTGCAGGCATACGAAGCGCTCGAAGAACTGGCCGTCGTCGATGCATTGACCGGAGTCGCCAACCGGCGCAAGTTCGACGAGTACCTGGCCAATGAATGGAGCCGGGCGGCGCGGCTCCAGATGCCCATTTCCATGCTTTTGATCGATGCCGACTCGTTCAAACACCACAACGACTCCTATGGCCACCTGAGCGGCGACAGGTGCCTGAAACTGATTGCAGAGGCAGCGATGACCGCGGCCAAGCGGCCTGAAGATCTGGTGGCGCGCATCGGCGGCGACGAGTTTGCCGTCATTCTCTCGGGCACAGACAACCACGGAGCGATGGCAGTTGCCGGCAAGATCAGAGAAATCTTCAGGCGCCGCAGCGTAACTCTCAATGAGGGCCCCGAAGGAAGCGCAACCGTCTCCATTGGCTGCGCGACTCTGATTCCAAAGTTGGGGGATCAGCCGGAAGCGCTTATTCAGATTGCCGACGAAGCGCTTTATGAGGCGAAACGCAACGGCCGCGATCAGATGCGTAATGGAACCATGCCGCGCTCATCCGGCGAGACCGTTGCTGAAGGCGGCCAGGCAAGCATTGCCGGCAGTGACTAAAACGGCCAAACGGCAATGCGATTCGCTCTACGCACTCTCACTCAAAAAACAAAAGCCCGCTGACTCAGCGGGCTTTTGCAAATCTTGTCTGGTAGCGCTACCGGGAATCGAACCCGGGTTTTAAGATTGAGAATCTCACGTCCTAACCCCTAGACGATAGCGCCACACTAATCGGGGAAGCGGCCGCGAATGGGCCACTCAGATGATTTTAGCAAAAATCCCGGTTCCGGCCAACGGCTCAAGGCCCTGAGCCTGCGCACGGAAAGGCCCTTAAATTCCCAGCTTCCGCACTTCCTCGTTGTAGTACTTGCGGTAGAGGATGTCCCACTCCTGCGTGCCTTCGAGGATGATCTTGCGCTGGTTGGCGATCTTCAGCCGCGCCGCGGTGTCGATCTTCGCTTCCTCGTTCAGCAGCGCCTCAAGCGCCTTGCGCGCCTCCTGCCGGATGGTGTTCCGGTCTTCGAGGAACCCGACCTCGTCCACCTCGGCGAGCGTATCGGCCACCGTGTGAGCCAGCTTGTTGAGCTTGTCGCGGCTGATCCTCATAGCACCGCCTTGTACTTCTTCGCCAGCTCGGTCTTCACCTTCTTGAACATCTCGGCATACTGCGCGCCCGACTTCCGCATCTCGTCTGAGTACGCCTCCAGAATCACGCGTACTTCTTCGTTGATGCGGTCCTCAAGCGAGAGTTCGTCCAGCAGCGCCGCATTCACGCGCTCCTCGGTCACCTTCAGACCCCGGGTGGTGATCATCTTGGCGTCAATGAGGTGCTTGACCGTGCGGCGAGCAAGATACCCAATGTAGTCGCGGGAAAAGATCATGGGTTAAACGTCAGGATAACTCATTGAGCCGCTTGATGTATACCGTCTGTAACGATTCCCGCCATGCCTTCACAAATCTCTCAGAAAGGGCGGGAATCGGGTGTCCCTCATCGGCGCTCAGCGGCGGATGCACGCCTGGCGCGGCGGTCATGGCCGGATCGTACTCAATCCCATCGAGCCAGTTGCCGCATGGCCGGCCGAATGAAAAATAGCGACTTATCGGCCCACCCTGCTGTATAGTTTCGTATCGCTGAAGGTCCTGGAAAATAAAGCGCCGGCGAAAGCCGCCGAAAAGGAGATCATCGTGGCTGGTTTCTGTTCGAAATGTGGAGCCCCACTCGCCCCTGACACGCAGTTCTGCGCCGCATGCGGCACGCCTGCTGCAGTTTCAGCGGCCACACCCGCTGCGTCTGCGCCGCCGGCAGCGCCGCCTCAGTCGGGTGGCAGCAGTGCGCTCAAAATCGTGCTTATCGTCATCGCCATTATCTTCGGACTCGGCATTCTCGCTGCCGGAGCCTTCGGCTTCTTCGTCTGGCGTGTGGCGCACTCCGTCCACGTCAACAACAATGGCGAGGTCTCAATCAACACACCGGCAGGCCATCTAAGCGCCAACTCCACAGAAAACTTCACCGCATCCGATCTCGGCACCGATATCTACCCCGGCGCGGAGTCAGGCAAAGGCGGCATGCGCATGACGCTGCCCACCGGCACCATGGTTTCGGCCGTCTACGTCACTTCCGACTCGAAGGACAAGGTTCTGGCTTTTTACAAGAGCAAGCTCACGGGTAACGTATCCACTTTTGACACTGTGAACGGCTCAGTGATTACTTACAACAGAGACCAGCAGGAATCCATTGTCATCACGGTTACGTCGGATTCCTCTGAGTACGACGGCAAAACGCAGATTCACATCGTTCACACGACAAAATCGTCCTGAAGCCGCAGACAAAAACGGCTTTCCCAGGTCCCGTCTGCCGCAGCGGAAGACATGGGAAAGCCGCGATCAGGCATTGCCTCAGTACCGATTCCTACCAATCCAGCCGCAATCATCTGCAGACTCTGCGTAAAATATCGCGCCGCCGTGCCACAATCGCCTCAGGGAACGAGAGCAACTGCCCGTTGAAAAAGAGATCAGAAAAAACCTGCCCCCACCCCTCCCTCTCAGTAACCTGTTCCCCGGCGAATCCACAGGCCGCAGCATCCTAAGATAAATGCCATCAAATCAATGAATTAACTCAGGTTATCGGTCGCGCAACGGTTATCCCGGCGCCCGATAAAACTCGCAACAGACCGTTAAAAACCGCACAAAAAACGAGATCATTTTACGCATGGAGCCACAGTTTCTTCAGACGGACTAATATTGCGAAACCTCGCTCCAACCACCTATTCTTGACGCACAACGCGGCAGCCGCGCGCAGTTAGAAAAACACTTGCATGGCCTCTTCACTGTCGTTCACCGGATTTGTGTGGAAAAATCTCCAGCGCCGGCGGCTCCGGACGCTGCTTACGCTTTGCGGCATCGGCATGGCTATCGGCGCCTTTGTTGGCCTGGTGGGTTTCTCGCGCGCCTTTGAGCAGTCATGGCTGCGCATCTACTCGAGCAGCGGCACGGACATTGCCGTGATTCAGGAAACCTTTCTCAGCACGTCGATGGACGAGTCTGTCGGCGACAAACTGCGCACGCTGCCCGCGGTGGCGATGGCCACGCCGGTGATCTACAACCTCATGGATCTGACGCCGGAGGTCAATGCCGTAGCCTACGGCTGGAAGGCCGATTCCTATGAGTTCGAGTCGCTCGAAATTCGCGCCGGGACACGCTTTCGCGACGGGCAGCCGGAGGTGATGCTGGGAGATCTGCTGGCCGAGGGCCTGAAGAAGAAGCCCGGCGACACGATTGAGATTCAGGGCTCGCCTTTCACGGTCTGCGGCGTGTATCACGCCGACTCTGCGCTCGAAGCCGACGCGGTCATCATGCCGCTTGACCAGATCCAGAAGCTGAGCAGCCTGCAAGGCAAAGTCTCCACATTTCATGTGCGGCTGAAGCCTGCACCCAAAGGCATCTCGCAGGACGAGTATGTCAAGCGTGTGCAAGCGCAGATTGAAGCGGCGCTTCCCGGTCTGCGCGCCGTGCCCGCAGCCGAGCGCGCCAGCAACAATCAGCTGGTGCAGATGGCGCGCGCATCCACATGGGGCACGTCGGCCATCGCGCTCATCATCGGCATTCTGGGCATCGCCAACACCATGGCCATGTCGGTCTTCGAGCGTACGCGCGAGATCGGCATCCTGCGCGCGCTGGGCTGGAAGCGCTGGCAGGTCCTTGCGCTGATCCAGTTTGAGGCGGCGACACTTGGCCTCGGCGGTGGCCTGCTGGGCATTGTTCTAGGCTGGTGCGCGCTCCGGGTGCTGGCCGCACTGCCACAGACGGCGAGCATCGTCTCTGCGAGTGTTCCCTTGCTGCTGCTCGCTCAGGCACTGGGCATCGCCGTACTCGCGGGTCTGACAGCCGGGGCGCTTCCGGCCATGCGCGCCGCCAGGCTGTCGCCGGTTGCAGCCCTGCGCCACGATTGAAGCGAATCACGATTGAAGCGAGTATGGACTGTCTCTGCGTGCGGAATATAGGCACAGTTTCTGTACCCTGCGAGTAAGAGCTGTGAGGCTACTGCGCCACCACCGGCTTCCGGCCCCAGTCGCTTTCCACGCAGTAGTGAAACAGCCTATCGAGATACTCCATGACCTGCGGGGGGTGCAGCCCCGCCGGGCCAAGCAGCCGTTCGGCATTCGTAGTATCGAACTGCATCTTCATCGAGAAGTAATCGCGATAGGCACGGCCCGAAACGAGTACGCGCCGCTTCGGCCCCCAGAGCGCGAGAAACAGAATGGGCCTGATCAACGCAAAGAAAATGCGCGGATTGATATAACGAGGCTCGGGTCCCTGAAAGTACTCCGCGGCGCGATGCGCAACCTGATCGATCGTTGCGCTGCCGTGCGGCCCGGCGCACAGATGCACCGTGCTGCCATAGGCCGCCTCGTCGAAGAGCAGCCGAGCCGTAGCTGCAGCGACGTAATCCACCGGCACAATATCCAGCACCGCATCCGGGTAGCCCGGCACGGTGCGCCATAGCCGCCGTGCATAGATCTTGAGCGGCCAGTACATCATCTTGAAGCTCGAAGTCACACCCGTACGCGAGTCGCCCACAATGATGCTGGGCCGCAGAATCACGCCGGGCAGTTCACCAAGCCGCGAGCGTACCAGAGCCTCGGCCTCGGATTTTGTCTGCTCATAGGTGTTGCGATAGCCCTGGCCAACGACGAGCTCTTCTTCGCGCACCAGGTCGCTTCGCTCGCCGGCCACATAGGCTGTGCCCACATAAGCGAAACTCCTCAGGCTGGGTGCACTCGCCGCAAAATCCAGAATGCGCCGCGTGCCTTCGACATTAATGGCCCGAGCCTCGGCCAGTGTGTGGTCAAAACGCACCGTAGCCGCCGAGTGAATGACACGCGTAACCTCGGCGGCAAGCCGTTGATAGTCGGAAGCCGAGAGCCCACAATTTGGCTGACCCACATCGCCTGAGTAGACAAGAACGCGCGACCGGTCTTCAGCAGGAACAAACGCCTCCGCGCGCTGCTGGCCCGTTTCTCCCTGACGGTCGCGTACGAGCAGCGCCAGCGTGGCCTCAGGATGCCGCAACAGCAGTTCGCGCACAAGCTGTACGCCCAGAAAACCGGTAGCCCCGGTCACAAGAATCAGTTCTTCATTCGTCATGCACAATTCGGCCAGCTCTGGCGCAAAGTCTCCCCGATCGCTTTAGCAACTAATCTAGTCTAGCCGTGCCGGCTCTGGTAACGCTTGTTGTAAATAGCGCCTGCGGCAACACGTTTCCATGCCGCATACTTTTCTATGTGTCGAACTTCTTTCGATCGGCGGCGGTTCTGGTCGCATTTGGTATAGCGCGAGTTGCCTGCTGCGTGCAACCTGCGCAACAGTGGCAGCGCGGGGTTGAGCAGGCTGCGCAGATTGCTCCCGATGCGCGGATCGTAGTGCTCGACGTAAAAAGCGGCAGTCTGCTGGCTGCACATCGGCGCAATGAGGCTGCGCGCACACTGGCCGCGCCGGGTTCGACGCTTAAGCCGCTGGTGTTGTATTCACTCCTGACGGAAGGACGATGGAGTGCAGAGCAACGCGTGGCCTGCGACCGCAAACTGATGGTGGCCGCCCACAGGCTGGCGTGCACTCATCCGGCAGCTCCGCCGTTCAATGCGCGCGAGGCACTGACCTGGTCGTGCAATAGTTACTTTGCCCAAGTGGCGCGGACGCTGCCGCAGGGAGAGTTGGGCAAACTGCTGCGTGCGACGGGCCTGCTGGATATCACGGGGCTCGGGCAGCCAGAAGCGATGGCGGCGTTCCGCGAGCCGCGTACTCCGGACGAGACGGTTCTGGCGCTGCTGGGCGTGGAAGGAATTCGCGTGACCCCGTTCGAGATGGCAAAGGCTTATCGCTGGCTGGCGCAACAGTTGGACGAGCATCGCGGTGCGCAAGCCGCGGAGCTGCTGCGCGCAGCACTTCAGGATTCCTCCAGTTTTGGCATGGCTGCCGGGGCGGCTGTGGGCAGTGTACCGGTCGCAGGAAAAACGGGAACCGCAGAAGGCGCAGCTTCAAGCCGGACGCATGGATGGTTCGCGGGATTTGCGCCGGCTGGCAATCCGCAGGTGGTTGTGGTGGTGTATATGCCTGCGGGACGCGGCGCGGATGCGGCGCATGTGGCGGGCGAGTTGCTCAAGCGCGCGCTCGCGGAGCGCCCATGAGCGCAGGATTCGCGGCACGGCTGGTGAGCGGAAGTTTCCTCGCGGCTGCCGTGGCGCTATGCAGCATGCAGCCGGTGCGGCAGAGCGCAATGGCCGCTTCAACGCCGGCGCCGCGCTCCTTTCTGCGCGTAGGCATGTGGACACTGTGGCATGACCGCGAGGCGGCGCTGTCGCCAGGCAATTCTGCCCGCGGATTTACGGTGCAGACCTGCGAGACATGTGCACGGCGTACGGTGATACAGCCTGTCAGCTTGCATGCAGTCGGCAACAGCGTGAGGCTGCTTGTGGCCGGCAAGACCGAAGACGTGAAGCAGATAGAGACTGGTGGCGTGGTCACATTTGCGGCTCACGGCGAGCGGGTTACGCTGAGCAATGCGGTGGTAATCACAGCGCGCGCCGGAGTGCTGGTCTTTGCGGTGCGGCTGCCGGTGGAAAGTTATGTGGAACGGGTGGTTGCAAGCGAGAGTGGTTCAGGGGACAGTCTCGAGTCACTGAAAGCGCTGGCAATTGTGGTGCGCAGTTATGCACTGCATGAGAGCCATGGCCACACGGACTACAATCTGTGCGACTCGACGCATTGCCAGCTCTTGCACTGGAGCGGCGGGGCGCAGGCGCGGTCTGCTGCCGCGCACGCTGCAACGCTGGCTACAGCAGAAGAGACGCTGTGGTTTCACAAACAGCGGGCTTTGGGCTACTTTCACAAGGACTGCGGCGGAAGGACAGCGACACTCGACGAAATCTGGCCTGGGGCTCAACCTGTGGCCTATCTGCCTTCGCGCGTCGACCCTTATTGTGTAGCCCATGGCGGCAGGCAATGGAGCACCGAACTAACGCGTACGGAACTGACGACTGTGTTAGCGGCGCATGGGCTCGTGCGGCCGGGATGGCGTGATTTGAGCATTGTACAGCGCGGTGAATCGGGACGTGCTGTAACGCTGCGGCTGGATTCGATGGAGATCTCTGCCGAGGAGTTCAGGCTGGCGGTTGGTGAATCAATGGGCTGGAACCGGATTCCAAGCACGTGGTTCGAAGTGAGCCGCACGGGCGACAATTTTCTGTTTCATGGGCGTGGCTGGGGACATGGCGTGGGTCTGTGCCAGAGTGGCGCGGCTGCAATGGCAGCGCAGGGACGGTCTGCGCAACAGATTCTGGCACAGTATTTCCCCGGAGCTGTGGCCGCAGATGAGGCGACCGGGCATGAATGGCAGAGTTTTAGCGGGCGCGGATTCGTGCTGGAGTCACTCGATGCCCGCGATGCGACATATCTGCCGGAGATGGAACGCGCGCGCGCTGAGGCTGCCGAGCGTTCAGGACTGAATACATCTGCGCCCGTTACGGTGCGCGCTTTCACTTCCACGGCAGCATTTCGCGAGGCTACGCTGGCGCCTGGCTGGGTTGCAGCCTTTACCGAGGGCGCGTGGATAGGGACTCAGCCGCTGCGCACGCTATCGGAACGGCATCTGCTGGCCGGAACGCTGCGCCATGAGTTTCTGCACTCGCTGCTTGAAGGCGAGACAGGAGTGAATTCTCCACTCTGGCTGCGCGAAGGCCTCGTGGAGGTGTGGAGCGAAGAGGCTCCGCATGGTGCGCCCGCACTGCCACTCAGTGCGCTCGACACAGCACTTACCGGAGCGGCGACAGAAGCGGAGGCGGAGGCGGCTCACCGGGCAGCAGCGTGGTATGCTGCACGGCTACTCGAGCGCTACGGACGCGAGCAGGTGCTGACGTGGCTGCGGTCAGGAATTCCCGCCGGAGTGGTCACCGCTTTCGGGCAACGGTAGATTTACGGCATCGTGGCGTGACGGCGGACCGCCAGGCGGGGCCACAGTGACAAGAGCATCTTCCTCACCATCCTCCGATGGACCGGCGTTGGATTGCGGCACCATGATGACAGCGGCCCAGGCCAGCAATATGACCCAACTGCCGAGCGCGAGTATCCAGCTTACGAACAGTTTGAGAATCACACTCAAGACCTGATGAGAGACCGTTCCATGTGGCAGGCCTGCGAACAGATGGCCAGGCAGCAGGATGGCGGCGCATGCGGCCAGGGCGACGACAAGCCACCACCGCCAGTTCCATAACAGATGCAGCACGCGGCGCCAGCGCAATCGCACGCCCCATTGCGCTGAGGCCATGGCCAAGGGAATCACTTTAGCCGGAGTCACGATCCAGCGAAGAATCCACTCGGCAGTTACGAGCCAATGGTAGATGTGCTGATAGGTAAGGATGCGCGCACGCCAGTGTGCCGGCGCCTTGGAGTTTAGATAAGAGGCCCAGTCCCAGAAATGATCGTCGCACCAGTCGAGGAACCACCAGAAGGCACAGACTACAGCGATCCACACGAGCAGCGTCAGCGCGCCCCAGGCCAGCTTGATTCTGTTTTGCTCGCTGCCGAGAAAGGCCCGCATCGTGGCGGCTTGCAACATAAGCACTGTGGCAATGAGCACAGGCGGCAGAAGCAGCGAGAGCAACACCTGCCATGCGTGCTGGTCAGGCAGGCGGGTCCAGCCCAGGCCCAGCAACACAAGCAGGAGCATGCCGCCGAACTGAGCGGCGATCCATCGCCATCCACACGCGAGGCGGCGCGAAAGGTCTTTGAGAGCGCTCATGGCTGCACCTCAAGCATGGCAGGATCAGTGGTGGCCTGCACTGTCGACTGGTACATTGGCCCCGCCTGCGCGGGACTGATGACGAACTTTCCGGGATTCACAACCTTGAGCAGGTAGACATATTCGCGGCGGCCGTTGAGGCCGGAATCAAAGAAGGCTGCGCGATCGTCATGGAACTCTTTGCGAGTAAACAATTCTGCCCACCAATCTGGTTTGTTATTGAGCGTGTAAAGACCGGTGTTGTCCAGAAACTCAGTGCCCGCGGGGATGGGGTCTTCGGCAAGCAGATACTTCCAGTCCGTTCCGCTCACCGCCAGGCGAACGGCGACGATGTCGCCCACATGTACTGGACCGCTCAACGGCGCGAGATCGTAGGCGATGGGATCTGCAGGCTTATCCTGGCGCTTTTTGAGCAGGTAGTAGTCACGCGCGAGATTGAGCGCCAGTTTGCCTTGCTGGAAGAGATGCTGGTCTGCCGAGTACCAGTCGCTCTCGGTTGACCAGTACGTAATTCCGTTGCCGCTTTTGCGGATGGTCACTTGTCCGCCGTTGCCCGTCTGCGCGGCTGGAATTTTGATTCGCCACGGCGGAGCAAATCCATCTCCGGGCCCGAAGTGCCGCGTGCCGACGCTCGTGCCGTTCACCAGCACGTCGACATCAGAGGAGTTTGCCAATTCTCCGCTGAGGGCAAGATAGTCGGTCAGGCCTTCGATCACCATTGCAGTCTGCTTGGTCGAATACCAGTAATCGCCGTCGCGGTGCCGGGCCAGCCACTGTGCGGCCATGGGCAGCAGCGGGCTGTCTTTAGCCTGTTCGGCCAGAAGCTTGAGAGCGAAGGCAGTGGTCTCTGGCGAGGTATCGCCCCAGAAATCGAGCAGTTCATCGTAGTTCCCTTCCCAATGCGCATCGAGGCCGGTGACTCTGGCCTTTTTTTCGAGCAACTGCGCTGCTTCGCGCGCCCGCGGGTCGCCGGCCGCGCCGAACGCGAGACCGAGCAACGCAAGACCTTCGTCGCTCAACTTGCCGCGATCCCCCCATGCCTTATCGAGCGCATCTTTGGGCGCACCACCAGCGGTGGCGAGCGCATAGACCGTGTAAGCACGGAGACCCGGAATCATGTCGGGATGCGCATTGAGCATTGAGACAAGCCATGCACGTCCCTTGTCGAGACGATCACTGTCAACGGTGTAACCGGCGTCTTTGGCCTGGGCCATGCCGCTTATAACGTATGCGGTCATGAACACGCGGCTTGCATCATCGGGCCACCATCCCCAGCCTCCGTCGTCATGCTGATAGCTCGCCAGCCGATCCAGACCCGCGTGGACCATATCGTCGAGCGTCTTGCGGTCGATGGGCGATTTGAGATGCAGCTTATCAACGGCCTGGGCCACGATGAGATCGGGCAAGAAAGCAGACATGGTCTGCTCTGTGCAGCCCCATGGATAGCTGGTGAGGTAGTCGAGCGCGTCGAAGACCGTGCCCGCAACGGAAGGGGCGACGGTGATGGTCAGCGCGCGCGTGCCGGCATCAGACGCAGATGGATACTGATAGGACCACTGATTCTGACCGGCTCCAGAGAAGACGACGCCTGTGCCGGCCGCACGCTGCTTTACACCATAGGGCAAGATGGGCAGAGTCATCTCGAGCGCATCGGATTCTTCGTTGGTGAGCGCCTTGGCGGTAAGCACGGCATCGCCGGTGACGCGAGCCTTGACGCGCCACTCCGCGTAGTTTTCGCCCTTTGCGGGAATATCGATCTTCTGCGTCTGCCCGCTCATCGTATCGACTCCGCTCACATCGAGCGCGAGAGTTACGTCCTTGGCAGTCTCAAGATAGTTGTGCGCAATGACCCGCAGCACGGTTTCATCGCCCTGGCGGAAGAAACGCGGAGCGGCCAGACGCACGATGAGATTCTTTCGCACCAGTACGCGGGTTACTACGCTGCCTGCCTTGCCATCGTCAGTCATGGCGCGGATTGTGGTTCGCCAGGTAGTGAGCGCATCGGGAAAGTTGAATTCAACATGGGCATGGCCATCGACGCCAGTACGTACGCTGGGGTTCCAGTAGGCCGTATCGGGGAACGCTTTGCGTACTTTGGGCACTACAAGGTCAGAACCCGGTTTTACCTGCGCCAGGCGGGGATGGAAGAGTTTGGCATTGAGCTGCGCGAGCAGCGGGCTTTGTGTCCCCGCCTGGCCCGAGAAGAAGAAATCGAAGGAACTCTCCGGCTCGAGCATGGCTTCGCGCTGAGGATAGAAGCTGGCGACGATATCGCCGCTTACATCCGGCCGCACTGAGTAAAGGGCCTCATCCACTTCGCCAAAGCTCAGGTCAGCCTGAACCGGCTGGCCTTTGGAATCTACGGCCAGTACATCAAAGCTGCCCTTTTCGCCGGGCTCATAGATCTGCTTGCCAGGCGTGGCCGTAATGGTAAGCGTGCGCTCGACGAGCGGGACCTTGAGGCTCTTATGCGCGGTCATCAACTGGTCGTCATGCACAAGAACCGCATTGATAACCAGATTTGGCTGTGCCTTCTGCGTAATGGGCACATCAAAGGATGCGCTCTCACCGGTCAGATGAATCAGTTGTCGCGATTGCACCGAATCGCCTTCTGAGGTGACAACCGCCCACGATTCCTTGAGTCCTGTGACCAGCAGCAGGTGAGCAACATCGCCCACCTGATAGCTTTTCTTGTCCGCGATAATCTGAGCCTGTGCGTTGGCCTGATACCACTCGCCGGAGCCGTTCCATATCCACACCCATGCTTGCCCTTTAACAGTGCGGTTCTCGGGCGTCTGCGCGCTGGCAGTGATTTGAAAATCGCCATTCGAGCTGACCGGCAGATCGACAAGTGAGGTACCGTCCGCTCCAGTGGTGACATCGCGTGTGGCCTGCGTCGTGTCAGTCCGCTCGTGGGTCACGGAATCCCATTTCTCCAATGCTGCGACGACATGCACCTGGGTCTGCACCGGCTTGCCATCGTAGTCCTGCGCGGTGACCTTGACGCGAACCGGCTGCCCGCCCTGGACCATATAGCTCGTTGGCTCGACGCTCACACGGAAAGACCCATAAGTAGCCAGAACCGTTGCATGGCCGCTCACTTCGCGATTGCCTACATCTGTCACCCGTGCTTCGACACGGTAGTCCATGTCGTTCTGCTTGTCGTCGACGGCAACCGGGATGCTGACAGTAAGCCTGCCATTCGTGTCGAGCACACCATCGTGCTCCTGCTGCTCGGTTGCATCAAAGGCGCTGTAGGAGCCGTCGATATCGCCGGTATCAGCATCCGCCTGATCGCCGCTATCGTCTCCGGTGTCCTCATCCCACCAGTAATGCATGGAAGTGTGGACAACATACTTCACCTTCGCGCCGGCGACCGGCTCACCGAAGAAATAGCGTGCTTCGATGATTGCCTGCATCGTGTTTCCCTGCAGGACGCGCAGCGCGGCGGGCTTCACGGTTACCTGATATTCGGGTTTCTTATAATCCTCGACATAGAAGCTGCCATTTCCGCTGTCCGTCTGCCCATTCGCAGAGCGAAGCTCGATACTGTAATAGCCCAGCGCTGCGTCGGCATCGAGATCGATGTCCGCTGTCACGGTTCCATGCGCGGAAACCGGCAGATCTTTTTTGAGTACGACCTTGTTGTCGGGTGCGGTCACCGTCATGGTAAGCGTCTGGTCTTGCGGCAGCAACAGAGCATCGTCCTGGCTTTTGCGCACAATTCCCTTGATATGCACCGTGTGGCCGGGCCGGTAAACGGGCCTGTCGGTGTAGATGTATGCCATCAATCCGCTCGGCTGGCCGAGACCGAACTGATAACTCCACGGCGTGACGATGGCTGTATCGGAGCCGCTGCGGGCCATGATCCACACGTTGTCCAGTTCGCGGCCCGGCTGCGATGACGAGCCATTCAGAGCGAGTGAAGCCATGCCGTCGCCGTCAGTCTTGCCTGAGGACTGCAGCTTTCCGTTCGCCCATAGTGCAGCATCCGCATTTTTTACCGGCGCGCCTGTCTTGCGGTCGGCGACATAAAGATCGGTCTTGCCCTGTTCGGCACGTTCGACGATGGCGATCTGGGTCACCAGGGCCACGGTGTATGCCTTGTAGGTTCCATCCGTGGCTTCAATCAAATACACTCCAGCGCTGAGGCCGTCGATGGGCAGCTGTTGTGTTTCGCTCACCAGAGCAGGGGGTGTCTCGAGCTTCCATCGGGCCACGAGCTGGCTCGGATTGAGCAGAGGCACCTGTGCAAACTGCGCTGCACCCACTACCTGACTGCGCTTGCCCAGCTTGCTCTGCTGTTCCCGGAAACTGTCGCGCGCGTCGTCTGTAAACTGGCCGTGAAAAAAATGCCGAACCAGCCACCAAAGATGCGCCTTGAGGTCATGCAGCCGCTCAAGCCATGTGCGCTGATCGATCTGTTCGGTTGACGAGGAGGAGCTTTCAGCGCCGAAGCTGTGCAGATCTCTGAGGGCGGAGAAGAACTTCTGCGGATCGCGCACTTTGTAAACACGAAACTCAAGTTCCGGCACGTTGCGCGCCAGCAGTTGTATCTTCACGCTCTCGCCCGGAGCGAAGGTGCGCGAAGCGGAGAGCGAGAAGGAACGCGGCGCGTCTTTAGCAAAGGCAGGCATTGCGGCCGAGCCAAGCAAAAGGAGAACGAACAACTTTAGCCAGCGCTTCATGGAGTTCCTCGAAGAATATTCCAGCGATAGACACCAAGGAAATTGGGATTGGCGGGCATGGGCCGCCACTGCGGCTGCGGATGATCGAGCAGTTCGGCGAGCAGAACGCGGCGCAGCTCGCCCGGGTTTCCGTGATCAGGTCCTGTGTGATACACAACTGCAGCCTGATTGCCAATGCGGATGACGATCATGGAGTGCCACGGCGACGATTGCCCGAATTGCCTGTAAAAGAGCAGATCGCCAGGCAGAGCCTGCCGCGCATCATGGCTCACAAAAAATGCGTTGCGCTCAACAAGTGTCTTTGCATCGGCAAACTGAGCAAAGGAACCGTTGCTCACATCGGGAGCCTCAAAAGCACCCGGATGCACGCGGAAAAGCGACGTTCCCAAGGGCGTGTGAGGGTAGCTCCATGCGCGCACCTCGCCAGGAGGCGAGGCAACCTGCATGCCGGTTGCAACAAACCAGTTCGCATCATGGCGCTTCAATGCTTCACGATATGAATAGCGAAGCAGGCTTGCGCAGTCGACGATCTCCGGAGGGATCTCCGCTCTGGGCCGAATCGCCTGATACTCCGCGATCAGCGCGAACCAGCGGCGGAATGCAGCCTGATCGGCTGGATCGGTCAGGCGCAGAAAATCGGGCGTGCCATCGCCAAACCGGTCTGTCCATGCTGGCGGTGCGGCGGAATGCATTACGGGAACATAGTGCGTGACCCGGCTGAAGCCGTGCATTTCGAGAGCTACGCTGAAGGCCAGGCAAAGGAGTGCGGCCAGCGCTGCCGATGTCATTACCTGCGCGCGAGGCATCTTATCTTCGGTCATGACCGAACACCTGGGAATCGAAGGTTGATCAATTGAGCTCACCGTGGATTTTCGCAGGTCGCCAACCATACTACGTTATTTCCGTGACTACCGTTTAGCGGTGGATTTTGCAGAGCGGGGGCGTGGTGCCATGGCGCATGTCCTAGAACTGCACGTAAGCAGAAGGTCCTCGCTCTGACGTACTTACCTGTGATGGCTATCACTGAGGCAAAGCGAGATGCAAGATAGACTTTTCGTTTTTCAGGCTTTTGACGTGGGCTCTTGTCCGGTAAAACCCGGCGAAGCCGCCCGCACCGATCTTGTGTTGTAGAGAGGGAGAGTCGTTGCAAGAAGGCGCTGCCAGAACCTGACTGACAGGCCGCCTGCCAATCGACTCCGCGGACGATGGGCGTGTGCAGGCAGTTGACGATCGGAGTAAGAGGAGAGGCGCTGGCATCAGCCGTAAATCCTCTCTTCTCTGCGCTCGCCTGTGTTTTTCCCGTCGAATTCCGCCCCTGGACCAACGGCGACTGTCATGGCTTGGACGCGCTTATTCTAAGCGGCCAGAATCCGGAGGAGATTCGCGGCGCCGCTAAAGCGGGGCTGCCTGTCTTTGCTGCGCCCGCTCCTCCGCACTCGCCAGCATCGGCTCGGAGCGCCGAGTTCCGTCTCAGTGAAAGCTCCGTTCTGTGTGCTTGCTTACGTGGTCATCGCTTTGAGGAACAGGAATGGGAATCCGCGTCTGCCATGCCTATGGCCGCAGACGATATCGTGCTCGCATCTCAGGATGGAAAGCCCATCTGGTTACAGCGGCGCATCGAAGGAACCGACGTCACTCTGGTGACGTCTCCGCTGCCATGGTTTACCGCCGAGGATCACATCTACGAGAACTTTCAAGCGAACGGATTTCTCCGCCTGCTGCCCTTGCTGCAGTTTATCCGCAATCTAACCAGCGAAGCAGACTGGCAGTCGCCGCCCACACCGGCATGCCTTCTTGTAGATGATCCGAGCCTCCACACCAGGACATACGGCCACCTCGATTTCCACCGGCTGGCGGTCGACGCGCGGGAGCAGGGCTTCTACGTCTCTGTCGCGACGGTGCCTTTGGACAGCTGGTGGATTAATCGCCAGACCAGGGAACTATTTCGTGAGAATGCACCGCGCGTCTCCGTTCTGCTCCATGGCAACGACCACACTTACCAGGAACTCGCTCGATCTCTGCCGGATGCAGAGAACCTTTCGCTTCTGGCCCAGGCACTCCGACGCTCCCGGCGTCTGGAGCAACGTTATGGAATGCATGTCTGCCGCGTGATGGAGTGTCCTCACGGTTCAGTTTCAGTTGCAATGCTGGAACCCATGGCAAGGCTGGGTTACGAGGCGGTATTTGCCAGCACGGCCCATCTTTTGCGATTCAACCCTGGTGCGGCTTTTCGCTCTTCGCTGGGTGCAGAACACACGCTCCTTGAGAAAAAAGCAGTGCCGGTGATCCCTCGTATCCGGGCCCAGGCGGGCTGGCAGACTGAGGTGCGGCTGGCCGCATTCCTGGGACAGCCACTGATCCTTGCCGCGCATCATTGGGACTTCGCCGATCAGCGCCATCTTGCAGCCGATTTCGTGCGGATCGTGAATAGTCTGCCAAACGTACGCTGGGGCACTCCAACCGATGTCGCCCGCGCCTGCTACCAATTTCGTCAAAAGGGCGACGTCCTGCACCTCAAACCTGGCTCACGCCGAGTGGATGTCCGCATCCCGCATGCCACCCGATGGCTCATGATCCATCGTCCCTGGCTGCGGGGAACATTGGAATCGGAATTACTTGTTGTACGTACACAGGAAAATGAACTCTTCTGCACTGCGTCGTCAGCCGATGCAGTTGGCCCGATTCCAGTTCAAGGAGGCGCGGCCTTGCAGATATCGTCTTCGGTTCTCAACCGGGTCGACTGCGATTCGGTGCTGCCACCCAGGCTTCGCTATTGGCCGCTTGTGCGGAAGCTTATGGTAGAAATCCGTGACCGGAGCCGTGTTCCCTTCCACATGTGGCGCCCGGTCAGACTGAACGATACACCCGCAGGCAAGCGGCAGGTTGCCGAGGGAGTGAATCGAGGATCTGCTTGTTGAGGCTGGTTCACGAATTTCTACAAAGCTCGACCGCGCAGCGGCCGAATAAGGTTGCCCTTGTATGCCGAGGGCAACGGTATACCTACGGCTGGCTGGAACTCGCGGCAAACCGGCTGGCTCACGCGCTACGCGAGTTCGGCGTTGTGCGCGGTGACCGAGTGGCCATCTATCTGAACAACTCGGTCGAGCTGGTAGTCAGCATTTTCGGCGTGCTTAAAGCCGGTGGCGTCTTTGTGGTCATCAATCGAACTACCAAAACGGACAAGCTCCTCTACATCTTGAGCAACAGCCGTTCGACCGCGCTGATTACCGACAGCCATGCGTTGGATTCGGGCCTGTCGCAACGAATGGATGAACTCATCGGCGTAAGAGTCGTTGCGTGTTCCTCGGCGAACGCTCAGAGCCGTCCGCAAGCAGAGCGCGTTTGGGATTTCACTCAAATCCAGAGCAGTTTCCCTTCTTCGCAACCGCTGTGCCGTACCATTGATCTCGATCTCGCCTGCCTGATCTATACATCCGGCACGACCGGAGAACCGAAGGGCGTGATGTGCGACCACAGCAACGTCGTCTTTGCGACGCAGGCCATTGTGGAGTATCTCAATAATGTCGCCGATGATGTGATTCTGAGCGTACTTCCTCTTGCATCGAGTTACGGGCTGTATCAGTTGATGGCTGCTTTCCTCGCCGGCAGCACGCTGGTGCTCGAACAATCTTTCGCTTTCCCGATCGAAATCCTGCAGACGATGGCCCGGGAGCGCACCACAGGATTTGCCGGGGTGCCGACGATCTACTCGATTCTCTTAGGCATGGATCTGAGCGGCTTCGATCTTTCGAGTGTGCGTTATTTGACCAACGCGGCTGCAGGTTTGCCAGTGGAGCATGTGAAGCGTCTGCGGCAAATCTTTCCCAAGGCTGAGTTGTTCCTGATGCACGGGCTGACCGAGGTGGCGCGCACCATGTACCTGCCGCCGGATCAGGCCGAGGTGCGCCCCGGTTCGTCGGGCATCGCCATGCGCGGAACCGAACTATGGATCGAAGACGAGACCGGCCATCGGCTCGGCCCCGGTCAGGTTGGCGAACTCGTAGTGCGAGGCCGACACGTCATGCGCGGTTACTGGAACGATGCGGAGCAAACAGCAAAGCGTTTTCGTCCAGGCCCGATAGCCGGCGAGCGGCTCTGCTACTCCAGCGATTTATTCCGTACCGACGAGGAGGGCTACTTCTATTTTGTCAGCCGCAAAGATGACATCATCAAGTGCCGCGGCGAGAAAGTGGCGCCGCGCGAAGTGGAGAACGTGCTGTATGGAATCCCAGGCGTTCAGGATGCTGCGGTGATTGGCGTGCCCGATCCACTGCTGGGCCAGGCGGTGAAGGCCTTCATCGTCGCACCCAGCGCAGTGCTCACTGCAGCCGATGTGATTGCTTATTGCAGAGCACGGCTGGAAGACGCCCTGATCCCGCAATACGTCGAATTCCGCAGCGAGCTGCCAAAGACCGATAACGGGAAGATTCGAACACGGGACTTAAGCTGATGTGCGGCGTTGTGGGTATGTTTAATCGCTCCGGGCAGCAATCCGCGTCCGAACGCGATCTCCGCCAGATGCTTGCTCTTCTGCGTCATCGCGGGCCGGATGAGTTCGGTATTCTGCTCGATCAGGAAGCGGGTTTGGGCAACGCCCGCCTGAGCATTATTGATCTGCTCGGCGGCAGCCAGCCCATTGCGAACGAGGACAAAACACTCTGGATTGTCTTCAACGGCGAGATATTCAACTTTCCCGAACTTCGGGAGGAACTCCTGGCACGCGGACATCGCTTCCGTACAGCGACAGACACCGAAGTCGTTTTGCATCTCTTTGAAGACCTTGGCCAGCACTGTCTTGAGAAGCTCAACGGTCAGTTCGCGATTGCCATCTGGGATACCGTGCGGCGGCGGCTTTTCCTGGCGCGCGACCGGCTCGGAGTCCGCCCGTTGTTTTACACCGAAACGAGCGATGGAACGTTTCTGTTCGCCTCCGAGATAAAATCCCTCTTCAGCGATCCACGGGTTTCCCGGGAACTGGCCCCGCGCGCGTTGGCGGAAGTGTTTACGTTCTGGGCCACGCAGACTCCGAACACGGTCTTCAGAGGTATCTTTGAGCTGCCGCCAGGACACTGGTTGCTGATCGACAAAGACACAATCCAAAGTCAATGCTATTGGAAGAGCCGATTTGCAGCGCACAGAGATGAGCTACTGGAGCGCGGCATCGGAAGCGTCGTCGAGGAATTCCGCGCTTTGCTGATTGACGCGTGCCGCATCCGCCTGCGGGCAGACGTGCCAGTTGGCGCGTATCTCAGCGGCGGTCTGGATTCCTCCACCATTGCATCAGTCGTTCGCCGCCAAACCACAAACCGGCTAGTCACCTTTTCAATTGCTTTTACAGACAAGCAGTTTGATGAGAGCGCCTTTCAGCTCGAGATGGCTCGGAGTCTTGGCACGGAGCACTACGTGGTGCGCGCGACAAGCACCGATATCGGGCGTGTCTTTCCGGATGTGCTTTGGCACTGCGAAACACCGCTGATGCGGACCGCTCCGGCACCGATGTTCCTGCTCTCAAAGCTCGTGAGGGAAACCGGCTTCAAGGTTGTGTTGACGGGCGAGGGTGCAGACGAGTTCCTCGCAGGCTATGACATCTTTAAGGAGGCCAAGATTCGCCGCTTCTGGGCCCGCCAGCCGGAATCAAAGCTGCGCCCCCTGCTGCTGCACCGGCTCTACCCGGACATCGGTGGGTTAGCCCGGACTAACGGCAGCGTTCTCACCGCGTTTTTTGGCGAAGGACTGCGCGACTTTGCTTCACCGTGGTATTCACACGCTGTGCGCTGGCGCAACAACCGGCGCACACTGCGCTTCTTTGACGATGGTTGTTTGCCGCACTCGGAAGCAGATCCCTTTACGCGCCTGGCATCGGAGTTGCCGGACGGTTTCTGCGACTGGCCACCGCTCTCGCAAGCGCAGTACCTGGAAATCGCCACTTTCCTGTCACAGTATCTGCTCTCCTCGCAGGGTGATCGAATGAGCATGGCGCATTCGGTCGAGGGGCGCTTTCCTTTTCTCGACGTGCGTCTGGTGGAGTTTTGCAACGCTCTTCCCTCAAGGATCAAGTTGCATGGCCTCGATGAGAAGTATCTTCTCAAGTTAGCTGCGCGGCCCTGGGTGCCAGAGTCCATCCACCGCCGCCCCAAACGTCCGTATCGCGCGCCTGTCCACCGCAGCTTCTTCAATGGGGCCACACCGGATTACGTGCACTACCTGCTCTCTCCACGGGCCATAAAGGCCGCTGGATTCTTCAAGCCCGGCGCGGTTGAGCAGTTGGCGCGGAAGATCGAGAGTGGCGCGGCACTTGGCGAAACTGATGACATGGCCCTGGCGGGAATATTGTCAACGCAGCTTATTCATCACCAGTTCATCCAGAATTTTCGGCGCCCTGAGCCATTGTCGACAGATAAGCAAATCACGATCCACAGACTGAAAACAATGCAACGAACAGCGTGATAACCGCCATGAACTTCAGCAGACAATCTCTCGACCTTGACGCCAGCCAGGAGACAGCGCGGCTGGTGCGCTTTATTCAACAGACCGTCCGGCAATCGTTGCGACGTGGCGGCGTTGTGGGCATCAGCGGAGGCATTGACTCTGCGGTCGCGCTCGCCTTGTCGGTCCGCGCCTTCGGTTCGCGCAACGTTGTGGCAGTGATGATGCCAGACAAAGATTCCGATCCGCTGAGCGAAACCTATGCGAGAGAACTGGCTGCGAAGTTCAGCGTCGAGCCGGTGCTCGAAAATATCACGCCGGCTTTGACCGGCTTCGGATGCTACGCCCGCCGTGATGCTGCGATTCGCCGGATGTTTCCTGAGTATGACGCAAATGAAGGATGGAAGGCGAAGATTGTTCTACCGCAGGATCTGCTGCAGGGTGGAACTCTTAACGTCTTCTCCGTCACTGTC
This sequence comes from Occallatibacter sp., assembly GCA_035546015.1. Classification (GTDB taxonomy): domain Bacteria; phylum Acidobacteriota; class Terriglobia; order Terriglobales; family Acidobacteriaceae; genus Telmatobacter. Next base: position 40,078 of record DASZXD010000353.1, read on the forward strand.
ATTGCTCCAGATGGCCGCGAGCAAAATCGGCCGCTGCCTGCCCGCGAGATGCTGGAGATTGTTGCCGCGACCAACTTCAAGCAGCGAGCTCGCATGGCGACGCTGTATTACCACGCCGAGTCGAGGCAGTTCGCTGTGATCGGCACAGCCAACAGGAACGAGCACGCCCAGGGGTTCTTTGTGAAATATGGAGACGGCGGCGCAGACCTGCAGCCGATCGCACATCTCTACAAGACGCAGATCTATCAGATCGCGCAGTATCTCGGCGTACCACAGTCCATTCAGGATCGCACTCCGACCACCGACACCTATAGCGCGGCCTGCAACCAGCAGGAATTTTTCTTCCGTCTTCCATTCGAGACGCTCGACCTGCTGTGGTTCGCATTGAATCATGGCGTTCCTGCCGCAGAAGCCGCAATGATCATGGATTTAACTGAAGCTGAGGTGCAACACGTATTCGACGACATCCAGCGCAAACAGCGCACAACCGAGTTTCTGCGACTGCAACCTCCAATTCCGGAGCCGCTTTTCTTATGAATCACAAACAGCTCGGCGAGACGGCAATTGAAATACCGGAGATCGGCCTCGGCACATGGGACTATCGAGCAGGCCCGGAACCGTTGCGCGCTGGATTGGAGGCTGGCGCGTTGTTTATCGATACCGCCGAATCGTATGGCTCGGAACCCGTAGTTGCAGAGGCTATCCGTGGTTGTAGGGAAAGCGTGTTTCTTGCCACCAAGGTTTCGCGCCAACATTTGCGCCGGGCGGATGTTTTCGCAGCAGCCGAGCAAAGCCTGCGCCAGTTGCGCACAGACTGGATCGATCTTTATCAGATTCACCAACCGAATCCGGCTGTGCCTTTGGAGGAGACTCTCAACGCGATGGAGGAGCTTGCAGATGCAGGAAAGGTGCGCTTTATCGGCGTATCGAACTTTTCTGTATCTGAACTCGAGCGCGCGCGCCAAGCGATGCGCAAATATCCAATCGTCTCCAATCAGGTGCGCTACAACATTGCTGACCGCTCGATTGAAGGCGGCCTGCTTGCCTATTGCCAAGCCCATCACATCACGGTGATCGCCTACAGTCCGCTTGGACGCGAATTACAGCGCCTGTATGACTGCGACTCGCGTGGCATTTTGAAACAAATTGCCCGAGAGCTTGGCAAAAGCGTGGCGCAGGTTGCGCTCAACTGGTGTCTGTGCCACAACGGAGTCGTGGTCATTCCCAAAGGGAATTCCATCGCGCACGTGCTCGATAACTGCGGCGTGTCGGGGTGGCGATTGTCTACCGAACAGTTTCGGCAACTCGACGAAGGAGTTCTTTCACGACGAAGAACCGGGTTAGACTCGCTGCTGCGGCGGCTCGTGCCAGGTGGAGCGGCACCGTTCCTGAAGAAATGCATACGCCGGTTGCCGCGTTCGCTCCGGCGCCAACTGAACTGAATCAACGGTGATGCTTTATGACAGATCAGCCAGATAATCTGCAAATCGAGGAGCATATTCGGGATTTCGTTGCCCGCAATCTCCTTTACAACGACACCGGCTTCACCTATGCCGACGATATGTCTTTCCTCCAGGAAGGCATCATCGACTCTCTTGGCGTGCTTGAGTTGGTGGAGTTTACCCAGAAGACCTTCGGGTTGAGAGTTGGCCAGCAGGAGGTGACCACGGCGAATTTTGACTCCGTGGCAAAGCTCGCAGCCTTTGTGCGCCAGAAGCAGGCTGACGCACAGCGAACCGAGACTTCAAGCATGAGGCAACTCCCGTGAGTAAATCCATCTTGCGGCACGCGACAAACCGTATTCTGCAACTCATGGCCCGATTCTGCCCTGGCTCGACCACGCTGCGTCCAGCGTTACATCGCCTGCGAGGCGTCAAAATCGGGCGAGAGGTTTTTATCGGTGACGACGTGTATCTGGACAACGAATGGCCTGAGCGCATAGAGATTCAGGACCGTGTGCAGATCAGCATGCGCTCGATTGTCATTGCGCATGCACGTGGTCCGGGCCGGGTGATCATCGAAAAGGAAGCATTCGTCGGGCCGAACAGCGTGGTGGCTGTAGGTGGTGGGCGAGTCCTGCGCATCGGCGAAGGGGCTGTCGTCAGCGCCGGCTCTGTGATTACTAGAAGCCTGCCGCCGTACCTCTATGCTGCTCCGCCACCTGTGGAGATTGTGGCCCGGGTGAGAGTTCCGTTGACAGTGGCAAAGACGATGCAAGAGTTTTGGGGTGGGCTCGAGTCGCTTGAGCGCCGTCAGCCAAACAGGAGCACACGTGAGTGAATTACATTACAGCCGCGTTTCACAAAGTGCGGCCTCGTAAAACATGCTTGAGCGCCGGACAACCGCAGAAATCATTTGGGGCCGCGCGTGATCCGACCAGCCGGCTTACAGGTATGGGAATGGTTGGAGATTGCTTCCAGCTGGGCTGTTATAGCCCGCTACCGGATATAGCCGGAGCAAGCTGTCTCCCCGAAGCGCCTGCATAGAGTATTGGCTCTTCTTCACTGCATGAATTAAGAAACATGCTCCAGTTGTCCCGGTTGCATCTGTTTTGCCTCGCGCTTGAGCAAACGGCTCAGGATCACGTAGAGCACGGGGATGAAGATGAGATTGAGCACCGTGGAGAGCAGCATGCCGCCTACGATCGTTGTGCCCACCGAACGGCGGCCCAGCGAACCAGCACCCGTGGCGAAGACCAGAGGTAACACGCCGAGTATGAACGCAAAGGAAGTCATGAGGATGGGCCGCAAGCGAAGTTCTGCTGCTTCGATGGCCGCATCGGCAATGGAGCGGCCCTTGCGGCGTAATTGCTCAGCGAACTCAACAATCAGAATTGAGTTTTTGGCCGACAGGCCGATCAGCATTACGAGGCCTATCTGGCAATAGACATCGTTCGCCAGCCCACGCATGGAAACAAGCCCCAGCGCGCCGAGCACCGCCATTGGCACGGCGAGCAGAATGATGAATGGAAGCGCGAAGCTCTCGTATTGCGCGGAGAGCGTGAGGTAAACCACAAGGATGCCGAGCCCGAAGATGACGATGGTCTGGCCAGCGGACTCGATCTCGTCGAGCGTAAGCCCCGTCCATTCGTAGCCCATGCCGGGCATCATGTTCTGCTGCGCCAGTTGATCCATCGCTACGAGAGCTTGTCCGGAACTGTAGCCCGGGGCTGCGGAGCCGTCGATCTCGACTGCTCTGAAGAGGTTGTAGTGCGAAATGACCGGCGCACCTGAGCTTTCGGCAATCGTTACCAGATTGTCGAGAGGAACCATCTGTCCGGATTCAGAGCGGACATAGTAACTGTGCAGGTCGCTGGCCTTCATGCGAAATGGCTGGTCGGCCTGCACGTAGACACGATAGGTCCGGTTGTTGAAGTCAAAGTCGTTGATGTACTCCGAACCCATGAAGACGTTAAGCGTAGCGGCAATCTGGGCGATGGAAACGCCAATGGCCTTGGCCTTCTCGCGATCGACAGTCACGAGTTCCTGCGGGTCGTTGGCGGAAAATGTCGTGATCAGGCCGGTCAGATCTTTGCGCGCGCGGCTTGCATTCACAATCTGGTGCGCCACGCGGTCGAGATCGCTCAGTGTGTTTGCCCCCTGATCCTGCAGCTTGAACTGGAAGCCGCCATAGCTTCCCACGCCTTGCACTGCGGGCGGCTGAAAAGCTGCTACCAGGCCCCCATTGGGGATGAACAATAATTGCGCAAGCTTTGGCGAAATCGATGCGAGGACATCGGCCGTGCTATGCCCCGTTTTGACTCCGCGGGCGGCCTTTGTACTCACAAACATCAAGCCAGCGTTTGCGGCGCTGCCGCTCAAGCTGAAACCGGAAACCGAGAACAGCCCGGCAACGTCGGGATTCTGGCCGATAATCGCAGCGCCTTTCTCAGCCAGCGCCGTCGTGTAGGCAAGAGAAGATCCCGGAGGCGCCTGCACGATCACCATGAAATATCCCTGGTCCTCCTGCGGGATAAATCCGGTAGGAACCGCGCGATAGATCCACGCTGTTGCACCGATGCCGAAGAAAAAGAGCACGAGAAGCACGTACCGCAATTTCAATGCTTCGTTAATGACGCTCGCATACGTGTTGCCCATCCATCCGATGAGACGGTCTGCACCGTGAATGAACGCCGCAAACAGCCGCGAGACAAACCGGACATGCAGGAAATCGAGTTGATGTGGGCGGTATTCTTCACCACGCAGAAACAGTGCGGAAAGCGCCGGCGACAGTGTGAGCGCGTTGAACGCCGAAATGGCAATGGAGAACGCGATGGTTAATGAGAACTGGCGATACAGGATGCCGGTGGTGCCCGGAAAGAATGAGACCGGGACAAACACCGCAATTAGGACGAGAGACGTGGCGATCACCGCGCTCGTCACCTCGCGCATAGCGCGCGAGGTGGCCAGATACGGATCGGAGTGTTCCATGTGGATATGGCGCTGAACATTTTCGATGACCACGATCGCATCGTCAACTACAAGTCCCGTCGCCAGCGTGATGCCGAACAGAGTTAGAGAGTTGATGGAAAAGCCGAATGCTTTGATGAAAGCAAATGTTCCGATGAGAGAAACCGGAATCGTAACAGCGGGAATGATTGTGGCGCGCCAGTCAAGCAGGAACAGGAAGATTACGGCGATCACGATGGCGATGGCGGCGAGAAGAGTAAATAGCACTTCCACGATCGATTCGCGGACGGCTGTCGTGGTATCGAATGCGACGGCGTAGTGAAGGCCGGGCGGAAATCTTTTCGACAGGTTCTCGAGCACTGCAAGGGCGCGGCGATCTACGTCGAGCGCGTTTGCATTCGAAAGCTGCTCGACGCCAATGCCCATGGCCTCATGACCGCTAAACTCAAGTTTCGTGTCATAGCCTTCTGCACCGATCTCCGCATGGCCGACATCACGCAGTTGCACCAGGCCTTTCGGAGAACTCTTGATAATTAGGTTGTCGAATTCCTGTGGGCTAGTGAGGCGTCCCTTGACGCGCACCGGAATCTGGAAGGCCTGTGTCGAACTGGCTGGCTGCTGCCCTAGCTGCCCACTGGGAATCACGACGTTCTGCTCCAAGAGGGCGCTCGTTACATCTGTCGTGGTAAGCCCGCGCGCGGCCAGCTTCATGGGATCGAGCCAGACGCGCATTGCGTATTTGCGCTCTCCGAAGATCATCACGTCGCCGACACCGGGCACGCGTTTGAGAGCGTCCTTCACGTAAACATCCAGATAATTCGAAATGAACTCGCTCGAGTAGCGGTTATCGAGCGTAAAGAAACCCGCACCGAATACAAAGTTGTAGTTGGATTTGGTAACGCTCACTCCGGTGGCATTCACTTCACCAGGAAGGCGACCCTGCGCGCTGGTTACGCGGTTCTGCACATCGATAGCTGCTACATCCAGATCGTATCCGGTATTGAATGTCGCTGATATCTGGCTGACTCCGCTATTCGTGCTGGAAGAGCTGATATAGCGCATCCCTTCGACGCCGTTGATTGCCTCTTCGAGAGGTATGGTGACGGCCTTCTCCACTGTTTCAGAATCGGCACCGATATAGGCGCTGGTTACGCTCACCACGGGCGGGGCCAGCGATGGATACATGGCGACCGGGAGATTCGGAATGCAGATCGCTCCGGAGAGGATGATTAATAGCGCGCAGACCGTGGCAAAAACGGGACGGTGAATGAAAAAATCGACAAACACGATGATCTCCCTTCTTCGACGAGAAGGAATCAGCCAGCGCTGTAGCCTTCACGTCTCCGGCAGCCAGCTCGTCAGTTGCCCTTAGGGTCTGACCGACACGTGATTCACGAGAAACCGTGCGCCGGATAGGATCACTCTGTCGCCTGCGTTGGGCGTCCAGAGATCGAATGGGAGTTCTCTACGATGTCGCCCAGCGTAGCAGCAGTTGACTGGCAAAAGGATTGGCAGTCTTGCTGCTATGTTAGGAATACAAAATCCTTCGCTCTTAGCGCGTGACCACCGTCACAGCGCGAACGGGCCTGAGTTCACGCGGCCGAAAAGAAGCTTTTGCAGCCACCGGGACTGTCTGGCAAATTCTGCATCCGTGGGGTAAGGCGAGCGGGTATGGAATTTGCCCGGCACCCTGCCTGGAGTTCCCGGCTCGAATGGTGCCAGTGAAAAGGAGACAGGCTGGATAAGAAGAGCCCACGAGACGAGGAAAGAAGTACTGGCCTGAGCAGGTTGTAAATTGGCTCCGTCAGATCGAGGTAGCGGTCGCGAACGCGACGCAGCGGGCCTGCAAAGAGGCTGGAGCAGCCGAACAGAACTGCTACCGGTTGCACAGCGCGGAACCTGGCGGCCAAACGCGGACGGCCACGGTCGTGCGATCTTTCTCAGACGAAAACGAAGTTGCACTATCCAGCGGCGCGGAAACCGCGGTGGTCAGACCTCGATGAGTGCCCCAATTTCCAGCGAACAGGATTGTCAATAGAAAAATACTTTGCCTTTAGGTCTATGCCGCAATTACCATCACACCTGCATGAAGTCATTGAGCGCAGCAGGCAATATGTATCGAGGAATGAGCTATCTTCTCGATCTCGCGACTCGGCGCAGAGCGTTGTGGTCAATCGGTATCGCTTTGGCGGTAGTGGCGGTAACCGCTGCCGCCCAGGCGCCGCAACGAGCACGTGGGCCGGTTGACTACCCGCCTCTGCCGGATTGGGTGACGATTCAACGTGGCGTCCACTATGACCGCTATGCGGCGACGGTGCTGGACATCCTGTCGCCAAGGGCTTCAGCCGGCATCAACATGCCGGGAGTTGTGGTCTTTCATGGCGGAGGGTGGATTCATAGCGGTAAAGAGACCGCTTACAGCTCGCTGTGTCTTCCCTATCTCGAGCGCGGCTTTGTTGTGGTCAATGTGGAGTATCGCGTCGCCTCTCAGGCAACCGCGCCAGCCGCCGTCACCGATGCGCTCAACGCTACGCACTGGCTGTTCCGGCACGCGCGCCAATATCACGTCGATCCAAATCGCATCGTCGTGACAGGCGGCTCGGCAGGGGGGCATCTGGCACTGATGGTGGGCATGACCCCGAAGTCCGCGCACCTTGGCCCGGTAAGTCCTGTGGCTGCCGTTGTGGATGGCTATGGCATAACCGACGCCGTGGAGTTGTTGAACGGACCGCATCACCAATCCTGGGCCGATGACTGGATTCCGTCAGGACCTGCGCGCGTGGAGCTGGCGCTGAAGGTTTCGCCGCTTACGTACGTACGGCATAACTTGCCGCCGATCTTCATCGCGCAGGGTGCGGACGATCCCACTGTGCCGGTGGAGCAGTCGATTCGGTTGCACGACGCACTGGACATGGACAACGCGCCGAATGAACTTGTTATCGTTCCTGGCGCGAAGCATGGCTTTAACCGCGAGCAGTGGAGTACGCTTGACGCTCAGATCTTTGCTTTCCTGAAGGCCCATGGCATAGAAGGATCGCGCCAGCCGGAAGCAGCAGCAACAAACTGAATATCTGATGATGAGGTCGAACCTCCTGTTCGGTCAGATTTCTCAAAAATGCGTCGCTTGCACCGGGCTCCTATGCCTATATTGAGGAGTGAGATTTCATGCCAATAAAAAAATATATTCTTTGCTAATGTCGAGTTCGCGAGAGCTGATGTGGGCAGACTCCTCTGCCGGCACATCAGCGAGGAGAAGCATTCGTTATGTCCCCAGCCATCCTTCGCCCGGCAGTCCCTGTTATTGGCGTTCTCCTTTTTCTTTTCGCAGCAGCCAGCGGACCGGCGCAAGTTCCTGACGGCGAGTCGCTCAAACCGCCACCAACACCACAACAAATTTCGGCTGCGCCCTCTGTGGCACTCAATCCGGCACTGCCAACTGTCTTCATCGTCGGAGACTCTACGGCGCGGAATCAGGCCGATCTTGGTTGGGGCGATCACCTGGCGCACTACTTCGACACCAGCAGAATCAACGTCGCCAATCGCGCCATTGCGGGTCGCAGCAGCCGCAGTTATCTCCAGGAGGGCCACTGGGACCATGTGCTCGCGGAGATGAAGCCGGGCGACTACGTCCTCATTCAGATGGGTCACAACGACGGCGGCGATCTGAGTGGACCCAAGGCTCGCGGAAGCCTCAAAGGCCTCGGCGACGAAACTCAGAACGTAACCCTGCCGAACGGCCAGGCAGAGACAGTGCACACCTACGGGTGGTATATCCGCAAATATATCGCCGACACACGAGCCAAAGGAGCCACACCGCTGCTGCTTTCGCTCACCATCCGCAACATCTGGACACCGGGCGCCGATGGCAAGCCGCACATCGAGCGCGATATGGGCTATGACGCCGAACTGCGACAACTCTCTGCCGAGGAGCATGTTCCCTACATCGATATGTCGGACATTGAAGCCGACCGCCTCGAAGCCATGGGCCCGGAAAAGACCGCACTGCTCTTCCCTAAAGATCACACGCATACCAGCGACGAAGGCGCCGAACTCAATGCTCAGTGCGTGGCGCTCGCGCTACGCCAGGCGCAGCCGCCGCTCGCGTCTTATCTCAACCAAAGCGCTTTGGCCGCGGAGTCCAGTTTCGCTGCCAGCGCACACTTGCGACAGGAAGTGGCGGCGAAACCGGCAGCGTGGAATCTCACGTGCTCCCCGACCGCCGGGAGCAACACGCAACCGCTTGCAGGTGCTCGTTACCGCGCTGGCGCACAAGATTTTGGCTTTGACCTTGCTCCCTCTCCGCAAATTGAAAACGGCTCCTGCACAAGCGATCAGGCTTTCTTCGTCTCGGTGACTGAGCCCGACGGCAACTACCGTGTCACAGTTGTGCTGGGCAGCAAGAACACAGCTGCAACTGCCATCAAGGCCGAGGCGCGCCGCCTCATGCTGGATGAAATCGACACGAAACCAGGGAAGACGATCAAACGAAGCTTCATTGTGAATGTACGCACGCCGCAAGTGAGCGCCACCGAACAAGTCCGCCTTAAACCCCGCGAAGTTGGCAGCCTCGACTGGGATGAAAAGCTCACGCTTGAGTTCTCCGGGGCCCATCCTGCGATCCAATCCATCGAGATTGAGCCGATCGAAGTGCCTACTGTCTACATCGCCGGCGACTCCACCGTTGTCGATCAGGACAAAGAGCCGTGGGCGGCCTGGGGGCAGATCCTGCCCGTCTTCTTCAACGACAGGATCGCCATCGCCAATGAAGCCGAGTCCGGAGAAACCATCGCCAGCTTCGTCGGCGAGCACCGCTTCGACAAAATCTTCAGCACCATTCACGCCGGCGACTATCTCTTGATGCAGTTCGCGCACAACGACCAGAAACCCGGCCGCGGTTTTGTGTCCATTCCGGAGTACAAGGATCTGCTGCACCGTTATATCGGCCTCGCGCGCGAGCGCGGCGCGCACGCCATCCTCGTGACATCGATGAATCGCCGCAACTTCACACCTGACGGCAAGATTGTCCCCACGCTGGGCGATTATCCGGATGCCATGCGCGAGGTGGCGCAGGAAGAGCACGTGCCGCTCATTGACTTGAACGCGATGAGCAAGACACTCTTTGAAGCCATGGGCCCCGAAGGAACGTTGAAGGCTTTTGTGCATTACCCCGCGAACACTTTCCCGGACCAGTCAGAAGCTCTGGCCGACAACACGCATTTCAATTCCTACGGTGCGCTTGAGCTGGCCAAGTGCGTCGTCCAGTCGGTCCGCGCGCAACATTTGCCGCTGGCTAAATTGTTGCGATCGGGCATCCCACGCTTCGATCCCCCGCGTCCCGATCCGGCGAGCGTCTGGCGCATTCCACGCGATCCCTTCCTCTCGGGCCTTATGCCCTATGAACGTTGAACGGAATCACGCACAGTTTTTCAGCGCAAAGGGTCACAGGGCCGATTCGACACTCGATCCTGGTTTCAACCGTGCTTGGAAGAGGCGAAGATTGGAGGCTACGTCTGGCACTCAAACCGGCACACATTCTGATCGTGGCTGGCGATGGCCGGAGCATCGATCAAAGAAATCCAGGAACTCGCTGGCCACAAGACGATTACGATGTCCGCACGCTACAGCCATCTGTCGCCTGAACACCGGCTATCAGTAATCGATCGAATCGCTACTGATGGTCAGTTAAAGAACTGACCGAGGGGTGCAAACAACCGCGTCTATACACCGGTCAACGGCAATTCCGAAAATTGAGGTCGCTTCAAGTTTACCCACAGATAGCCACGAAGCGTGTCGACATCTATCTCCCATTGCTGTTCCTCTAGCTTAGTCGACGTGGTTGACCACGCTTCCGCTACTAAATCTAGAACCACCCGCAGCATCCGAAACTGCTCAGTCTGACATTTCGCTTTCGCTATGATCTGGCCGAAGGTGCCCCGTAATCGCGACGAGCCCTCTTCGACTTCTAGCCGTTTCTCGAGCTGATAATCGACCTTGAACTCATTCTGTGGAAATAGAACTGCGGTGCTTCGGCTCAATTCCTTTGCTTCGAGTCGCTGAGCTGCCAAGTCATAAGCCTTACTTGGTGAGATCCCCGAACAGATCACAACAGAGGAATCGGATTCCAGTCGGCGCTTCAGTTCCGCCCTGGATTTGTGAATGAGATTACCCGGTTGTTCCAATGTCGGTATCCAGCGCAAAGAGCTACCGGCCAGCACGTCTGAGCCGTAACGCCCGGCTAGTTCTCTCAGGAAATTGTAGCGAGCAGGAATTGAACCGAATTGTTCAAATCCATCAATTTCCTCGCGAACGCGAGGTTTCAAGCCAGCGGTCAGCCGGCTGACTGCATTAACATAGGTGCTCCTGTCTTTGCCGACTGCAGTATTCCTATCGGGCGCAACCTCCACTTCACCCAGTTCGACTAATCCAAAAACTCCCTCCCCGCGCCGTATGTTGATGGCGATTCCGTGTGAACACTCCAGAATTCCGATTCCCCCGTCATTCCCGCCATCAACCAGTCTTCCATCTACCTCTGAGACTTCGGGCTTCGCCCCTGGCCATTCGCTCTTCTCGATGCGCTCAGGTCTTCGACGATACATAATGGGCGGATAGGGGAAATAGCCTCTATCCGGCTCCAGTTCCCCCTCTTCCGGGATACGCCCCAATCTCGCGGTGTACTGCCACTTTGCTAGGAATTCGTATAGCTCAGAGCTCCCGATCGAAGCCCACCATCGCGGCTCAATCGTCGAACTCTTTGTTCCCTCTATTCCAACCTCCTCCACCCTAATCTGGAAAGGAAGCATCGGTGCCCGTGCTTTAGCAACCTCGACGAGTGATGCCAGCGACTTGGTGATAGCTGGCGTGACATGGATGCGCACTTCGGTTCCGATACGCCCGGTTGGGAGCTTTTCGACAAGCTCCCCTCTTCGCCCGATGCCGCGCAAACGGAGCAGGACCCTCGGTGAGCCTGCACGCTCGGTCTCGACTTCTATATAGGTGCCGAGCATGAAGACGGACAAAAATCCTATACCGAATCGACCGATCGGCTGGAATCCGGCTTCAACCGCGCGGCTGAAGTCGCGCGCGAAGTCAACTGAAGCCCAAAAATTTGACGCCACGGA